>NZ_JBXAHJ010000002.1:245766-558279 GCF_058794995.1 Pseudomonas sp. GW823-FHT06E10 | reverse complement strand
CCCCATGTGAGAGTAGGTCATCGTCAAGATTAAATTCCGAAACCCCTATCTGCGTATGCAGGTAGGGGTTTTGTTTTTGTCGTAGAAAAAGCACGATCAATCAAGCACAAATTGGCGCAGTTATTTTTGTCCCGGGACACTAGAATAGGTCCAACTTTTTCAGAGTCAGAGCGCTTATGCCGGATTCGGTTGACGCCAAAGAGCTGTCAGAAATACCACTGGAAAATCTGGTTGCCTGCCATGAGTGCGACTTGCTCATGCGTAAACCCGAACTCGCCCATGGCGAAAAAGCCATGTGCCCGCGCTGTGGCTACGAGCTTTATGCCAATCGGTACAACGTCGTACAGCGCAGTCTCGCCCTTGTCATAGCCGCCTTGTTGTTGTTTATTCCGGCGAACTTTTTACCCATCATGCAGCTCAATCTACTCGGGCAGTCTTCGCAAGACACTGTCTGGAGCGGCGTTGTCGCCCTTTTTGACACGGGTATGCAAAGCGTTTCAGTGATTGTATTCCTGTGCAGCATGGGGATCCCGCTGCTCAAGCTGCTGTGCCAACTGACCGTATTGTTGAGTATCCGTTTTGATGTCGGACGCAGCTACGGCTTGCTGCTCTATCGCATTTATCACCATATACGCGAATGGGGGATGCTCGAGGTTTACTTCATGGGCGTACTGGTAGCGATCGTAAAACTGGCAGATATGGCAGCCATCACCGTAGGCCTCGGCCTGGTGTGCTTCATTGGTTTGTTGCTGATTCAAGTCTGGCTGGAGGTCGTAATGTCTCCACACCAGATCTGGCAAGCGTTATCAGGAGAGGATGCCCATGCGGGCGATTGATGCGGGCATTCTGATTTGCAAGGAATGTCATGAATTGAACAGGCAGGAAGCTGATACCGATGAGCAAGTCTGTACGCGCTGCGGGGCGCTGGTACACGCCCGCAGCCCGAATAGTCTGGTGCGCACCTGGGCATTGCTGATTACCGCCGCCATTCTTTACATACCGGCCAATTTGCTGCCGATCATGACCGTGAACTCCTTGGGCAAAGGTGCGCCGAGCACGATCATGGCAGGTGTGATCGAACTGATGCACTACGGAATGTTCCCCATTGCGGCCGTGGTGTTTATCGCCAGTATCGTGGTGCCCACGTTCAAGCTGGTGGGCATCGCTCTGCTGCTGTTTTCCGTGCAGCGCCGTCAGCCCCTTTCGGCTCGCCAGCGTATCTGGATGTACCGTTTCATTGAATTCATCGGCCGCTGGTCGATGCTCGATATCTTTGTGATTGCCATCCTCGTGGCGGTCGTGAATTTTGGGCGGCTTGCCAGCATCGAAGCCAATCTTGGCGCCATCGCTTTCGCCACGGTGGTGATTCTGACGATGCTTGCCGCGGTAACTTTTGATCCCCGACTGATTTGGGATAACACGGAGTCGGACGACGACCATGACTGATTTGCCTGTAGCGAAAACCCGACCGGCTTCGAACTGGTCTGCCATTTGGGTGTTGCCCCTGATCGCCTTGATCATTGGCGGCTGGCTCGGCTGGCGTGCCTATAACGAGACCGGTATCGAGATTCAGGTGCGTTTTGAGAGCGGCGAGGGCATTCAGGCCAACAAGACCGAAGTTGTCTATAAAGGCATGTCGGTCGGTAAGGTCAAAAGTCTCAAGCTCGATGACGAAGGCAGTTCCAAAGGCGTGATCGCCAGCATCGAAATGAACAAGGACGTAGAGCCATACCTGCGAACCAGCACGCGTTTCTGGCTGGTCAAGCCGAGCGTGACGCTGGCAGGGATTACCGGTCTCGAGACGCTGGTTTCAGGTAACTATGTCGCCATCAGCCCGGGGGAAGGCGAGCCGGTCCGCAAGTTCAAGGCCCTGGCCCAGGAACCGCCGCTCTCCGATGCCCAGCCCGGTCTGCACTTGACTATCAAGGCCGACCGCCTGGGCTCGCTGAACCGTGGCAGTCCGGTGTTTTACAAACAGATCAAAGTGGGCCAGATCAAAAGCTATGTATTGTCCGAGGACCAGAACACTGTCGAGCTCAAGGTCTTCATTGAGCCGACTTACGCCAAACTGGTGCGCAAACACACACGTTTCTGGAATGCCAGCGGCATCAGCATCGACGCCAATCTGTCGGGTGTGAAGGTCCGCAGTGAGTCCCTGGCCAGCATCGTCGCCGGTGGTATTGCGTTCGCCACACCCGAAAACCGAAAGGACAGTCCGCCTACCGATCCGAGCCTGCCGTTCAGACTCTATGAAGACTTTGACGCCGCCGCCGCCGGTATCCGGGTGAAGGTCAAGCTCAGTGATTTCGACGGCTTGCAGGCCGGTCGCACACCGGTGATGTACAAGGGTATTCAGGTGGGCAGCCTGAAAACGCTGAAGGTCGATGCGGATCTGTCTGGCGCAACCGCCGAGTTGACGATGGACCCATTGGCCGAGGATTACCTGGTCGAAGGCACTCAGTTCTGGGTGGTGAAACCGTCGATTTCCCTGGCGGGGATTACCGGTCTCGAGGCGTTGGTCAAAGGTAACTACATCGCTGTACGGCCTGGCGACAAGGGTTCGGCGCCACAGCGGGAGTTTGTAGCCCGGGCCAAGGCACCGCCGCTGGATCTGCGTGCACCGGGCCTGCACCTTGTTTTGTTCACGGAAAACCTCGGTTCGCTGGAAGTCGGCAGCCCGGTTCTCTACAAGCAGGTCAAAGTCGGCTCCGTACAGAGCTATCAGTTCTCCCGCAAAAAGAAACAACTGATCATTGGCGTACACATCGAGAAGGAATATGAAGGCCTGGTCAACGCCTCGACGCGCTTCTGGAACGCCAGTGGCATCACCCTCACGGGCGGACTGACCGGCGGGGTCCAGGTTAAAAGCGAGTCGTTGCAGAGCTTGATGGCCGGCGGCATTGCCTTCGAGACCCCGCAGGACAACGCCCCGTTGCAGAAGCGTATTCCACGTTTCCGTCTGTTCGCGAACCATGAAGACGCTACGCAGAAGGGCGAAGTCATCACGCTCAAGCTTGATCGCGCTGATGGCCTGCGTACCGGCACTCCGATTCGTTTCAAGGGGCTGGATGTCGGCAAGGTGGAGGATGTTGATCTCAGCGAGGACCTGCAATCGGTGCTGTTGACCGCGCGGATTACCGAAGTGCCAGAGCGCATTGCCCGGGTCGGCAGTCAGTTCTGGGTGGTCAAGCCTGAACTGGGCCTGATCAAGACGTCCAACCTCGAAACCCTGGTGACCGGGCAATACATCGAGGTACAACCGGCGCCGAAGAACCTGGGACCGCAGAAGAACTTTGTCGTTTTGGCCGCCGCGCCCGAAACTGCCAAGCAGGAAGCGGGATTGAGTCTGGTGCTGAGCGCGGCACGTCGCGGTTCGCTGAAGGCCGGGGTGCCGGTGACGTATCGCGAAATCACCGTGGGCAAGGTGACCGGTTATGAACTGGGCCAGACCGCTGATCGCGTGCTGATCCATATCCTGATCGAGCCGAAGTACGCGCCATTGGTACGCAGCGGTACACGATTCTGGAACACCAGCGGTTTCGACTTCGATGTCGGCCTGTTCAAAGGTGCAACGGTGCGTACTGAATCACTGGAGACGATGATTCAAGGCGGTGTCGCCTTTGCCACGCCGGATGGCGAGCGCATGGGTAGCCCGGCGCGACCGGAGCAGACGTTCGCGCTGTTCGACAAGTTCGAAGAGGAGTGGCTGGGCTGGGCGCCGAAGATTTCACTCGGTAAGTAGTTTTCTGGCGTCTGTGATGACGCCTTCGCGGGCAAGCCCGCTCCCACAGGGGGGCTGGGTTGTTCCTGAAGATATGCGATCAAATGTAGGAGCGGGCTTGCCCGCGAAGAGGCTCTGAAGTTCACTGCAAAGCTAAATGACACACCTATGAAAAAGGCCGCGATCCATTGGACCGCGGCCTTTTTATTGCCTTCGATTCAAGCCTCAGACCGCATCCAGCTCCGGTTCATCCGCTTGTTCGTTGATCGTCGCCCTTACCTGATCGTGACGACGGATGTACTTCCAGTCCGCCTCATCGATGTAGATACCGGCCGGGCCGCTGCCACCCTCCAGGTCGATGGCGACACTGGCGCAGACCTGCGGCTTCACGCTCGCCAGGATCGGCACGAAGCCCAGTTGCAGGCTGGTTTCCAGCAATGCGGCCTGGTTCTTCTCATCGATGTCCGCCGCCTCGTCGAGGTAGTACGGCAGGCGCACGCGACCGGCCTGGTCACGGTCCATCAAGTGCAGCAACAAGTACATGTTGGTCAGCGCCTTGATGGTCATGGTGGTGCCGTTGGACGCCGCGCCGTCGATGTCGGTGTGGATCACCGGTTGGCCGTTGACCTTGGTGATCTCGAACGCCAGTTCGAACAAGTCCTTGAGGCCGAGCTGGTTGTGGTTGGCCGCCACCAGCCGCGCCAGGTATTCCTTGGCCTCTTCGTTCTTGTTGTCCTGCTCGGCACTTTGGCTCAGATCGAAGACCGACAGGGTTTCGCCTTCTTCGTACTGACCTGCGCTGTGAATGATCTGGTCGATGTGCTTGAGCGCTTCCTTGTTCGGTGCGAGCACGATGCGGAAGCTTTGCAGGTTGGAGACCTGGCGTTTGTTGATCTCGCGGTTGAACAGTGCCAGTTGGTGTTCGAGGCTGTCATAGTCGCTGCGGATGTTGCGCAGGGTCCGGGCGATGTCTGTCACGGCGGCACGGCGAGCCTTGCCCAGGGTCAGGGCTTCGTCGGTACGGTGCGCATAGGCGTTGATCAGCAGTTGCAGGCGACGCTCCATATCGTCTTCGCTGTCGAACTTGGCCACGCCCTTGAGGCGTACCTGGGCGTACAGCGCTTCGATCTGGCCGTCGGCCCGCAGCAGGCCTTGCCAGCTGTCCTGATAGTCGTTGAGCAGTGGCAGCAGGTTGTCCATGGAATCGTCGATCGGGTCCATGAACGGTGTGCCGAACGGCAGGTCCGCCGGCAACAACTGGCGACGGCGCAGGGCGTCATCGAGGGTGCGTTGCTTGGCTTCCATGTCGCCGATCTGCCGGCCGACCAGCTGCAGCTTGGCCGACAGTTGCTGGACGCGCTCGGTGAAGGCATCGCTGGAACGCTTCAATTCGTCCTGTGCGGCTTCCATCTGTGCCATCTGTTCCAGCTTGTCGCCTTCCTCGGCGCTCAGGGTTTGCGCGCGACGGAAATCTTCCAGGGCTTTCTGCGCATCCAGCACTTGCTGGTACAGCACTTCAGTCTGGGTCTTGCTCGCGGCGCGGTCGGCCGCCACGGCCTGCTGGGTCTTCAGTTGCTTGAGTTCTTTGTCCAGGCGCTCCTTCTGGTCGCGCAGGGCTGCGCGGTCAGCCAGGGCCTGCAGCGCCGGTGGTTCGATGTGCGAGATGTCGATGGACAGGCCCGGCACTTCGAAGCGTTCGCCTTTGAAACCGTCGAGGATCAGCTCCACGGATTTGACCCACTCGCCGTCGTCGTCGAGGGTGATGCCGTGTTCACCCAGCGGCAGGCTGAACAGTGCGCTGTTGAACAGGCGCATCAGGCGTTCGACGTCTTGCTGCGAGAATTCTTCACGCAGACGGGCGTAGCTGTTGTTGTCGGCGTGATCGAGCTGCTGCTTGACCGACTTCAGGCGTTTTTCCAGGTCGCGCAGGCGCTCGTCCAGGTCTTCCGCGCTGAACTGGCGGGACTGTGCCAGCGCACCGGCCAGTTCATCGTGAGCGTCCTTGGCGGCCAGCAGCTGCTGCTCCAGCACCTTGACGTCATCGACCAGGGCAAAGCGATGCTTGAGCACCGACAATTCGCCGAGCCAGCGCTGGATGCCGGTGATTTCCCGTTCCAGACGCATCAGTTCCTGGGTGCCACCGCGCTGGTCGTTTTGCAGGGCATCCTGCTCGTTGCGGTAGTGCTCGGCCTGAATGGTCAGCTCTTCCTTGCGCGCACTGGCGTAGTCCGACCAGGTGCCGAGCAAGGAGTCGAGCAGCGGCGAGATCCGGTGCAGTTTGCCGCGCAGGATGTCGCGTTGCTTCACGCCGTTGGCCAGGGCTTCGACCAGCGGGCCGGCGGCGACCAGCGAGTTGTAGTCCTGCTCCATGCGTCGTACATCGCGGAACGCTTCTTCACACGCGGCGATGTAGTCGACGCTGCCGGAACGCAGGCTGTGCTCGAAGGCATCGAGGAACAGCTGCTTGAGCTTGGCCGCGGTGATTTCGCGCATGTGCAGCAGGTTGATGAACAGCGCGCGGAAGGTCTTCAGGCTCTGCTCGCTGGTGGAACGCAGCGGGATCAGCGTCAGGTCCAGCGGGATCGAAGTGTGACCTCCAACCAGCAGGCGGCGCAGTTCGTCCGGCTTGAGTTCGTAGGCTTTCAAGCCTTCGCGCTCAAGGTTGGTGAACAGTTCTTTCTGGCGCAGGCAGGTGTCGTTTTTCTGGTAGTGGGCCAGGTCCAGTTTGCCGGCATAGGCAAAGAACTGGTGACCGAAGCCGCCGCCCGGGCCGCGACCGACCACACCGATCACGTGGGGGCCGTGGGGCAGGTTCACCTCTACCAGGATGTAGCTGGTGTCCGAGGCGAAGTAGAAGCGCCGGGACTGCTCCAGGCTGTACTTGCCGAAGCTCATGTCCGACATGCGCGCCAGGATCGGGAACTGCAGGGCGTTGATCGAGGCGGATTTACCCAGGTTGTTGGCGCCGTATACCGATAGCGGCTCTTCCAGCGGGAACAGGCCGAGGCTGTAGCCGGCGGTGTTCAAAAGGGCAAAGCGGCGGATGCCGTAACGTTCCTTGCTCATGCGTCGAGCTCCTGTTCTTCGGCGATGGCGCGGGCCAGTGCGTCTTCTTCGCTTTCGTCTTCAAAACCCGCGAGGTCGAGCGGGTCATCGGTCTGCAACAGCTTTTCGTCGCTGTCTTCGTCGATCAGCACCGGTACCGGCAACGGCAGGACGCTGTGCAGGCTGGCGGCCAGATCGCGGTCCTGTTGCACCGACAGGCACACATCGAGGAAGCGGTGCATCGGCGGCAGGAAACGGTAGACGCCGTTCTCTTCGCTGGCGAAACCGAGCTGAGTCATGCGGCGCATGATCTTTTCTTCGAGCTCGTCCTGGGTCTGCACTTCGGCCTGGATGAACAGGTCGCGGTACTTTTCCAGCAGCGACGGCAATTCATCGCGACCGAGGCTGCCGCCGTCGAGCACGGCGATCGGGTCGCGGCCCTGATCGGCCAGGTGCTCGACGAGGATAAAGGTGAACAGCGCCAGACGCTGGGCGGTCTTGTTCACCGCCGCCGCTGCGAGGTCCGGCACGAAGTAGTAGAAGCCACGGGTGTCGCAGACCAGTTCAAAGCCCAGGGCCTTGAACAGCGTGCGGTACTGGTCCTGGAAGTTCGACAACTGCGCGTACAGCTCCGGATCGCGGCGGCTGACGTGATAACCCTTGAACAGCTCGCGAAAGATCGGCGCCAGCTGGGACAGTTCGGATAGATCAAGATGCATAGGGAGTGCTCGCAGAATCCTCGGCGGCGGTGTCGCTGACCGAGAGCAGGGCGAAGGAGCGCAGGCTGACCTGGTGCTCGTGAGTATGGTATTCGCGACGTTCCAGGCGCTCGCGCTTGAAGCGTTTTTCCCGCGACAGGCGCGAGAACCAGTACAACAGTTCGTCGGTGGCACCGTCCGGTTCCTGCTCCAGCAGCCAGGTCATCAGGTCCGGCATCGGCAGGGCGTCTTCGCAGCGTTCGAGCATTTCCCGAACGGTGCGTGGCGCCCGTGGCGCTTCGCCTTTCTGGGTCTTGTGAGCCTTGGGGAAGCGCGCCGGTTTCGGTTCGAAGCGAGCCAGGGCATAAACGTAGGCTTCGACCTGGCTGGCACTGCCGAGGAAGGTGCTCTGTGGGCGAGTGAACATCGGCATCGCCGCTTGCGGCACGGCGTCGATGCCTTTGCGGCGGATCATCGACAGGGCCAATGCGGCGCCACGGGTCACGGCGTTGTGCCGGCGCGCCTCTTCGCGCAGCGGCAGCAGCAGCTCGCGGGCGTGACGCAGGGTCAGCTGGGCGCTGGTCTGCATTTCGAGGATGCGCGCGTGGGTGCGCAGCAACATGTCGTCGTCGACCAGGTGGCCGAGGCGCTGCTGTTCGCTGAGCATCTTCAGCAGGACGGTTTCGACCTTGCGCACGCCTTGTTCGAAGGCGCCGTCGGCGTTCACCAGATCAATCATCGGCTCGACGTATTCGTCCCAGGTCGCCAGCACTTCGGCGTAACGCTGGCGCAACGGAATCTGCCGGTCGCTGGTTTTCGCCCGTTCGGCGACGGCCACCAGTGCCTGTTCGTCGTTATCGAGTTTTTTCAGCACGTCACGCACGCGCATGTCGAGCAGGCGCAATTGGCGGGCGAGGTCGTTGCCGTCGCGGATATCGAATGCGTCCTGGATATAACCGGCCAGACGCTCGAGGTGGCGCAGGTAGGCTTCGATCTCCAGGCACAGGCCCAGACGGTGTTCACGGCGCAGATAGGCGAGGAAGTCGTGAATCTGCGCATTGAGCTCGAAACGGTTCGGGCTTTTGGCCACGGGAACCAGGATGTCGAGGCGAATCCACACATCCAGCAGGCTGGTGATGTCCTGCGGCGTACTGTCGAGTTGCTGGGCGGCCAGTTGCGTGCGCAGTTCGTTCAGGCTCAGTGTGCCTTGGTCGAAGTGCTCGCACAGTGGCTCCAGAAGTGCCCAGTGTTCAGCGAGGGCGCGCAAGACGCGCTTGGGTTCGATCATCGGAATGGCCGGCTGGTTGGCGATTAAAAGCCGCGATTGTACTGCATCGGGGGCAATGCGATTCACTCTCGGGACGGACTGTCGCCTTCTTTTCGGTAAGGTGCATCGATCAACTGCGGGCGATCTTCAGCGAACGGCGGTAGAATCAGCGCACTTTAGTTATCCACAAGTGGCCGACCTTTGCTTATCGAGTCCCGTCGTCGCGCTTATCTGGCCGCCATGCAGGTGGTCAACTGGCTGCCGCGCACCGAATTGCCCTTTGCCGCGCCGTCGCGGCCCGAGCTGCTGGAGATTCCCGAGCCGGTTGTGGTCGCGCCTGTCGTGCCCGCTGTTGTGGCCGATACGCCCGTGGCGCCTGTGGTCAAGCCGGCCGAGCGGGTGAAGATCGAGGTGCCACGGCCATCGCTGGCCAGCACCCGCACCGGCGCGAAACCGGTGGAAGAGGCCGAAGAGACGCCAGCCGTGGTCAAGGCACCCATCGTGCCGCCCCCGCGTTTCGCCCTGCAATTATTGCGGGCCGGGCGTTGCCTGCTGCTGGTGGAGTTACCCACAGGTGAATCCTTCCAGACTCGCGATCCTGCCTACCTGCTGCTCAAGGACATGCTGCGCGCGGCAGGTCTGCCGGACAGCCCGCAGATCGTCGGTGAGCCGGTGCGTTGGCCGCTGTTGGTGCGTGGCACGATGGATCAGGGCCCGGAAGCGGCCCGCGACTTCGTGCAAGGTTTTCTCTCGGTGCGCATGGAAGAAACGCCCTGCGCCTGCTTGTGGCTGATCGGCTTGCCTGCGGTGCGATTTGCCGGCGAAGCGGATGCCGAGGCGTTCAATCGCGAATTGCAGATCGAAGGCCTGGGCTCGGCCTGGGCGGTGCCGGGCCTGGAATTATTAATGGAAGAGCCACAGCGTAAGGCTGATGTCTGGCAAGCCATGCGTCGGCTGATGGCGCGCTGGAAAGAATCGAATGAGTGACGCTGTATCGTTTCGCCCGATGACCGAGGCGGACCTGGAAGCTGTACTGAAAATCGAATATGCGGCCTATAGCCATCCCTGGACCCGCGGGATTTTCCTCGATGGCCTGGGCAAGTATCAGATCTGGCTGATGTTCGAAGGTCAGCAACAGGTCGGCCACGGTGTGGTGCAGATCATCCTCGACGAGGCGCACCTGCTCAACATTACGGTCAAGCCGGAAAACCAGGGGCGTGGCCTGGGGCTGACATTGCTTGAGCATTTGATGTCGATCGCCTACAAGGCAGACGCCCGGGAGTGTTTCCTGGAAGTGCGCGACAGCAATACCGCGGCGTTCAAGCTGTATGAACGCTATGGCTTCAACGAAATCGGCCGGCGTCGGGATTACTACCCGGCAGTGGGCGGGCGCGAAGATGCGGTGGTCATGGCCTGCACTTTGGTGGATTGAGCCTCAAAAGCTTCGCGAGCAAGCCCGCTCCCACATTTGGAATGCATTCCCCCTGTGGGAGCGGGCTTGCTCGCGAAGGCGGCTGAACAGGCACTAAAAAATTATCGCTTGCCGTCCATCGGATCGCGCTGAGCCAGTTCAGCCTCATCCAGGCCATTGCCACCGCCGATCTCGTCCTCGTCGACGATGCTCAGGTCCCAATCCGCACGGCTATCATTGCCCGCCTCGTGGGCATCCCGGGCGCCGTCCTCGCGGATCAGGGTTTCCGGGCTCAGATCGTCATCGGTAGGTTGATGGTCACCGGTCGCGGCAGCGGTCAGGCCCGCTTCACTTCCGCGCTTGCGCGGCAGCAGTTGCTCGCGCTCCTTTTCCGGCAGTTCGTCACCGATTCTGGTGCCGGGTTCTTCTTCGTCGAAATCCAACTCACGCACCGAGCCCATGCGGTCTTCGTTGTCATCGACGGGTTCCGGTTGCACCGCATCGTACGGACGTCGTGAATCATTCATGGCAATTCCTCATACTGTAGTCCCTACTACGGTTGACCCCCGTGGCTACCGAGAATTCCACCGGCATGGAGCCCCGTATTCCGAATCAGGAGAGCATCTGCATTTTCGCGCGTGACCCCGACGGACGGTTGTCAGTCAAAGCTGCGCATCATTCTTGAGGCTTCAAAGCATGAACGAATTACAAGATCTGATTGATAACAACGAGCGTTGGGCCGCTGCGATCAAGGAGGAAGATCCTGACTTCTTCGCCAAGCTGGCTCGCCAACAGACCCCAGAGTTCCTGTGGATCGGTTGTTCCGACGCCCGGGTGCCGGCCAACGAGATCGTCGGCATGCTGCCGGGCGATCTGTTCGTACACCGTAATGTGGCCAACGTCGTGCTGCACACCGACCTCAACTGCCTGTCGGTGATTCAGTACGCGGTCGATGTACTGAAGGTCAAACACATCCTTGTCACCGGCCATTATGGCTGCGGCGGTGTGCGCGCTTCGATGCAGGATCGCCAGTTCGGCCTGATCGACGGCTGGCTGCGTTCGATTCGCGATCTCTACTACGAGAAGCGCGAAGAGCTGGCCAAACTGGCCACCGAAGAGGAACAGGTCGACCGCCTCTGCGAACTCAACGTGATTCAGCAAGTGGCCAACGTCGCCCATACCAGCATTGTGCAAAATGCCTGGCACCGCGGGCAGAGCCTGTCGGTCCACGGTTGCATCTACGGCATCAAGGACGGTCGCTGGAAAAGCCTGAACACTACCATCAGCGGCTTCGAGCAACTGCCGCCGCAGTACCGCCTGCGTCCGGTCGACCCTCAGTAATACCCGTCAATAATGATGTTGCCGACGCCAGCGTTGCAGAAACGCCTGGCCGTCGGCGTTTGGCGATTCGTCGTAGCCGGTAATCCAGCCACGGCACTCGTATGAGCCGCACTGGCAGGCAAATTGGCGTTGCAGTTTGTCTTCGGTGGCGGCGAAGTCCATGGTCAGCCAGTCCCCCTTGCTGATGTCCTTCAGCGCCCATATCCACAACTCGCTCAAGTCCAGAAAGACATTGGGGTCGCAGGAGTGTCGCAACAGTCCGCAGAAGCGCGGGTCGTAGACGTGTATGCCCGGGGCGAGCTGGCGGGTATGCCGGCAGCGGTAGGGCAGCAAATGCCCCGACGCCCGGCAGATACGGGTGATTCGCGGGAATTCGCGCCGTGCGGCAATACCCGTGGCTTCGCCCTTGGCGTTTTCAATGATTTCGAAGTCGGCCAGGGAAGGAAATCCCAGGTGAACGGGCAGCTCCGAAAAGGGGTAAACACCTTGCGGCGGTTGTGGGCGTTTTCGTTGAGGGGCGTGAGCTTTCATAACAATCCCTGTCTGCTGGGTGCTGCGACTTCCTTGCACCGACGGTCCTGTCAGCACAGCAGCACATGGGTTCAGCCCAAGCCTCTCGCAGATACCACGGGCGGTCTACTGTCATAAGTGACAGATTTTTCGCCGTTCATCGGGTTACAACGGCGGAGCAGGTTTCGCCGTGGCTGGCGCCGGAGCCTTGAGCTGCTTGAGCTGGGACACGATCGAAGCTGTCGCGCATTTGCCCACAGCCTGTTGGGGCGACAGGTTGCGGATCGAGGTGTAGAACAGCTCGCAGGTTTTTTCTTTCTGGGCCACTTGCCAGGTTTGCCTGCAGGTATTGAGCTCAACGTCCGGATTGCTGTCCGGTTGGCGGCCCATGGCGGCCTGCCAGCACGCAGCACTCAAATCCTGACCCATGACTTTCAGACCTGCCGCATCGGCCTTGGCCTGGGCGTCACTGCCGGTGTAGCTTGCCGGATCGGCGGCATACCAAATGTAGCTCGGATGGTTGGAGCCCAGCACGGGGACTTTCACGCCGTTGTCCGGGGTGATCTGGACCAGGCCCAACACGTTCACCGTCTGCCCGTATTGCTCTTTGATCCAGTTACGCACCGGTGCGCCGAAGGCGACCATCGGCAGGGCTGCGCCGCTGGCGTTCAGGCTGACTTCCTTGACCATGGTGGTCTGGTAATCCTTGAAGTAGCCGTAGACGCCTTCGAGGTCTTTGCCCGCGTTGGACGGCGCGGCAATCGGGGCGATGTCGATGATTGTCTGGTAGCCCGGCGTCTGCCCGGCCGGGATGCCGTTGGCAGTAAGCAGCGTGGCCCAGCGATCCGTAGTGGCGGACCTCAGGTAATCCTGGGCCTGGGTCAGCGAATAGTCTGGCGGGAAGTGCAGCAGTTCGACGCTTTTGCGGTTTTCCAGGGCCATGCCCAACGGCAGGAACAGGTACCAGCTATACGCCCACTTGCCATCGGCATTCAGTTTGCTGGCGCCGTTATAGGCCAGGTCACCGGCGTCGAGCAGCGCGGCCAGAGGCTTTTCATAGCCGTTGGGTACGCCGCTGATTTCGGCGTAAAGCTGATTGTTATCGGTCTTGATCAGAACCTTCGCCCCGGTGTAGCCATCACGCTGCACGCTTTGGGTCAGGTAATGCTCGACGGTCTGTTCAAGTGTCCAGTTGCGAAAGCAGATCACGTTGCAGTTGTTGGGATAGGCGAAGAGACGGGTAACGCGTTCGGTACTGCCCAGTTTCAGGGCGACATCGGCGTGGGCAGCGGCGCTCAGGGTGAGGGCCGCGAGAGTCAGTCCTGTAAGTTTTAGCATGCTCAGATCCTTTTCAGCGTGGTTTCCCGTTGGCGTGGGTGCTACATACTGAAACCGCAGGCGGCGGTTGGTCTAGAGGGGGGAGGTAAAAAGCTGTCAGGCAACGTGCATTCTTAATGTGGGAGAAACCACAGTGGGAGCGGGTTTGCTCGCGATGGCGTCGGCACATTCAGTATCAATATGTCAGTGACATTGTCATCGCGAGCAAGCTCGCTCCCACAGGGTTCTATGTCATCACCACCATTTGGGTCACGGCATCACCGGCGGCGTATACGTCAGCGTCGTGCCCAGTGCCCACAGCAAAAACAGCACCAGTGGCGTGTGCACCAGCAACTGCACGAACGAGAAGCCGATCAGGTCCCGCGCCTTCAACCCCAGTACGCCCAGCAGCGGCAGCATGTAGAACGGGTTGATCAGGTTCGGCAAGGCTTCGGCAGCGTTGTAGATCTGTACGGCCCAGCCCAGGTGATAGTTCAGGTCATTGGCCACCTGCATCACGTACGGCGCTTCGATGATCCACTTGCCGCCGCCGGACGGAATGAAGAAGCCGAGGATCGCCGAGTACACCCCCATCAGCAGGGCATAGGTGTCGTGGGAGGCAATGCTGACGAAAAAGGTCGAGATGTGGTGCGCCAGGGTCTGCGCATCGGCACCCTTGACCGTAGTCATCAGTGCGGCGATCGAGCCGTACAGCGGGAACTGGATCAACACACCGGTGGTGGTCGGTACCGCACGGGACACGGCATCCAGAAAGCTGCGCGGACGCCAGTGCAGCAGCGCACCCAGCATGATGAACAGGAAGTTGTAGGTGTTCAGCCCGGAAATCGCGCTGATGGCCGGTTTGGTCGAGAACTCATGGAACAGCCATCCGGCTGCCAGCAGCACCAGCAGAATCGTCAGCAGCGGGCTGTGTTCCAGCCATTCGCCGGGGCGGGTGCGTGGTTGCAGCGGTGGCAGGTTGAAGCTTGGGTCGATCCCGCAGGCGTTGGCGTCTCGTGCGGAGTTCGGGCCGGGGGCGGTGGCGTATGCAACGATCAGTGAAACGATGATCAGAGCCAGCAACATCACACCGGACTGCCAAAGAAAGATCGTCTGGGTGAAAGGGATCACCCCGGTGATCGACAGGATCGACGGCGGCAGGCTGGCCGGGTTGGCCTGCAATTGCGCAGCGGACGATGACAGGCCCAGGGCCCAAACCGCGCCGAGACCCAGGTAGACAGCGGCACCGGCGGCGCGATAGTCCATCTTCAGATCGGTTCTGCGGGCCAGAGCGCGCACCAGCAAACCGCCGAACACCAGCGACAGACCCCAGTTCAGCAGTGAAGCAACCATGGAAATCAGCGCCACCCAGGCCACGGCGGAGCGGCCGTTTTTCGGGATTTTCGCCAGGCGGTCGATCAGCTTCACCGCCGGTGGCGAACTGGCGACCACGTAACCACCGATTACCACGAACGCCATCTGCATGGTGAACGGGATCAGGCTCCAGAAGCCGTCACCGAACGCCACCGCGGCATCGGCGGGCTTGGCACCCATCGCCATGGTGGCCAGGGCCACGATAATCACCGCCAGGGCAGCAAACACCCAAGAGTCGGGAAACCAGCGTTCGGCAAAACTTGAACAGCGCAGGGCAAAGCGGGCGGAGCGGCTATCTTCGATATCAGCGGCCACGGGAGGGTACCTCGGATTTATTATGTTTGTAGTGGTCTTCGGGGCAGTAACCGCCCGTCTGGACAGGCGCCAACATTAATTCAAGCCGAGGACTTTTGCGGGGCTGTTTCGTGGCTATGGGACTTTGGTCTAACGGGTTGTCCGCCGGTGCATTTGCGTAGACCATGGGCGCCTTGGTTTTTGCCTGTGCCAGAGTTCTTTACATGACTAACACCGATTCGCGCCCGAAGCCGTTCAGCCGCTCGGACTACAAGACCCTGGGGCTCGCCGCTCTCGGCGGGGCGCTGGAAATCTACGACTTCATCATCTTCGTGTTTTTCGCCCTGACCCTCAGCCAGTTGTTCTTCCCGCCGGAAATGCCCGAGTGGCTTCGATTACTGCAAAGCTTCGGGATCTTCGTCACCGGTTACCTGGCGCGACCGTTGGGGGGCATCCTGATGGCGCACTTCGCCGACCGTCTGGGGCGAAAGAAAGTCTTCAGCCTGAGCATCCTGATGATGGCGTTGCCCTGTCTGCTGATCGGGATCATGCCGACCTACGCGCAAATCGGCTATTTCGCACCCTTGCTGCTGTTGGCCCTGCGCATCCTCCAGGGCGCGGCGGTGGGCGGTGAGGTACCCAGCGCCTGGGTATTCGTCGCCGAGCACGCACCCATTGCCCACCGCGGCTATGCCTTGGGCTTCTTGCAGGCGGGGCTGACCTTCGGCTATTTGATCGGGGCATTGACCGCGACCTTCCTGGCGCAGGCGTTCACTGCGGCGGAAATCCTCGATTACGCCTGGCGTTACCCGTTTCTGCTCGGCGGCGTGTTTGGGGTGATTGGCGTGTGGCTGCGTCGCTGGCTCAGCGAAACCCCAGTATTCACGGCCATGCAGGCGCAGCGCGAGGCAGCCGGCGAACTGCCGCTGCGTACGGTCTTGCGCGAGCATCGCCTGGCCATTTTGCCGGCGATGATTCTCACTTGTGTGCTGACCTCGGCCGTGGTGGTGTTCGTGGTCATCACCCCGACCATGATGCAGAAAACCTTTGGCATGACCGCCAGCCATACCTTCGCCTTGAGCGCACTGGGCATCGTGTTCTTGAACATCGGCTGCGTGCTCGCCGGGCTGCTGGTCGATCGCATCGGCGCCTGGCGCACGGTGATGCTCTATAGCCTGCTGCTGCCGCTGGGCATCGGCGTGCTGTATGCCTGCCTGATCATGGGCGGCGACTGGATCGGCCTGGCCTACGCGGTGGCCGGGCTGTCCTGCGGGGTAGTTGGCGCGGTGCCATCGGTGATGGTCAGCCTGTTCCCGGCGCGGATTCGCGTTTCGGGGATCTCGTTCACCTACAACATTGCCTATGCCGCATGGGCGAGTGTCACACCGCTGTTGTTGATCGGTCTGATGCCATGGAGCCCATGGATCTGCGTGATGTTCAGTGCGGTGATGGGCGCGGTGGGCATGGGCAGTGCGGCGTACTTCGGTGCGCGGATGCCGAGAATCGCAGGCTGTCCTGCGGCTGGCGCGTATTGATCGGGCATGTCGTAACTATTTTTTGTAGGACAAGCCTGAAGCACGCTTAAGAAAATGTTTCCAAGGCCGATGGTTAGGCTGCATATCGCTTTCTACCCCTGTCCATCGGTGCTTTCTCATGTTCAATAAACGCTTGAAGCAGGAGCTGTCGGCTCTTCGTGAAGAACTCTCCAGCCTCCAGCAAGTGAAGGAAAGTCTGGAAAGCGAAATGCTGGTGCTGACCCTCGACAGCAACGGGCGGGTTCAGTCGGTCAACCAGAACTTCCTTGGCGAAATGCATTACAAGAGCGGCGACCTGATTGGCCGACACATCGACGATCTGGTCCCGGATCAAGTGAAATCCGATGAATTCCAGCTGCGCTTCAAGAACGCGTTGACCCGTGGCGAGCACTTCGCCGGCGCAGTGCGTCTGTTGCGCGGTACCGGCCAGGAAGCGTGGTTGCGTTCGATCCTGCAACCGGTGCGCTCGGCGGACGGGCGGATCAAGTGTTTTTCGATCTTTTCCAGCGACCTGACCCGCACCATCGAGGCCTCCCGCGAACACGAGAACCTGATCGGCGCGCTGGTGCGCTCCACGGCGGTGATCGAATTCGACCTCAACGGCAACGTGCTGACCGCCAACGACCGCTTCCTCAGCGGTATGGGTTACAGCCTGGCGCAGATCAAGGGCAAGCATCACCGCACCTTCTGCCTGCCGGAAGAATACAACAGTGACGCATACCATAACTTCTGGCGTCGCCTGAATGCGGGCGAGTACGTGGCCGACCGTTTCAAACGTGTCGACAGCCATGGTCGTGCGGTCTGGCTTGAGGCGTCCTACAACCCGGTGGCCGATGCCAACAATAATCTCTACAAGGTGGTGAAGTTCGCCACGGTGATTACCGATCAGGTCAATCAGGAGCAAGCCGTCGCCGAGGCGGCCAACATCGCCTACAGCACCTCGCAGCAAACCGACCAAAGCGCTCAGCGCGGCAACGCCGTGGTGACCCAGGCCGTGGACGTGATGCGCAACCTGGCCAGGCATATGCAAACCGCCGGCGATGGCATCGAAGCGCTGAACGAGCAGTCGCTGGTGATCGGTACCATTGTCAAAACCATCAGCGGCATTGCCGAGCAGACCAACCTGCTGGCGCTCAACGCGGCCATCGAAGCGGCCCGTGCGGGCGAGCAGGGGCGGGGGTTCGCCGTGGTGGCTGATGAGGTCCGGCAACTGGCTTCGCGCACCAGCCAGGCCACCGACGAAATCGTCCTCGTGGTGCGGCAGAACCAGGACATGGCGCGCAACGCCGTAGCGCTGATGTCCGACGGCAAGCTTCAGGCCGAGCAGGGCCTGGCACTGGCGGCGGAAGCGGGTACGGTGATTGTCGAGATCCAGGACGGCGCGCAGAAAGTGGTCAACGCGGTGGGGCAGTTTGCCAATCAACTCACCAACTGACCTGAGATCAGCTCTTGGTGGGAGCGGGCTTGCTCCGGGCGGCGTTCCGACGAAAGCGGTGTGTCATTCAACCCAGCGGTGACTGAATTGACGCCTTCGCGAGCAAGCCCGCTCCCACAGGGTTACGTGGGCGCTACAATCGGCTCTTTTCCCCCAGGAGCAGACTTCCATGAGCGTTCCCCACCGCCGTCCGGTTCCCTTGTCCAAGGCCTATCGTCTGCTCAATCATGGCCCGACCGTGCTGGTCAGCGCCGCCCACGATGGCCAGCGCAATATCATGGCGGCAGCCTGGGCCATGCCGCTGGATTTCGAACCACCGAAAATTGCCGTGGTGCTGGACAAGTCCACCTGGACTCGCCAGTTACTGGAAGCCTCGGGCACGTTTGTGCTGAACGTGCCGTGCGCTGCACAGGCCGACATTGTGCAGACCGTCGGTTCGACCTCCGGCCTGGAGTTGACCCAGGGCCAGGGGCGCGACAAGTTTGAGACCTACGATCTACAGACGTTCACCGGCCAGTCGGTTGATGCGCCGATGCTCGAAGGCTGCGTGGCCTGGCTGGAATGTCGCCTGTTGCCGGAGCCGAACAACCACCAGCAGTACGATCTGTTCCTGGCTGAAGTGATTGCCGCCCAGGCTGACGAGCGCGTGTTCAGCGAAGGCCGCTGGCACTTCGAAGGGCAAGACGCCTTGCGCACCTTGCACCACGTGGCGGGCGGGCACTTCTTGACCATTGGTGATCCAGTGGACGGCAAGACCTTGCAGGCGTGAGGCGGCCAGCGCTCAAATCCAGACATCATTCTCGGCCGTGCGCTCGCCACCTTCGCGGCCGGTATTGAGCACGCCCTTGGGTTCGATCAGCAGGAGTTTTACCTCCTGCCCCGCGCTGGGTTTGTGCTCGACGCCTTTGGGCACCACATACATCTCCCCGGCGTTCACCAGCACATGGCCATCGCGAAAGTCGATACGTAACTGGCCTTCCAGAACGATGAAGGTTTCGTCGGTATCGAAGTGGTCGTGCCAGATGAAATCCCCCAGCAGCTTCACCACCTTGAACTGGTAGTCGTTCATTTCGGCGATGACCCGGGGCGACCAGTGCGAATCGATCCGGGTGAGCTTTTCCGCGAAGTTCAGGCTTTCGTAGGCGTTCATCATGGGGCTCTCGTGGTTGATCCTGGGCCACGATAGCCAGCAATTCGACGCGATTCTTGAACGATTGTGCGTGGCTCAGCGCCGCTGCAGGTTCAGCCAGCGGGCCGGTGGCAAGCCGTAGGTTTTGCTGAATTGCCGAGTCATGTGGCTCTGGTCGGTGAAGCCGGCGATCAGCGCGGCGCTGACCAGTGTCTGCCCCTGAGTCAGCAGCGCGCGGACCATGTCCAGGCGTCGCATGGTCAGGTAGCGATAGGGACTGGTACCGAACAACAGGCGAAAATCCCGGGACAGGCTCCAGCGATCCCGGCCACTGTGTTGCGCCAGCTCATCGAGTGTCACGGTGCGATCGAGGGCGCTGTGGATGTATTCCCGCGCGCGCTGCGCGGCCACGTAATCGAAACCCGAGCGTTTGGCTGTCACACCGGAAACCGTGCTCAAGGCCTGCGCCAGATCGAACAGCGCATCCTGTTCTTCCAGTGGATCGAGCGGGCAATCAAGGCTGCGCAGCAAGGCTCCCGTGGCGGCAAACAGGCGGGGGTCGTTCGACAGTCCGGTCTTGATGAACGGCAGCGGTTGGCCGCCGAGCATCTGCTGGATCAGCGCCGGTTCGATGTACATCATCCGGTACTGGAAACCGGACTCGGTGCCGGCCTCGCCATCGTGGGCTTCGTCCGGGTGCAGCACGATCGTTGCGCCTGGCTGGCTGTGACGCCAGCCACCGCGATACTGAAAGCTCTGCACCCCGGCCAGGGTGTGGCCGATGGCATAGGTGTCGTGGCGGTGAAGATCGTAGCCATGGCCGGCAAAAAACGCCTCGAAACGCTGTAGCCCGCCGACATCGGGCGCGCGATGGAACCAGTCATTGCGAGGCGGGTACTTGGCCATGGTGATGATTGTCTTGAGCTCGATACGCAACACGGTAACCCAGTCAGCGACTCCCTGTCTTCTGATCGCAAGGCGACAGGTACGCTAGAAAACCAAGGGCAAATACTGCACTGTGTGGCGCATTCTCTGCAGGTCGTTTTTTCTATTCGTCAGGTGAGGCCAGGTCATGAGCAAGCTGCGCGTGGGGATCATTTTCGGGGGCCGTTCGGCTGAGCATGAGGTGTCGCTGCAATCGGCGAAAAACATCGTCGATGCGCTGGACCGTTCACGCTTCGAACCGGTGCTGATCGGCATCGACAAACAAGGCCACTGGCACCTCAACGATCCTTCGGATTTTTTGCTGAATCAGGAAAATCCGGCGCTGATCGCCCTCAACCAGTCCAACCGCGAACTGGCCGTGGTGCCGGGTAAGGCCAGTCAGCAACTGGTGGAAACTTCCAGCCAGGAAATGCTCGGCCACGTCGATGTGATCTTCCCGATTGTCCACGGCACCCTCGGTGAAGACGGTTGCCTGCAAGGCTTGCTGCGCATGGCCGATCTGCCGTTTGTCGGCTCCGATGTGCTCGGCTCGGCCGTGTGCATGGACAAGGACATCAGCAAGCGCCTGCTGCGCGATGCCGGCCTGGCCGTGACGCCGTTCGTGACATTGACCCGCGCCTCGGCGGCGCGCACCGGGTTTGCCGAGGTGCGGGGCAAGTTGGGTTTGCCGCTGTTCGTCAAACCGGCGAATCAGGGCTCTTCCGTGGGCGTGAGCAAGGTCACCGATGAGGCTGAGTACAGTGCAGCGGTGGAGCTGGCCTTGAGTTTCGATACCAAGGTGTTGATCGAATCTGCCGTCAGCGGCCGCGAGATTGAATGCGCAGTGCTCGGCAATGAGGACGCCATCGCCAGTGGCTGCGGCGAGATCGTGGTGCGCAGCGGGTTCTATTCCTACGACAGCAAGTACATCGACGACACGGCTGCTGAAGTGGTGGTGCCGGCCAATATCAGCGTCGAGGCCAGCGAGCGCATTCGCGCTCTGGCCGTCGAAGCGTTCCAGATACTGGGCTGCTCCGGCCTGGCTCGCGTCGACGTGTTCCTGACCGACAGCGGCGAAGTGCTGATCAACGAAATCAACTCGCTGCCCGGCTTCACCCGCATCAGCATGTACCCGAAACTGTGGCAGGCCACCGGCATGACCTACAGCGAGTTGGTGACGCGACTGATCGAGCTGGCGCTGGAAAAGCACCAGGTTCGGCAGGGGTTGAAGATCAGTCGATAAATGCGCTGCTGATTTTCGCTTGTTCGTAAACAAAAGGGCCTACCCACCGGTAAGCCCTTTCTCGTTCCGCGTGGGACTCAATCCCCCAACGCTTGTCCCTCACGTCGCGGATCGGCTCCGCCTGTCAGCGACGCTTTGCCTTGGGCGTCCTTGACCCGAACAATCGCCTGGGTCCCGCTGGTCATGTCGATCTCGCTCACGCTGTGCCCTTTGTCTTTCAGCGCCTGAATCAGCGTCGGGCTGAACTGCCCCTGTTCCAGTTCGGTCGGGCCGTTGCGGCTGCCGAAGTTGGGCAGGTTGATGGCGGCTTGGGCATCGAGGTTCCAGTCGAGCAGGCCGATGGTGGATTTGGCCACGTATTCGATGATTTGCGAGCCGCCGGGGGAACCGACGGTGGCGAGGAATTCGCCGCTCTGGCGGTCGAAGACCAGGGTTGGGGCCATGGACGAACGCGGGCGTTTGCCGGGCTCGACGCGGTTGGCGACTTTTTGCCCGTTTTCCTCGGGAATGAACGAGAAGTCGGTCATCTCGTTGTTGAGCATGAAACCCTGAACCATGATGTGCGAGCCGAACGCCGACTCGATGGTGGTGGTCATCGACACGGCGCCACCCGCGTCATCGACGGCCACCACTTGCGAGGTGGAAATCCGCAGCGGCGAACGGTCCGGCGCATAGGCCACGCGGATGCCCGGCGGAGTGCCGTGTTTGGCCGTGCCCATGCTGCGTTCACCAATCAGGGCGGCGCGGCTGGCGAGGTAGGACGGGTCGACCAGGCCCTTGACCGGCACGGGGACGAAGTCTGTATCGGCTAAGTATTGAGCGCGGTCGGCGTAGGCCAGGCGTTCGGCCTCAGAGATCAGGTGCACGGCTTGCGGGTCGGGTTCGATGCCGGCCGGGGCCGTGGTCTTGACCGGTTGCAGCGGTGCCAGCGCCAGGCGTTTATCGCGGGTCTCCAGGGCTTGCAGCGTGCCGAGGATCTGCGCCACGGCGATCCCGCCCGACGACGGTGGCGGCATGCCGCAGACCTGCCAGCGCTTGTAGTCGGTGCACAGCGGCGCGCGCTCCTTGGCCTGGTAGTTGGCGAGGTCGGTCAGGGACAGGCTACCGGGGTTGGCGTGCCCCTGCACCTTGGCCGCGATTTCCTCGGCGACCGGGCCTTTGTACAGGGCATCCGGGCCTTCATGGGCAATGCGTTTGAACACGGCGGCCAGTGCCGGGTTCTTCAAGTTTGTGCCGACGGCTTTTGGGCTGCCATCGGCATTGCGAAAGTAAGCCATCATTTCCGGCGAGCGAGGCATGGACGAATCCGCAGCGATCAACCGGTGCAGGCGTGGCGAAATGGCGAAGCCTTGTTCGGCGAGCTGGATGGCCGGTTCAAACAGCTGCGCCCAGGGCAGGCGTCCGTGTTTTTGATGGGCCAGTTCCAGGGCGCGCAGCACGCCGGGTGTGCCCACCGAACGACCGCCAATCTGCGCCTGGGTGAACCCCATCGGTTGTCCGTTGGCTTGCAGGAAAAGCTTTTCGGTGGCGCCGGCCGGGGCGGTTTCACGTCCGTCGTAGGTGCGCACGGCCTTGCCATCCCAGAGGACGATCAATGCGCCGCCGCCGATGCCCGAAGACTGTGGCTCGACTAGCGTCAACACGGCTTGCATCGCAATCGCCGCGTCGATGGCCGAGCCGCCCCGGCGCAGCATCTCCCGCCCGGCTTCGGCCGCCAGCGGATTGGCCGCCGCTGCCATGTATTTGTCGGCATGTTGAGTTTTCAGGTCGGTGCGGAACCCGGAAGCGCTTTCCGGAGCGAGCGGCAGCGTCGGCACCGAAGCGTTGTGGCACGCGGCCAGGGTCAAGGCACTGGCGAGCAGAACCAGGGTTGGCAGGCGATAGCGGCGCAATGGAAAGGTTGAGAACACGTGGGGTACTCCGTCCGTTGGATCTACGATCAGTGGACTTTATCGACCGACCGGGAGGGACGCAAACCGGGTCCCATGGCGCTGAAGTTTTTATCCTTCATCAATAGCGGGATTTTCTGTAGGGTCGTTGCCAACAGGCAGGCCGGAAAATCAACAAGAGGCAGACATGCAAACCGAGTTCCCCACCCAGTCCAGCTATCGCACCCAGCGTGCACAGTTCCTGGCCGCCGCGACCACGGCAGGCGCAACGCTGACGGAGTATCCACACCCGCTCAAGGGGCCGTTTGGTGAGTCCCTGAGCACGGATGTGGCGGTATTGGGTGATCCGGGCGCCAAGCGCCTGTTGATCGCGCTGAGCGGCACCCACGGAGTCGAAGGCTTCTACGGCTCGGGTTGCCAGATCAAATGGCTGCAGGAGTTGGGCAAGCGCTCCCTGCCAGCGGATGTCGCCGTGGTCATGATCCATGCCATCAACCCTTGGGGCATGGCATGGTTGCGCCGGGTCAACGAAGACAACATCGACCTGAACCGCAATCACCTGGATTTCCAGCGACCGCTGCCAGACAACCAGGCCTATGATGCCCTGCATGAAGTCTATGCCTGCCCACAGTTGCAAGGTCCGGAGCGTGATCGTGCCGATGCCTTGCTCGACGAACAGATTCGCCTGCACGGCTGGCCGGCAGTCATGTCGATTGTCGAGGGCGGTCAGCATGCTCACCCCGACGGTCTGTTTTTCGGCGGGCTGGCGCCGAGCTGGTCGAACCGCACGTTGCACAAGATCGTGCAAATGCACGTAGCCCATGCCGAGGTCGCCATGTGTTTCGACTTGCACACGGGCGCTGGCGAATACGGTCATCCGATGTTGTTGACCATCACCGAGTCCGCCTATCCGGCGCTGGCGGATGCGCAGGCGATTTATGGCCCATGGCTCTACAGCCTGCAAACCGGTGCCGATACCCTGAGCGAAACCGGCGTGGCGGCAACGGCCACCGGCTATACCTCGCAGGCATTGATCGATGCGCTGCCGCAGGTACGGCTGATGCCGTTTGTCATTGAGTGTGGGACTTACCCGGGGCCGGACGTTCACCGGCATCTGCGCGATGATCACTGGCTGCATTTGCATGGCAACCCGAGCGACGCAACGGGGCGCGGGATCAAGTTGAATCTGCTGGAGCAGTTCTATCCGGCGGATAGCGATTGGCAGGCGATGGTCTGGTTGCGCACGTGGCAGATCTGGGAGCGGGCGTTGTCGGCATTGCCGACCATTGGCGTCTGATCGATGCGCGCATGCGGTTGAGGATTTCCTGCAACCGCAGCGTACTTTTTCAAGGCATAAAAAAACGGCCTACCTTTCGGTAAGCCGTTTTTAGTACTTGGTGGCTACACAGGGACTTGAACCCCGGACCCCAGCATTATGAATGCTATGCTCTAACCAACTGAGCTATGTAGCCAAGTGGCGCGCATTATTCACCGGTAACGGGGATGCGTCAAGCATAAATCTAAAATATTTCTCTGCGCTTTCAACCGTTTATCAAAATCTATCCTCTGAGCAGCGGTGAAGGGCAGCGCTGGAACCAGCGGCTGGCCTGTTCGTAGGCGTGGGCCAGTTGCAGGACAGCGAAGTCGGCCTGGTGTCTGCCGATGATCTGCAGGCCCATGGGCAGGCCGCTGGCGTTGAAGCCAACCTGTACGTTGGCTACCGGGCAACCGGACAAGGTGCCGGGAATCACCACCTCCATCCAGCGGTGATAGGTGTCCATGGTCACGCCTTCGATGGTGGTGGGCCACGGTTGGGTTTTATCGAAGGGGAACACCTGGGCGCTGGGCAGCAGCAGGTAGTCGTATTTTTCGAACAACCTGGAGATCGCCCGATACCAGTCGCTGCGCGTCACCGAGGCGGCAAACACGTCGGTGGCCGAGAGTTTCAGGCCGTTTTCCACTTCCCAGCAGGCTTCCGGTTTCAACAGCGCACGTTTTTGCGGGTCGGCATAGGTCGCGCCCAACGAGCCGGCGACCATCCAGTGGCGCAATGTCCGCCAACTGCTCCACAGCTTCTCTGGCGCGAATCCGGATTGAACGGGCTCGATGTGGCAACCCAGGCTTTCGAAATCGGCAAAGGCCTTTTCACACAGCGAGAGGATGTCTTTTTCCATCGGCAGGTAGCCGTTGAAGTCGCCGAGCCAGCCCAGACGCGTGCCTTTGAAGTCCCGATCCAGCGGTGCCGCAAAGGCGCTGCCAGACTCGGCAATCGACAGCGGCGCCCGCGCATCGGCCCCCGCCTGCACCGACAGCAGCAACGCCGCATCGCGCACGCTGCGAGCCATGGGGCCTTCGTAGCCGAGTTGGTCGATAAACAGGTCGGCACTGTCATCGAAGGGCACGCGGCCCTGGGACGGACGGAACCCGAAGATATTGTTGAAGGCGGCCGGGTTGCGCAGCGAGCCCATCATGTCGCTGCCGTCGGCCACCGGCACCAGGTGCATCGCCAGCGCCGCCGCCGCACCGCCGCTGCTGCCGCCAGCGGTCTTGCTCGGGTCGTAGGCGCAACCGGTCGCGCCGAACAGCGGGTTATAGCTTTGCGAACCGAGGCCGAATTCCGGGGTATTGCTCTTGCCGATGATGATCGCGCCCGCCGCTTTGATTCGCTCGACCATGATGCCGTCGCGCTCGGGGATGAAGTCCTTGTACAGCGGCGAACCCAGCGTGGTGCGGATGCCACGGGTCAGGGACAAGTCCTTGATGGCGTGGGGCAGGCCGTGCATCCAGCCACGGTATTGACCTTTCGCCAGTTCGGCGTCGCGGATATCGGCCTGGGCCAGCAGGTCTTGCGGCGCTTGCAGGCTCACCAGTGCATTGACCTTCGGGTTGAAGCGTTCGATA
The DNA here is from genome assembly GCF_058794995.1 of Pseudomonas sp. GW823-FHT06E10. Classification (NCBI taxonomy): domain Bacteria; kingdom Pseudomonadati; phylum Pseudomonadota; class Gammaproteobacteria; order Pseudomonadales; family Pseudomonadaceae; genus Pseudomonas; species Pseudomonas sp. GW823-FHT06E10. The sequence continues at coordinate 532,245 of NZ_JBXAHJ010000002.1, read as the reverse complement.
TGGGCAAGATAAGTCTGCATCACTTCCCGGCAGGAAACCTGGCGCAGGCGGATGCGTTCGGCGAGCTCGTGGGCCTGCAACAGGACCAGTTCGCTGATGTTATTAGAGTTCATTGCAAGCGGCCTTTCAGACGGCTGGAAAAACGCCCCGTCATCGCGTCGGGGCGGTAGAGATCAACGCATCAGGTTGGTCCAGAGACGGTCGGCCAGGCGGATCGCGCCTTCGCCGCAGGTCTTGCTGAACACCACCTGGGTGCCTTCGGGAATGTGCAGTTCCGGGGCGTTTTTGAGGCCCGCATCGAGGAACGGCTCCACACCCTTGATCGGGCTCTGGTGCTTGAGGAAGTTCTGGGTCATCGCCGCGTTTTCAGGCTGGCTGAGGAACGCGATGAAGGCCTTGGCGTTTGCCGGGTTCTTGCTGCCGGTCGGGATGACCATGTTGTCGACCCAGGCCAGCACACCTTCTTTCGGGTACAGGTATTTCAGGCTCGGTTTCATCTCCCGGGCGCGCATCGACGAGCCGCCCCAGAAGGTCGACATGTCGATTTCACCGGAGGCGAGGTTTTCGCGGATCGAACCGGCCTTGGAACTGTAGGTTTTGACGAAGGGTTTCTGCGCCTTGAGCAAGGTCAGAATCTGCTGCATCTGTTTCGGGTCTTCGCTGCACAGTGGAATGTTCAGATACAGGCTGGCCATGTCCACCACGTCGCTGACCGAGTCGAACATGTTGATTCGTCCTTGCAGCTCGGCCGGTGGCTCGTAAAGCACCTTGAGGCTGTCGGTAGGGCCCTTATAGCGCTCGGTGTTGAGCACCACGCTGGTGGTGCCCCAGATGAACGGCACGGAATAGGCACCTTCCGGGTCCCAGGTGGGTTTTTTCAGGTTGTCGACGACGCTGGCGTAGTAGGGCTGGTTGACCGGGTCGAAGCGCTCCAGCAGTTTTTCCTTGATCAGGATCGGCACGAACTGGTGCGAGGGGATCGCCACGTCATAACCGGCACCGCCCTGTTTCAATTTGGCCAGCAGGGTTTCGTTGGAATCGTAGGAGTCGACTGTAACTTCGATGCCAGTCTGCTTCTGGAACTTGGCGAGAATCTCCGGCGAAAAGTAGCCGCTCCAGCTCACCACGTTGAGTTTTTCCGCGGCCTGAACGCTGCCGACCATGGTCAGCGGTAAAGTCAGGAACAACGAAGTGCCGATGCTTTTAATCCACTTGCTCATGCTATTTCCCCACAGTACGTAGAAGGTTCAGGTTTTCTTTTTGCCCAGCAGATAAGAGAGCGTGACGAACAGCACCGAGACGCCCAGGATCAGGGTCGAGACAGCGTTGACGTCCGGTGTCACACCCATGCGCAACAGGCCGAAGATGAAGATCGGCAAGGTGGTGGTGCCGGCCTGGGAGACCATCATCGAGATCACGAAGTTATCCAGCGACACGATGAAGGCCAGCATCAACCCGGAGAAAATCCCCGGCATCAGCAGCGGCAACGTGACCTTGCGAAAGGTCCGCCACGGGCCGGCATAGAGGTCGGCCGAGGCTTGTTCCAGGGACAGGTCCATGTCGTTCAGGCGTGCCCGTATCGGCAGAAAGGCGAACGGGATACAGAACACCGTGTGCGCGATGATCAGGTTGCCGTAGCCCAGGGACAGACCGATGGTGGAGAACAGCGCGAGGGTGGCGACGCCGACCACGATTTCCGGCAGCACCAGGGGCAACATGATCGCGCCCATGGACAATTGCAGGCCCTTGAACTTCGCACCCCGTGAAGTGCCGAGAGCGGCGAGGGTGGCGATGGCCGTGGCGACCATGCTGGCGCAGACCGCGATCAACAGGCTGTTGCCAGCCGCCTGGCGCAGGGCCTGGTTGGCGAAGGCCGCGCGATACCAGTCGAAGCTGAAACCGGTCCACACCGTGGCCGACTGGTTGGCATTGAACGAAAACACCACCAGCACCACGATCGGCGCGTAGAGGTACAGGTAGAACAGGAAACTGAAACCGCCGAAGCCGGGGAAGTCCTGCACCCCCAGCGTGTTGCGTTTGAACAGGCCGATCATCACGCACCTCCTTTGGCGATGCGCTGGCGCTCGGCACGCAAGGCATAAACCGTCAGTACCAACATCACCGCCGCCATCAGCACCAGCGACAGGGCCGCACCGAAAGGCCAGTTACGCGCATCGCTGAACTGGCGGAAGATCAGGTTGCCGAGCATCATTCGCGTGCCGCCACCGAGCAGTTCCGGAGCGATCATCGCGCCCAGGCAAGGCACGAAAGTGAGGATGGCGCCGGCGAGAATTCCCGGTTTGGCAATCGGCAACACCACCTTGCGCAAGGTTCGAACGCGTCCGGCGTAGAGGTCTTGAGCGGCTTCGAGCAGGCGGATGTCCATTTTTTCCAGGGTGGCGTAGATCGGCAGCACGACGAAGGGCGCATAGGTATAAACCAGCCCCAGCAGCACCGCGCCGTCGGTGTAGAGCAGTTGCAGCGGCTGGTCGATGACCCCGAGGCCCATCAGGCTGTTGTTGATCACCCCGGTGTTGCGCAGCAGCAGAATCCAGGCGTAGGTGCGGATCAACAGGTTGGCCCAGAACGGCACGGTGATCAGGAAGATCAGCAAGCCACGGCGATGGGCCGGTTGCATGGCCAGCCATACCGCCACCGGAAAACCGATCAACAGGGTGATGAGCGTGGTCAGCCCGGCGATGCCGATGGAGCGCAGGGCAATGATCAGGTAGGAGTCGGCGAAGGCCAGGCTGTCGTCCAGTTGCCGCTCGAACAGCAGCGAGGTGTAGGCGTCACTGCTGAATACCTTGTTCACCCCGCCATAGGGGTTGGCCTCCATCAGCGAGTAACCGATGACGATCAGGATCGGCACGATCAGAAACAGGCCGATGGCGATCAGCGCGGGGCTGACACCGAGAAAGCTCTGGAAGGCCCGCCGACGTTCCAGTGTGTTGGCAATCGGTAAAGCGTGCATGGCAATTCCTCGTGCTCAATCGTGCAGGACGCTGGCGCTGCCCTGGTCGAACAACAGACCGGCCTGACTGCCGACGGCGAAGCGTTTGCTCTGGTCGACGCAGTTGGGGGTGCGCACGGTGAGGCGTGAACCGTCGCTCAGGCTGACCTGGTATTGCAGGTCGGTGCCGAGGTAGATCTGCGCTTCGATCCGGCACGGCAGAGCGTTCTCAGTGGTGGCTGGCACCAGATGCAAACGCTCGGGGCGCACGGACAATGCGACGTTGGCACCGACTCGCACATCGCTGCATGGCTGTGCAGGCAATGGATGACCGGCCGGACCGGCGAACCAGGCGAGGCCGTCTGCAACGCGGGTGACCGTACTTTCGATGAAGTTGGTTTCACCGATGAAGTCCGCCACGAAGCGATTGCGCGGGCGTTCGTAGATGTCTTCCGGACGACCGACCTGCTGCACCTCGCCTTCGGACAACACGGCGATACGGTCGGACATGGTCAGGGCTTCTTCCTGGTCGTGGGTGACGAAGATGAAGGTGATGCCGGTGCGCGCCTGAATGGTTTTCAGCTCTTCGCGCATGGCCTGGCGCAGCTTGAGGTCCAGCGCCGAGAGCGGTTCGTCGAGCAGCAAGACCTTGGGATGCGGCGCCAATGCACGAGCGAGGGCGACACGCTGTTGCTGACCGCCAGACAGTTGCGCTGGCTTGCGGTTGGCAAAGCGCTCCATCTGCACCAGGGCGAGCATCTCGCGCACCCGTTCGGCCAATTGCGTTTTGTCCAGGACTTTGCCCATCGGGTGGGACTCAAGGCCGAAGGCCAGGTTCTCGGCGATGGTCATGTGCGGGAACAGCGCGTAATGCTGGAACACCGTGTTGACCGGGCGCTGGAAGGGCGGGCGGTCGGCGATGTTTTCGCCGTAGAGCAGAATTTCGCCTTCGGTAGGGAATTCGAACCCGGCGATCATCCGCAGGAGCGTGGTTTTGCCGCAGCCCGAAGGGCCGAGAAGGGTGAAGAACTCGTTGTCGCGAATGTCCAGGTCGATGCTTTTGAGCGCCACCGGGCCAGTCTTTGGATCACCGTAGACTTTGCGCACTGAGCGGATGGACACCGCCAGCGTTTGCAGCGAATGCAGGGCATTCATGCGTTACCTCCGATTCCCCCATCGCCTGCGCACGTGCTGAAAACAGCTGTGTCGTCGGGCCATGGATATTATTTTTCTGGGCAGGATCGAGATTGCGTTCGGGTGTTGTAACCAGCTGTTTTGTTGTTCTGCTGTGGATCGATTATCAGCGAGGGGTTGCGGGGGCGAAACTTCAATTTTAACATAGGGGCTGTTAAAAAATTTAACAGCAGAAGGCGCCCGGAAACCATGCCTGACCACCGTTTGCCGCCGCTCAACGCGGTGCGTGCCTTTGATGCCGCGGCCCGGTTGGGCAGCTATGTCGAAGCCTCCAAAGCCCTGCACGTGACCCAGCCGGCCATCGGCCGCCATGTGAAATTGCTGGAAGACTGGCTGGGCATCCAACTGTTCGAGCGCACCTCTCGCGGGGTCAACCTGACGACGGCGGGGGAGAAGTACCACCGCAAGATCACCGCCGCCTTGCAGCTGATCATCGAAGCTGGAAAAGAGGCGCAGCCAAAACACGCCGAACGCTGGCTGCGCATCATGGTGGTGCCAGGGTTTGCCAAGCGCTGGCTGATGCCGCGCATCGAGGCCATGCGTCATCTGCGCCCGGGCTTGAAGTTCGCCATCGAGCCCAACTCCACCTTCACCGAAGTGGATGGCAAAAGCGCTGACCTGGGCATCGTCTACGGGTTGGACGGCCAATATGCGCACTCGCGCACCAGCCTGATTTGTCCTCGGGTGTTTCCGATCTGTTCCCCCGACTATCTGGCCAGCGTCGAGCCCATCGACAGCCCCGCGGACCTGGTGAAACACAACCTGATCCATGTGGATGACGGCGAGTGGTGGAACCTGTGGTTCGCCGCCAACGACCTCGACATGCACCTCAATTCGGACATGCTCTACGTCAACAACGACCACGCGCTGTCGGTGGCCGAGAGCGGGCAGGGCATCGCACTGGCCAACGAAGTGCTGGTGCGCGACGAACTCCATAGCGGCAAGCTGGTGCGGGTGGTGGACGCGCAAGTGAAGCTGGAAAGCTATCGAGTGCTGACGCCGTCCGCCGAACTCTCGGCGGACGTGGCGTGGTTTATCGACTGGCTCAAGAGCGAACTGGAGCAGGACTTCCCGGAGGCGGTGATCCGCGCCTGAGAAGTCCTGGCGGATTCAACTCAAACGGAAGCGCCCGGTGTTGTCGCTTAAGGCTTTGCTGCCGTGGCTCAGGGTGTCCGCGGCCTGGTTCACCGCGCGGGCCCCTTCGAGCAAGCGCACCGCCGCTTGATCGACCTGCTGGATATTGCCGCTGACCTCGTCGGCGGTACTGGCCTGTTCCTCCACCGCCGTGGCGATTTGCGCCAGGGTATCGGTGACGCTCTGCACCGCACTGGCGATTTCCCCGAGCCGTTCACCGAGGCCGGTGACCGCTTGCGCATCGCTCTCTGCCTGATTGCACGCAGCTTGCATCAGGCTGACGGCCTCATTCACGGTGTTGCGCAGGCTGTCGACCGTACCGGCGATCTGTGCGGTCGACGACTGGGTGCGTTGGGACAGGCTGCGCACTTCATCGGCCACCACCGCGAAGCCACGCCCTTGCTCGCCCGCCCGAGCCGCCTCGATGGCGGCGTTGAGTGCCAGCAGGTTGGTCTGCTCGGCGACGCCGCGAATGGTGTCGACCACCAGTTGAATCTGCTGTCCTTGTTCACTGACCCGGCCCAGCGCCGCAGCGGTCTCGTTCAGACGTTGATTGAGCTGCTGGATACTCGCGGTGGTGCGCTGGCTGTCACGGCTGCTGTCGGCGGCAATGCGCCGGGTGTGCTGGGCGCTGCCGGACGCCTGTTCGCAACTGTGGGCCACCCCTTGTGAGGTGGCGGCCAGTTGCGTCGCCGCAGCGGCAATCTGGCTGATCTGCAACTGCTGGGCTTCGACTTCGCCCAGGGCGTCGCTGGAATGATGGTTGAGGGTTTGCACCGCGTTGCTCAGTTGCAGGGTTTCGTGATCCACCCCTTGCAGGCTGGTGCGCAGTTGCACCACGGCGACGTTCAGCGCGGTGCTGATGACCGCCAGTTCGTCCCGGCCTTGAACCGGCACTTGCAGGCTCAGATTACCATCGCGCAGGGCCTCGGCCAGTACCGTGATGCCGCTGGCGCTGCGGCGGATCGAGGCCTGCAAACAGATGAACAGATACAGCGCGGCCAACAGCAGGCAGCCCAACACGGCGGCCACAACAACGAACTGGCGGATCGCCGAGTCGTGGTAGTAATCCAGTCGTTGATCCAGCGACACCAGCGACTGCTGACGCAACGAGGCGAGGTCAGAGAGCAGGGCATCGAGACTGCGTTCGAAGTCCTCCGGCTTGAGGTTGATGCTGCCGCCGAACACGCCGTCATCCAGCACCTTCAGGCCTGCATCGAGGCGCTTGAGGCTGTCGTGGTATTGCCCGGCCCAGGTTTGCAGGGCGCTGGGCAAGCGCGCTTCGAGCAGGCCAGCGGTTTTCACCAGCTGCTCTCGCGCATCGCCGATGCGGCTGCGCAGGTCGCGCAGTTGCAGGCGGCTTTGCAGGGTGAACTGTCCGGACACCACCGAGGCTTGGCCCACAGCAGCCAGACGGCCGACCCGTTCGATCAGGTCTGGTGCGTGCTGGGTGGAGATCTGCGTCAGCAAATAAGTTTCCAGCCACGGTGCCAGCGTCAGGCGATTGTCCATGGCGATCTGCTCGCGCAAGGCTTGCAGGGCGCTCAAGGCGTTGGTGAAGCGATCGTAGCCATCGGGCCACCAACCGACAGCACTCAGGCTTTTTGAGTCGAGGCCATCGAGGGCGGTTTGCAGGGCCTGATAACGCGACAGGGTTTCGCCCTCGGCGCTTTCTTTTTGCAGGGCATTGCCCAATTCGGCAGTGGCCTGGCTGACGGCGGGCTGAACCCCATCGAAGGCGGCCATCGCGGCGAGGGTGGCCGGCGTTGGCTGGCGATTGGTTTCCGTGGCGCGCCACCTGGCGGCGCGATCACGCTGGGCGGCGAGCAGGTCATCCAGCGCATCGAGCGCAAGCAGTTGCCGCACCCCGGCGCGTTCGCCGGAGATCAGGCTGAGTTTGTCGCGATAGTCCTGGCCGATCATCCACAGGCTGCCGGCCAGCGGCAGGATAAACAGCAGAAACAACAGCTGGAATTTACGTGCGAAGCCAAAACGCCCCAGCAGCCCGATCCCCGGTGATAAAAAAGCCTGCATGCCCCATGACTCCTCTGGACACCACGCACTATTGGCGTGCGACGGAGGTTGTCGCACCCCCGACTCGTGCCCTCTAAAAAGGCCTCGAAAGTTCACCCTTGTCCGCTCTGTAGGCTGACTCTGTAGCGAAACTTCCCATTGTCGGTCTCCTTTGTAAGGAAGCCGCGTTCAAGCAGACAAGGAAGGCAAGATTCAGACCATGGCTTTGCGCCATCAAGGTTGTGGTGATGAAAAACGAGGTCGTTAGCAGGCTAAGGGGATGGCGTTGCCGCACCGAAAAATGGCACATTGGCGCACCTGCACGTTCGTACCTCCTGTTGTCTGGAAATTCCCATGGCTATCAGCAACGCCCAGACCGGCTCAGTGCCGGCGTCCGCTACGCCCCAAAGCAGTCCCCTGGTGATGCGCATCATTGGCGCGGTAGCGCTGGCGCATTTGATCAACGACCTGATCCAGTCGGTGCTGCCGTCGATCTATCCGATGCTCAAGGCCAACTATGGCCTGACCTTCACCCAGGTCGGCCTGATCACCCTGACGTTTCAGCTGACGGCCTCGTTGCTGCAGCCGTGGGTCGGTTACTACACCGATCGTCATCCCAAGCCGTGGTTGTTGCCGGCGGGTACGGTCTGCACCCTGGTCGGGATTCTGATGATGTCGGTTGTCGGCAGCTTCCCGCTAATCCTGTTGGCGGCGGGGCTGATCGGCATCGGTTCATCGACCTTCCACCCGGAAGCGTCCCGCGTGGCGCGCCTGGCTTCGGGCGGACGCTTCGGGCTGGCGCAATCGACCTTCCAGGTCGGCGGTAACGCAGGCTCGGCGTTCGGCCCGTTGCTGGCGGCGGCGATCATCATTCCCTACGGTCAAGGGCAGGTGGCTTGGTTCGGCCTGTTCGCGGTGTTTGCGCTGTTCGTGCTCTACCGGATCAGCCGCTGGTACGCAAACCATTTGAACCTGTTCAAGCTCAAGCAAGGCCAGGCGGCGACTCACGGCCTGTCGAAGGGCCGAGTGACCAGTGCGCTGGTGGTGCTCGGGTTACTGGTGTTCTCCAAGTATTTCTACATGTCGAGCCTCACCAGCTACTTCACCTTTTATCTGATCGAGAAGTTCGACCTGTCGGTGGCCAGCTCGCAGCTGCATCTGTTCCTGTTTCTCGGCGCGGTCGCGGCGGGGACGTTCTTTGGCGGGCCGATCGGTGACAGGATCGGGCGTAAGGCGGTGATCTGGTTCTCGATCCTCGGCGTTGCGCCGTTCACCTTGCTGCTGCCCCATGTCGACCTGTTCTGGACCAGCATTCTCAGCGTGGTCATCGGCTTCATTCTCGCCTCGGCGTTCTCGGCCATCGTGGTATACGCCCAGGAACTGGTGCCGGGTAATGTCGGGATGATCGCCGGGATATTCTTCGGTTTGATGTTTGGCTTCGGCGGGATTGGCGCGGCGTTGCTGGGCCATTTGGCGGATATTCACGGCATCGAATACGTGTACTACCTGTGTTCGTTCCTGCCGCTGTTCGGGGTGTTGGCGATCTTCCTGCCGCGAACCAAAAAGGCCTGATCCAACACAAATCCCCTGTGGGAGCGAGCCTGCTCGCGATGACGGAGTGTCAGTCAGTATCTTTGTTGGCTGACACACCGCTATCGCGAGCAAGCTCGCTCCCACAGAAAAGCAAAAACAAGGCACAAAAAAGCCGCGTATCAAACGCGGCTTTTTCTTGGGCGTATGGCTTACACGTTGAAACGGAAGTGCATCACGTCGCCGTCTTTGACGATGTAATCCTTGCCTTCCAGACGCCATTTACCGGCTTCCTTGGTACCGGCTTCGCCCTTGTACTGGATGAAGTCGTTGTAGGCGATCACTTCGGCGCGGATGAAGCCTTTTTCGAAGTCGGTGTGGATCACGCCAGCGGCTTGTGGTGCGGTGGCACCGACGCGGACGGTCCAGGCGCGGACTTCTTCGACACCGGCGGTGAAGTAGGTCTGCAGGTGCAGCATTTCGTAGCCGGCGCGGATCACGCGGTTCAGGCCAGGCTCTTCGAGGCCCAGGGCTTCGAGGAACATGTCTTTTTCTTCGCCGTCATCGAGCTCGGCGATTTCCGCTTCGATCTTGTTGCACACCGGAACAACCACGGCGCCTTCTTCTTCGGCGATGGCGCGTACAACGTCCAGGTGCGGGTTGTTCTCGAAACCGTCTTCAGCGACGTTGGCGATGTACATGACCGGCTTGGTGGTCAGCAGGTGGAAGCCCTTGATCACCGCTTTCTCGTCGGTGCCCATGTTCTTCATCAGGCTGCGCGCCGGCTTGCCTTCGGTGAAGTGAGCGATCAGTTGCTCCAGCAGGCCTTTCTGGACCACTGCGTCCTTGTCACCGCCCTTGGCGTTGCGCGCGACTTTCTGCAGTTGCTTCTCGCAGCTGTCGAGGTCGGCGAAGATCAGTTCCAGGTCGATGATTTCGATGTCGCGTTTCGGGTCGACGCTGTTGGAGACGTGAATCACGTTCTCGTCTTCGAAGCAGCGGACCACGTGGGCGATGGCATCGGTTTCACGGATGTTGGCCAGGAACTTGTTGCCCAGGCCTTCACCTTTCGACGCGCCGGCAACCAGGCCCGCGATGTCGACGAATTCCATGGTGGTCGGCAGGATGCGCTTTGGATTGACGATGGCTGCCAGGGCATCCAGACGCGGATCCGGCATCGGCACGATACCGCTGTTAGGCTCGATGGTGCAGAAGGGGAAGTTCTCGGCCGCGATCCCGGATTTGGTCAGGGCGTTGAACAGGGTGGACTTGCCGACGTTAGGCAGGCCGACGATGCCGCAATTGAATCCCATGGTGTTTCCCCTCGGATAAGAGTCAGGCCTTCTGGCTGTGCAGGTTTTTCATCGCGCGGTTCCATTCCCCGGCGAGGATATCCGGCAGCACGCCGAGGGCAAAGTCGATGCTGGCATCGAGTTTTTCCTGTTCGGCGCGTGGCGCACGACCCAGGACGAAATTTGAAACCATACTGGCGACGCCCGGATGACCGATGCCAAGCCGCAGGCGGTGGAAAGTGTTCTGATTGCCCAGTTGCGCAATGATGTCGCGCAACCCGTTGTGACCGCCATGGCCGCCGCCCACTTTGAGTTTGGCGACGCCGGGTGGCAGGTCGAGTTCGTCGTGTGCCACGAGGATTTCTTCAGGCTTGATGCGATAGAAACCTGCAAGGGCCGCCACGGCCTGGCCGCTGCGGTTCATGTACGTGGTGGGAATCAGCAGACGAACATCCTGACCCTGATGCGAATAGCGCCCGGTCAGGCCGAAATATTTGCGGTCCGCCACAAGGTTTACGCCTTGTGCGTTCGCGATGCGCTCAACAAAAAGGGCCCCTGCGTTATGCCGGGTCTGTTCGTATTCAGCGCCTGGATTTCCCAGGCCAACGATCAGTTTGATGGCAGTCACGATAGGGGCCCTTCCTTGGAGTGGTGGATAACATCGCCGCAATCAGGGATAGCGGCGAAAGTGGACGAAAATTGCTCATTTACCATGATGTAAACTCCGCGTTCTCGCCCGCTTTCTCGCTATGCTCTAGTCCGCGATGTTTCCGGTCACTCCGGCGTACAGAGTAAAATTACTCTGCAGCGCCTTCTGCAGCTTCTGGAGCAACACGTGGAGCGTGGACGTTGGCAACAGCCTTGTCATCACCGTGTGCCAGGGCCACGAACTCAACGCCTTTAGGAGCCTTGAGGTCCGACAGGTGAATGATCGAACCGATTTCAGCGTTAGCCAGGTCGACTTCGATGAACTCAGGCAGATCTTTCGGCAGGCAGGAAACTTCGATCTCGGCAACAACGTGCGAGATTTCGCCGCCTTTCTTGGTCGGTGCTTCTTCGTTGATGAAGTGCACTGGAACGATAGCGGTCAGTTTCTGGCCGGCTACTACGCGTACGAAGTCAGCGTGCATCACGTGGCCTTTGGCCGGGTGACGCTGCAGGGCTTTGATCACGACGTTCTGCTTGGTGCCACCAACGTTCAGCTCGATGATGTGGCTGTAAGCCGCTTCGTTTTCGAGCAGTTTGGCAACTTCTTTGGCCAGCATGCTGATGGATTCAGGGGCTTTGTCGCCACCGTAAACTACAGCTGGAACCAGGCTTGCGAGACGACGCAGGCGGCGGCTCGCACCTTTCCCCAGGTCGGAACGCACTTCAGCATTCAGAGTAAAATCGTTCATGTTGTATCTCCAAAATAACCACACTCGCCCCAGCGTTTGCGACCAGCGCTAAAGGCGATATGGGCAAAAAAGCCCCGCCCCGACAGGAATGCCGGGGCGGGGCGCTTTTCGTCAACGAGACATTTCGAGAAGGGCAGGGCCCTTAGCGGAACATCGCGCTGATCGATTCTTCATTGCTGATGCGGCGGACCGCCTCGGCAACTACCGGTGCGATATCCAGTTGGCGGATACGCGCACAGGCTTGTGCTGCAGCGGACAGAGGAATGGTGTTAGTCACCACCAACTCGTCCAGCACGGAATTTTCGATGTTTTCGATCGCCCGACCCGACAGCACAGGGTGCGTGCAGTAGGCGAAAACCTTGGCAGCGCCATGCTCTTTCAAGGCCTTGGCCGCGTGGCACAGGGTGCCGGCGGTATCGACCATGTCATCGACCAGAATACAGGTACGCCCTTCGACATCACCGATGATATGCATCACTTCAGAGTGATTGGCTTTCTCACGGCGTTTGTCGATGATCCCAAGATCCACGCCCAGGGATTTGGCAACGGCACGTGCACGCACGACGCCGCCAATGTCCGGGGACACGATCATCAGGTTTTCGAAGCGCTGATCTTCGATGTCATCCACCAGAACCGGGGAGCCGTAGATGTTATCTACCGGAATATCGAAGAAACCCTGGATTTGGTCAGCATGCAGATCAACCGTGAGAACACGGTCGATGCCGACTACGGTAAGCATGTCAGCCACGACTTTCGCGCTGATAGCCACACGTGCGGAACGCGGACGGCGATCCTGACGGGCATAACCAAAGTAAGGAATAACAGCAGTGATACGAGTAGCCGAGGAGCGGCGGAAGGCATCAGCCATCACTACCAGTTCCATCAGGTTATCGTTGGTCGGAGCGCAAGTCGGCTGAATAATGAAGACGTCTTTACCGCGAACGTTTTCATTGATCTCGGCTGTAATTTCGCCGTCGGAGAATTTACCGACAGAGATGTCACCGAGAGGGATATGCAGCTGACGTACGACACGCCGAGCCAGATCGGGGTTAGCGTTCCCCGTAAAGACCATCATCTTGGACACGCGCAGTACCTGAAGGCTGAGGGTAACCTGGATGAGTATAGGAAAATGGCAGGGGCGGCTGGATTCGAACCAACGCATGGCAGGATCAAAACCTGCTGCCTTACCGCTTGGCGACGCCCCTGTATCTGTTGCAACGATTACCCAGTAATCGGTTCCTTTAGAGCAGACTTTGCAGCTTGCGATGCAACATCGAAACGTTGCTTCCTTTTGCTACAAATCCTGTAAGGGTCTCTGTCAGAAGGGCCGAGACTTTATCAGCTTCAGCTTTGCTTGGGAAGCCCCCAAACACACAACTTCCAGTTCCGGTGAGTTTTGCTTCGGTAAATTTACCTAACAAATTCAAAGCGTTACGTACCTCTGGATAACGCCTTGTTACCACCGGCAAGCAGTCATTTCGACTGTTTCCCTTGGGAACGGGGCGCACTTTAATGGGAGGAGTGTTACGTGTCAACAACGGATCTGAAAAAATTTCTGCCGTACTAACAGAGACTTGCGGCACCAGCACCAGATACCACGGTTCTTCCGGGTCCACAGGGGTCAGTTTCTCCCCCACGCCCTCGGCGAAAGCCGCGTGGCCACGTACGAAAACCGGGACGTCGGCGCCCAGCGTCAACCCCAGCCCGGCCAGGCGATCTTCATCCCAGCCCAATTGCCACAGATGATTCAAGCCCAGCAATGTTGTTGCGGCATTCGAGCTGCCGCCACCGATGCCGCCACCCATGGGCAGGATCTTGTCGATCCAGATATCGACGCCTAGCGAGCAAGCGGATTGTTCCTGAAGTTTTCTGGCGGCCTTGACGATCAGGTTGCTGTCGTGGGGAACACCTTCGAACTCAGTGTGCAGATGAATGACACCGTCATCGCGCAGGGCGTAGGTGATTTCGTCGCCGTAATCGAGAAACTGAAACATCGTCTGCAGTTCGTGGTAGCCGTCTTCGCGGCGACCCAGGATGTGCAGCATCAAATTGAGTTTGGCTGGCGAGGGCAGCGTCAGGCGATTGGCCGGCATGTCACGACCCCAGTTTGCGCGGTTGCCAGATCTTGATCACCAGCGTGACATCAAGGTCGGTGCCGCTGAGCTTGATGCGCTCGGGTAGCCAGAAACCGTTTTGCTGGGTGTAGGCGGTGTAGTCGACCTTCCAGCCATCCTGTTCAAGGCTCGCCAGGCGGCTGTCGCCGTCCAGGGTCAGGCGACTTTTGCTGTCGGGAGCCGGGAGCCCGCGCACCCACCAGGCCAGGTTGGACACCGGCAGCTTCCAGCCAAGCTGTTCTTCGAGCAGCACTTCCGGATTCGGCGCGTCGTAACGTCCCTGGTTGGCGACTTCCAGCGACACCTTGCCCGGGCGTCCGGTCAGGCGAGCCGCGCCGCGGCCCAGTGGTCCCGACAGGCGAATGTCGTAGTAATCCTGGCGCTGCAACCAGAACAGCGTGCCGCTGCCCGAGTCTTTCGGGGCACGGATGCCGATCTTGCCGTCGATCTGCCAGCCATCGAGGCCGGTCAGTTGCTGTTTGTGCTGACGCCATTGGGCGGCGTTGCCATGGCCCTCGACCGACTCACGGGGACCCAGGCCCGCGCAACCGGCGAGCAGGGCGATAAAGCTGAAAACGATGAAATGGCGCAAAAACATAATTTTAAAGAGTCTCTGATCCGGTCAGGCGTTTGATGGTGCCGCGCAGGGTCGGGCTGTCAGGCTGTTCCTTGAGGAACTTGCCCCAGACTTGTTTCGCTTCACGCTGTTTGCCGTTGGCCCACAGGACTTCACCCAGGTGAGCGGCGACTTCCTGATCGGGGAAGCGATCCAGGGCCTGGCGCAGCAGGCGCTCGGCTTCGTCGAGATTGCCCAAGCGGTAATTCACCCAGCCAAGGCTGTCGAGTACCGCCGGGTCTTCCGGACTGATCTGGTGCGCCTGTTCGATCAGGGCCTTGGCTTCGGCGTAGCGCGTGGTGCGGTCGGACAGGGTGTAGCCCAGGGCATTCAACGCCATGGCATTGTCCGGGTCGCGCTTGATGATCGTACGCAGGTCTTTTTCCATCTGCGCCAGGTCATTGCGTTTTTCCGCCTGCATGGCGCGGGTGTAGAGCAGGTTCAGGTCGTCCGGGTATTTCTGCAAGGCCTGTTGCAGAGCATTCCAGGCCTTGTCGCCCTGATTGTTGGCGGACAGGGTTTCGACTTCGATCAGGTACAACTGGATGGCGTAATCCGGCTGCTCATCGCGCTCTGCCGCCAGCTTGCGTTGCGCTTCGGCGGTCTTGCCGTTGTTGATCAGGATGTCGGCCTGACGCAATTGCGCCGGCAGGAAGTCGTTGCCCGGGCCAACCTTGGCGTATTCGATCAGTGCGCCTTGCGGGTCGTTTTGTTCTTCGGCGATGCGGCCGAGGTTCAGGTGCGCCGAGTCGACGTGGCTTTCCCGGGCGATCAGGTCTTCAAGATGACCCTTGGCCTCGTTCCAGTCCTTGGCTTCCAGGCACACCAGCGCCAGGGAGTAACGCAGTTCGTCGTCATCCGGGTATTGCTGGACCAGGCTCGAGAACTCGGCCTTGGCGTCGTCCATGCGGTCCTGTTCAACCAGCATCCTCGCGTAAGTCAGGCGCAGGCGCTTGTCGTCCGGGTATTTCTTGATGCTTTTCTGCAGCAACGGCAGGGCTTCGTCACCGCGATTCAAGGTTTGCAGCAGGCGTGCGCGCAGCAGGATCGGCGCAATTTCGCCGTCCTCCGGCGGATTGTCTTCCAGCAGCTTCAACGCGCCCTTGGCGTCGCCATCCTGTTGCATCAGCAAGGCCTTGCCGAAAATCAGCTGGCCGTTGTCCGGATGACGCTGCAACAAACGATCGAAGCTTTTCATCAAGCCGTTGCGGGTGTCCTGGTCGGTGTCGGCCGCGGACAGCGCAAGGAAGTCGAAATGGGTGTCGCCTTTGCCTTGCAGGACTTTCTCCATATAGACCATGGAGTCGTCATAACGCCCGGCGCGTGCCAGTTGCACGGCGGCGGCGCGTTGCGCTTCGAGGTCGTCGGGGGCGTTCCTGGCCCAGATCAGCGCAGTATCCAGGGCTGCCTGGTCGGCGCCCAGATATTCGGCGATACGAAATGCCCGCTCGGAGATGCCTGGATCCTGGGTGTTGATGGCCTGGGTCACATAGTTGTCCAGGGCAATGTCAAAACGATTGCGCTGGCCGGCCAGTTCGGCGCTCAACAGGCTGAAGATGGTTTCCTCGCTGAATGGGCTGTAGACCTTGGGCTTTTCAGGGGCCGGGGTGCTGTCTTCAACCGGCGGCGCACCGTCCGACGAAACGGGTGCCAAGGCCTGGCAGCCGCTGAGGAAGACAAGAGCGAGGAGCAACGCGGAGGATCTATTCATATAGGAAGAGGACGACTAACCTGCGGTCGGATCATCATGACACAAGCTTTCGAGCAAACATAACCGGCCCGGCAATTTACCTGCCAGCCCGATCCGCATCGCCCTGATGCTTGTGTAAACGAGAACTGCTCGCAACCCGCGATGGCGCCTGATGGGGCGATAGATATCGAGTAGTTGTTCTGATTCCGTCGAAGTAGGACAATTGTCGGCTTCACGTCACAATCAGCGACTTTGAATGGCCTTCCTTGCACTCGGTATTAACCACAAGACTGCTTCAGTAGACGTCCGCGAGCGCGTGGCTTTTACCCCTGAGCAGCTGGTTGAGGCCTTGCAGCAGCTCTGCCGACTCACCGACAGCCGCGAAGCTGCGATCCTCTCCACCTGCAATCGCAGTGAACTCTATATAGAACAGGATCACCTGTCGGCGGACGTCGTGCTGCGCTGGCTGGCCGAATATCATCATTTGAGCTACGACGAGCTGCGCGAAAGCGCCTATGTGCATGAAGATGATGCGGCAGTTCGTCACATGATGCGGGTGGCTTCCGGGCTCGACTCGCTGGTGTTGGGCGAACCGCAGATTCTTGGCCAGATGAAATCGGCCTATGCCGTGGCCCGCGAGGCCGGCACCATCGGGCCGTTGCTCGGTAGGCTGTTCCAGGCCACGTTCAATGCGGCCAAGCAGGTGCGCACCGACACGGCCATCGGCGAGAACCCGGTGTCGGTAGCGTTTGCCGCGGTAAGCCTGGCCAAGCAGATTTTCAGCGACCTGCAACGCAGCCAGGCCTTGTTGATCGGCGCCGGCGAGACCATCACCCTGGTCGCCCGCCATCTGCATGACCTGGGTGTAAAGCGCATAGTGGTCGCCAACCGCACCCTGGAGCGCGCAAGCATTCTGGCCGAACAGTTCGGTGCCCATGCGGTGCTGCTGTCGGATATTCCGGCAGAGCTGGTGCGCAGCGATATCGTCATCAGTTCCACCGCCAGCCAGTTGCCGATTCTGGGCAAGGGTGCGGTGGAAAGCGCCTTGAAACTGCGCAAGCACAAACCGATCTTCATGGTGGATATCGCTGTTCCCCGCGACATCGAGCCAGAAGTCGGCGAACTGGACGACGTTTACCTCTATAGCGTCGACGACCTCCACGAAGTGGTTGCCGAGAACCTCAAGAGCCGCCAGGGCGCAGCCCAGGCCGCCGAAGAGATGGTCTCGATCGGTGCCGAAGATTTCATGATCCGCCTGCGCGAATTGGCGGCGGTGGACGTGCTCAAGGCCTATCGTCAACAGAGCGAACGCCTGCGCGATGAAGAATTGCAAAAGGCCCAGCGCATGCTGGCCAACGGCACCAGTGCCGAAGAGGTGCTGGTGCAACTGGCCCGCGGGCTGACCAACAAACTATTGCACGCACCGAGCGTGCAGTTGAAAAAGCTCTCTGCCGAAGGTCGCCTGGATGCGCTGGCGATGGCCCAGGAACTCTTTGCCCTCGGTGAGGGCTCATCGGATAGCTTTTCGGATAAAAAACCGCAATGAAAGCGTCACTGCTCAATAAGCTGGATATCCTCCAGGACCGTTTCGAGGAATTGACCGCCCTGTTGGGCGATGGCGAGGTCATTTCCGATCAGAACAAGTTCCGCACCTATTCCAAGGAGTACGCGGAAGTTGAACCGATCGTGGGCGCCTATAAAGAGCTGCTGAAAGTGCAGGACGACCTCGAAGGCGCCCAGGCACTGCTCAAGGACAGCGACCCGGACATGCGGGAAATGGCCGTGGAAGAAGTCCGCGAGGCCAAGGAACGCCTGGTCACGCTCGAAGCCGACCTGCAGCGCATGCTGCTGCCCAAGGACCCGAACGACGGCCGCAACGTGTTCCTCGAGATCCGTGCCGGTACCGGTGGTGACGAAGCGGCGATTTTCTCCGGCGACCTGTTCCGCATGTATTCGCGTTACGCCGAGCGTCGTGGCTGGCGGGTGGAGATCCTTTCGGAGAACGAGGGTGAACACGGCGGCTATAAAGAGGTGATTGCCCGGGTCGAGGGCGACAACGTCTACGGCAAGCTGAAGTTCGAATCCGGCGCGCACCGCGTGCAGCGGGTTCCGGCGACCGAATCTCAAGGCCGCATTCACACGTCGGCCTGCACCGTGGCGGTATTGCCCGAACCAGACGAACAGGAAGCCATCGAGATCAACCCGGCCGATCTGCGCATCGATACCTATCGCTCCTCCGGCGCCGGTGGCCAGCACGTCAACAAGACCGACTCGGCGATCCGTATCACGCACTTGCCATCCGGTATTGTGGTCGAGTGCCAGGAAGAACGTTCACAGCACAAGAACCGCGCCCGGGCGATGTCCTGGTTGTCGGCCAAGCTGAACGATCAGCAGACCTCCGCCGCGGCCAACGCCATCGCCAGCGAGCGCAAGTTGCTGGTCGGTTCCGGCGACCGCTCAGAGCGTATCCGCACCTATAATTTCGCCCAGGGCCGGGTCACCGATCATCGGGTCAACCTGACCTTGTATTCCCTCGACGAGATCCTCGCCGGCGGTGTCGAGGCGGTGATCGAACCGTTGCTGGCCGAGTACCAGGCCGATCAACTGGCAGCGATAGGTGAGTAAATGACGATCATTGCCAGTTTGTTGCGCGCCGCCGATTTACCCGACTCGCCGACGGCGCGTCTGGATGCCGAACTGCTGCTGGCGGCGGCCTTGGGCAAGTCCCGCAGTTTCCTGCATACCTGGCCGGAGCGCATCGTGCCGAGCGAAGCGGCGCTGACGTTCGCCGAGTATTTGCAGCGCCGCCGCAGCGGTGAGCCGGTGGCCTATATCCTCGGCCAGCAGGGTTTCTGGAAGCTGGACCTGGAAGTGGCACCGCACACGCTGATCCCGCGCCCCGACACCGAACTGCTGGTGGAAGCCGCGCTGGAACTGTTGCCGGCCACACCGGCCAAGGTACTCGACCTTGGCACGGGCAGCGGCGCGATTGCCCTGGCCCTGGCCAGCGAGCGTCCGGCCTGGAGCGTCACTGCCGTGGATCGTGTCCTGGAAGCCGTGGCCCTGGCCGAACGCAATCGCCAGCGCCTGCACCTGGACAACGCCACCGTGCTGAGCAGCCATTGGTTCAGCGCCCTGGAAGGTCAGCGTTTTCAACTGATCATCAGCAATCCGCCCTACATCGCAGCGGCCGATCCGCATCTGGTCGAGGGCGACGTGCGCTTTGAACCGGCCAGCGCCCTGGTGGCGGGTGTCGACGGGCTCGACGATCTGCGCTTGATCGTTGCCCAGGCACCGGACCATCTGGACGCCGGCGGTTGGCTGATGCTCGAACACGGCTATGATCAGGCCGAGGCGGTTCGCGATTTGCTGCTGACCCGGGGTTTCGAAGAAGTCCACAGCCGCACCGATCTGGGCGGTCATCAACGCATCAGTCTGGGGCGCCTGCCGTGCTGAATGATCAGGAATTGCTGCGCTACAGCCGGCAGATTCTGCTGCAACACATCGATATCGACGGCCAGTTGCGGCTCAAGGAAAGCCGCGTATTGATCGTCGGTCTTGGTGGCCTTGGCGCGCCAGTGGCGCTGTATCTGGCGGCCGCCGGCGTTGGTGAGTTGCACCTGGCGGACTTCGATACGGTCGACCTGACCAACCTGCAACGCCAGATCATTCACGACACCGACAGTGTCGGCATGACCAAGGTCGATTCGGCAATCAAGCGCCTGACGGCGATCAACCCCGAGATTCGACTGATCGCCCATCGTGCGGCGCTGGACGAAGACTCCCTGGCCGCCGTAGTGGCCAGAGTGGATCTGGTCCTCGATTGTTCTGACAATTTTTCCACCCGTGAAGCGGTCAACGCCGCTTGTGTGGCGGCCGGCAAACCGCTGGTCAGCGGCGCGGCGATTCGCCTCGAAGGGCAGCTGTCGGTGTTCGATCCGCGTCGACCGGAGAGTCCGTGCTACCACTGTTTATACGGGCACGGCAGCGAAGCCGAATTGACCTGTAGCGAGGCCGGCGTGGTCGGTCCGCTGGTGGGGCTGGTCGGCAGTCTGCAAGCGCTTGAAGCGTTGAAGTTGCTGGCCGGATTCGGCGAGCCGCTGGTGGGGCGCCTGTTGTTGATCGATGCCTTGGGCACGCGCTTCCGTGAACTGCGGGTCAAGCGCGATCCGGGCTGCAGCATCTGTGGGCCGAAACATGCGTGAAGCGCCGATTGGCGTGTTCGACTCCGGTGTCGGTGGGCTCTCGGTACTGGCCGAGATCCAGCGTTTGCTGCCCAATGAGTCTCTGTTGTACGTCGCCGACTGCGGGAATGTTCCCTACGGCGAAAAATCCCCGGCATTTATCCAGCAACGTTGCAGCGTGATGGCCGACTTCTTTCGGCAACAGGGCGCCAAGGCTTTGGTGCTGGCGTGCAACACGGCGACGGTTGCCGGGGTCGCCGACCTGCGTCGCGACTATCCGGAATGGCCCATCGTTGGCATGGAGCCGGCAGTCAAGCCGGCCGCCGCCGCAACCCGTTCCGGCGTGGTGGGGGTGCTGGCCACCACCGGCACTTTACAGAGCGCCAAGTTCGCCGCGTTGCTCGACCGCTTCGCCACGGATGTGAAAGTGATCACCCAACCCTGTCCAGGGCTTGTGGAGCTGATTGAAAACGGCGACCTGCGCAGCCCCGAGTTGCGCCAGCTGTTGGCCGGGTATGTCGAGCCACTGCTGGCTGCCGGCGCGGACACTCTGATTCTCGGCTGCACCCATTACCCCT
The DNA here is from genome assembly GCF_058794995.1 of Pseudomonas sp. GW823-FHT06E10. Classification (NCBI taxonomy): domain Bacteria; kingdom Pseudomonadati; phylum Pseudomonadota; class Gammaproteobacteria; order Pseudomonadales; family Pseudomonadaceae; genus Pseudomonas; species Pseudomonas sp. GW823-FHT06E10. The sequence goes on along the minus strand of NZ_JBXAHJ010000002.1, from coordinate 511,550 downwards.
TTCTCAAGCCGATGCTGCGGCAGATGATCCCCGAGGACATCAGCCTGATCGACACCGGCGCCGCCGTCGCGCGACAACTTCAGCGTCTGCTGGCCGAAGGCGAGCTGCTCGCCCAGGGACCTTCCCGTGAGGCACAGTTCTGGACCAGCGCCGATCCGCTTCATTTCAGAAATATCTTGCCGATACTGTGGAATACCTCTGGTGTTGTGCGAAGCTTCAACAGGTAGATGACTGTCCGGGGGAATACGAAGAGTCGGGGTAAACTTCTGATCAATCGCTGACTTCTATAGTTTTGCAGGGCTTGGTAACAAAAAAAACCATACGAAATCGTTCGGAAAAGGAAGTTTCAAGTGAAGCGACTATTCTGCTTGGCCGCGATTGCGACCGCACTTTTGGGGCACACTTTTACCGCGCAGGCGGCAGGTGTGGAATTTGCCGTGGGGCAAACCGGCGAGTCGACCATGACCTATCGATTGGGGATGCAATTCGATTGGGACCAGAGCTGGTGGCAGAGCGACGTTGGTCGTCTGACCGGTTACTGGGACGGCGCCTATACCTATTGGGAAGGTGACGAGAAATCCAGTAACCACAGCCTGTCGTTCTCACCCGTGCTTGTTTATGAGTTTGCCGGCCAGAACGTCAAACCCTACATCGAGTTTGGGATTGGCGTGGCGGCGTTTGCCAGCACCGAAGTCGAAAGCAACGATCTGGGCAGCGCCTTTCAGTTCGAAGACCGCTTTGGTTTCGGTTTGCGCTTTGCCGGCGGACATGAAGTCGGGGTTCGTGCGACGCACTATTCCAACGCCGGGATCACCACTCCGAACGATGGTGTAGAAAGTTACGCATTGCATTACACGATGCCGTTGTAAGCACCACGGTTTCAGCGGGTTGTAAATCCCTCTGTGGGAGCGAGCTTGCTCGCGATGACGATGTTTCATTCAACATCAATGTTGAGTCTGAAATCGCTATCGCGAGCAAGCTCGCCCCCACAGGGGGGGCACGTGGTTTTCCAGTTCAGCGATACGCCGTTGAAATCCCCTGGCGTTCGTCGATGCACTCCGGAGCGCCCATCTCGAACTCCCGGCAGATCAGCGGGCGTTTTTCGTAGATCGTGCACATCATCGTGTTGCGATCCAGCGCGGCACACCAACCGTCATCCAGGCGCAACATCACTTCCCCGCCCCAGTCATCGGTATCGATGAACCGTTCAGGCACGCCCGTATCTGTGATCAGCATGACTTCGAGCTGGCAGCAGCAGGCTGCGCAGGTCGAGCAGGTGACCGCGGGTTCCGCGATTTGCGTATGGGGGATGGTTTTCATGGCGCGCAGTGTAAGGCAGTCACCGGGTACTGTGTGAAAGGTCTGACGGACGCTCAAATATCTGAGCGTCCGAGACACCGCCGCCATTGATGACGACTTTCAGGGTTGATCCTTGATCGGCGGCTGGCTGCGCACCATGCGTTTGCCGATCTCCAGTTTTATTTGGTCCGGCCGTTTGGAGAGTGGCCAGAGGGCGGTCATGAACGCTGCGGGGAAAGCGATTTCCAACGGGCGGTCCTTGAGTTTTTCGAAGATGTGCCGCGCGGCTTTCTCCACCGGCCAGCTCAAGGCCATGGGTGAGTCGTTTTTTGCCGTCAGCGGCGTCTCGACAAACCCGGGGCTGATTACCGTGAGTTCTATGCCTTCCGGGGCCAGGTCGATGCGCAGGGATTCGAACAGATAACGTAGCCCGGCCTTCGAAGTGCCGTAGGCTTCTGCCTTGGGCAGCGGCAGGTAGGTCACCGTACTGGCCATGGCCACCATATGCGGTGCGGTGCCGGCACGCAGCAATGGCAGGGCGGCGTCGATGCAATAGCTGCTGGCCAACAGGTTAGTGCGCACCACATGCTCGACAATCGACGCATCGAACTGCTTGGCATCCACGTACTCGCAGGTGCCGGCGTTCAGTATCACGGTGTCCAGCGAGCCCCAGTCCTGGGCAATCTGCTCGCCGATTTCGCGTACGGTCTGGCTGTTGGTCAGGTCTCCGGGGACCACCAGCACTTGCCCCGGATAACGTAGCGACAAGTCTTTCAGGGGGGGCACGGTGCGCGAACTGACGGCCAGGTGCGCACCGGTTTTCAGGATTTCTTCGGCCAGGGCGGCACCGATGCCGCTGCTTGCACCGGTCAGCCAGTATCGTCGTGCGAGTGTCCGACTCATCCCAATCTCCTTTTCAGCCAGGCGATTGCCCGGCCCAATACGGGTAAATGTTCATAAAGCAAAGCCCCCGGCATCGAAGTAATCCCGGTGGCGGTAATTCATGACCCAACGGCGGCGTATTGCCGTGAGGGCAGGTTTTTGAATGCCGTCAACGCACGTGTACGGGAAGTACCCAGGTCGACGATCGGTGAGGGGTAATCCACAACACCGAAAAGGCCGCCGAGATTGGCGGGGTTGTGCACGTCTTTTTTATTCAACCCGGCCAGTTCTGGCAACCACTGCTTGATGAATACGCCTTCGGGGTCGAATTTTTCCGACTGGCTCAGCGGGTTGAAAATCCGGAAGTAAGGCGCTGAGTCGGTGCCGGTGGAAGAACTCCACTGCCAGCCACCATTGTTCGCCGCCAGGTCGCCATCAATCAGGTGACGCATGAAAAAGCGTTCGCCTTCGCGCCAGTCGATCAGCAGGTTTTTGGTCAGGAACATCGCCACCACCATGCGCAGGCGGTTGTGCATCCAGCCGGTTGCCAGCAGTTGGCGCATGGCGGCGTCGATGATCGGCAAGCCGGTGCGTGCCTGTTGCCAGGCGGCCAGTTCTTCTGGGGCGTTGCGCCAGGCCAGGGCTTCGGTTTCCGGACGAAACGCGCGGTGCCGGGAAACCCGTGGGTAGCCTACCAGGATGTGTTTGTAGAACTCGCGCCACAGCAGTTCGTTGATCCAGGTGACAGCGCCGGTCTTGCCGCTTTCGAATTCACCTTGATTGCTGTTCAAGGCCGCGTGCAGGCATTGGCGCGCAGAAATCACTCCGGCGGCGAGATAGGCCGAGAGCTGACTGGTGCCGGGCTTCGCCGGGAAATCCCGTTCGCTTTGATAGTGCTCGATCTGCACATCGCTGAAGCTGTCGAGGCGACGCCGGGCTTCGGCTTCGCCCGCGGGCCAAAGGTTGCGCAGGTTATCAGCGGGTGTTGCGAAACCGTCGACACTCAAAGGGATCGCATCGCTGGCAATGTTCAGCGGCGCTTGTTTGTGCGGCGCGCGTACCAGGCTGGGCAGCGAGTGGTGCAGTCGTTCGTAGCAGACTTTGCGGAACTGGCTGAAGACCTGAAAGTAAGTGCCGGTGCGGGTCAGTACGCTCCCGGGCTTGAACAGCAATTGATCGAGGTAGCGGCGAACTTCGATCCCTTCAGCCTGTAGCGTCCGGACGACCGCTGCATCGCGATGTGACTCGTGGATGCCGTATTCCTCGTTGAGGTGCAACGCATCGACGTGCAGCTGTCGGCACAGGTTCAGCAATACGCTGGGTGCGTCATCCCAGCGAGGCGCCAGGCGGATCAGCAGGGGAATGTTCAGTTGACCCAGTTCGCGGTTCAACTCGCGCAGGTTGCGCAGCCAGAAGTCCACTTTGCAGGGCGCATCGTCGTGTTCCAGCCATTGTTCCGAACTCAGCAGATACACCGCCATGCACGGGCCGCGAGCCGCGGCGGCCGAGAGGGCGGTGTTGTCATGTAGGCGCAAGTCGCTGCGCAGCCAGATCAATTGCATTTTGGTATCCACGCGATTCATTTAAATCAGCCCGCGCTGAACCAGTGCCTGATGTGCCGACAACGGATCTTCGGCCAGGTACAGATCAGCGATCACGGCAGTACTTGCGGACAACTCGGTGTGGTGGATGCAGACCGTTGGTCCGGCAATCATTTTTGGGCAACTGACACCTTTGAAAAGTTTCGGCAGCTGTGCCGGATTCAGGGCTTTGCTTGAGTACAGCAGAACTCCTCGGGGTTGCAGAAGTTCGACCGCCAATGCCAGTTCTCCGACAGGCAGCGGCCAGTCGAAGACCTCCACCGGGCAATCCGCGCTGCTGATCAGCCAGGCCGTGAGCCACAGGTGCGGTTCCACGGGCAGGTCCGAGTGGTTGACCAGCAGCAGCGGCGCGGTGCGCAACTGACGATTGTTATGGTAGATGCGCGCACCGAACTTGCTGCGCAGCCAGGCACAAAAAAAGCCCCGCTCCATCTGCGCCCCGAACTGGCCTTGCCAGCGTTGCTCCAGAGCGGCCAGCAAGGGCATCAGCAATTGCTCGCACAGGGTTCGCGGCGGATACAGCGCCATCGCTTGATTGACGCTGTCATCCAGGGCGCGTTCCTGCAATCGGCTGACGGCCTGCAGCAACGTTTGCAGCAAGGCGTGCCAATCGTTGTCGACGGACTCGCTGAAGGCTTGTGGCGTGTCTAGCAATGGTTTGACCTGGCTGACGGCAACGCCACGGTTGAGCCAGGTGAGGATGGTCTGGATGCGTTGTACGTGGTCGGCCGAGAACAACCGATGGCCCTTGGGCGTGCGTAGCGGCACGATCAGACCGTAGCGCCGCTCCCAGGCACGCAAGGTCACGGCATTGACCCCGGTTTGCCGCGCCACTTCACGGATCGGCAGCCAGCCTTCGTCCAGCGCCTTTTTAAAGTCATCGCCGAGGTCTTCGCGGGCGCTGGTGTCGAGTGCTTTTTTCATCAAATGGCGTTTCGCAGGCTGAGGTTTTCCGGGTGCGGTTGCAGGTAAACCTGCTGTGCGATGTACGGATCGGGGTGTTGGCGAAAGTGATGTTTGAGCAGTGTCAGCGGCACCACCAGCGGCACGATGCCCAGACGATACTGGCTGATCACGTGCTGCACTTCGCGCTTGTCTTCGCCGCTGATGGCCTGTTTCAGGTAGCCACTGAGGTGTTGCAGGACGTTGGTGTGAGTGCGACGTGTGGCGCATTTTTTCAGCGCAGCCATCAGTTCGCTGAAATAGCGGGGGCCCAGTTCCTGCGGATCGGTATTGCCCATGTTGCCCAGCAGGTTGCCCAGGGTTTTGTATTGCACCGGGTTGTGGGCCATCAGCAGGTATTTGTAGCGCGAATGAAAGTCCGTGAGACCGTGCCGGCTCATGCCCTCTTGGCGTAGCTGCTGCCAGGCGCTGTAGGCGAACACCCGGGTAAGGAAGTTTTCCCTCAGCACCGGATCGTTGAGCCGGCCGTCTTCCTCCACCGGCAAGTCCGGGTGCCGCAGGCAGAAAGCCCGGGCGTAGATCCCGCGCCCGCCAATGTCCGCCCGTGCGCCGTTGGCGTGGTAGACCTTGACCCGCTCCAGGCCGCAGGACGGAGAATTTTGCATGAAGATGTAGCCACAAATATCCCCCAGATGCGCTGCCATGTCCCGGCCGTAGGTGGCCAGCGGTAGTGTCACGTTAAGGTTGTGATCGAGGGTGCCCACGGCTTCGGGTTGATCTGCACTGCCCACCAGCCGAATCGGTTGGCGGGGTACGCCCAGGCCGATGGCCACTTCCGGGCAGACCGGGATGAAATCGAAGTAGTCAGTGAGGGTGCGGCTGCACAACCGCGATTCCTTGTGTCCGCCGTTGTAGCGTACGTCGAGCCCCATCAGGCAGGCGCTGATGGCGATTTTCGGTTTGGCGGGGGAGTGGAGCATCGGAGCACCTCGAATCTAAACCTGTACAAACATTCGGGTCTGTACAAGATAACTTCATCATAGATTCGAAGTTGTACAAGTCAAATTATTTGTATAGGTTTTTGACGGGCTGCTGTCAGGGCGACAGCAGCGATTTGCTCGGATTGATGCTCTTTACTGCAGGTGCTCATGCAAGCGGCGGGCGGCCTCCTGACCGCTGAGCCAGGCCCCTTCGACGCGTCCGGACAGGCACCAGTCGCCACAGGCGTACAGCCCCAGGTCGGCATCGGCCAGGGTGCCCCATTCGTGACTGCTGGCGGGGCGGGCGTAGAGCCAGCGGTGGGCGAGGCTGAAGCTCGGCGCGGGCATTGAATCGTGCAGCAGTTCGGCAAATGCGCCGTGCAACTGTTCGATCACCGCTTCCTTGGACAGGTCGATGTGCTGGCGACTCCAGGCGCTGGTGGCATGCAAGACCCATGTGTCGAGGGTGTTGTCGCGTCCGGGTTTACTGCGGTTTCGGGCCAGCCAGTCGAGGGGGCTGTCCTGTACGAAGCAGCCTTCCATGGGCGTTTCCAGCGGCGTTTCGAAGGCCAGGGCGATGGCCCAGGTCGGGTCCATTTTCACCCCGGCGGCGGCCCCGGCGAGTTTCGGCGCCGATGCCAGCAGAGCCGTGGCCTGTGGGGCCGGCGTGGCGATGACCACATGGCTGAACGGTCCGTGGGTGAAGCCTTCGGCGTCCTGCAGGTGCCAGTGTTCTTCACCGCGATAGACCTCGGTGATCCGACAGGCGAAATGCACTTCGAGGTCACCGAGCAGGGCGCGGGTGATGGCGCTCATGCGAGGCGTGCCGACCCAGCGGGTCTGCTCGTCCGGCGACAGGTTGAGTTGGCCGCCATGGTAGGTGTACAGCTGCGGCGTCCATTCGGCGACCCAGCCCTTGGCTTGCCAGCGCTGGACTTCGTTGACAAAACGCCGGTCGCGGGCAGTGAAATACTGCGCGCCCATGTCCAGAGCACCCGCATCGCTGCGCTTGCTCGACATGCGCCCGCCGCTGCCGCGACTTTTATCGAACAGTTGGACCACGTGCCCGAGGTCCGTCAGGGCCTGGGCGGCGGAGAGTCCGGCAATGCCGGTGCCGATGATTGCGATAGGTACAGTCATAGGGGCCTCGTTTACCTTTCTGTACAGACTACGCCGGGGTTCAAACCTGTACAATATTGTTTTTTGGTATAACTTTTAGCGTTCTCGATCTGACAGCTTGGCCTATTGTTAAACATAGAGCCTGCTCGATACCAAAGATCCCTGCTTATAAAAATAGACTAATGGACAAGGTAAAACGCCACGCGAGGAAGAAGTCATGCACATATTGCTGACCGGCGGTACTGGTTTGATAGGACGTCAGCTTTGCCGGCACTGGTCGGGTCAGGGATATCGCCTGACGGTCTGGAGTCGCCAACCTGAAAATGTCGCGAAAATATGTGGTGCCCAAGTGCGTGGAGTTGCACGGCTGGAGGATCTGGGGCAAGAACCTGTCGATGCGATTATCAATCTTGCCGGGGCACCGATTGCCGACCGACTCTGGACGCACAAACGCAAAGCCCTGTTGTGGAGTAGTCGCATCACGCTGACCGAAACCCTTCTGGCCTGGCTTGAAAGCCGCGCACAGAAACCGCAGGTGCTGATCTCCGGTTCTGCAATCGGTTGGTATGGCGATGGTGGCGAACGTGAGTTGACCGAAGAGTCGCCACCGGTCATCGATGATTTTGCCAGTCAGTTATGTGTCGCCTGGGAAGAGACCGCACAGCGAGCTGAGGTGCTGGGCATTCGCGTCATCTTTATTCGAACCGGGTTGGTGCTGTCGGCAGAGGGCGGCTTTTTGTCGCGGCTGTTACTGCCGTTCAAATTGGGCCTGGGAGGGCCGATCGGCAACGGCCGGCAGTGGATGCCGTGGATTCATATCGACGATCAAATCGCCCTGATTGATTTTCTTCTGCATCGCAACGAGGCCAGCGGTCCCTATAATGCGTGCGCGCCCGAACCCGTGCGTAATCGCGAGTTTGCCAAAACACTGGGTAGCGTGCTGCATCGCCCGGCGTTCATGCCGATGCCGACCCTTGCCTTGAAAGTGGGCCTGGGCGAATTGTCTTCGTTGTTGCTGGGCGGCCAGCGCGCGACTCCAGTGCGTTTGTTACAGGCTGGTTTCACTTTTAAGTTCACGGATTTGCGCGCGGCTTTGGACGATCTGTCCAGTCGCCTTTGAAATAGGACGTTGCATGACCGATCACGCGTTGCTTCTGGTCAACCTGGGTTCACCTGCCTCCACCTCGGTGGCGGATGTGCGCAGCTACCTCAATCAATTTCTGATGGACCCGTACGTGATCGACCTGCCATGGCCGGTTCGACGGCTGCTGGTGTCGCTGATCCTGATCAAGCGTCCCGAGCAGTCGGCCCATGCTTATGCCTCGATCTGGTGGGACGAGGGCTCGCCGCTGGTGGTGCTCAGCCGTCGCCTGCAACAAGCGATGACCAGTCAGTGGCAACACGGCCCGGTCGAACTGGCGATGCGTTACGGCGAGCCGTCGATCGAATCGACGCTGGTGCGCCTGGTCGCGGCGGGGCACAAGCGAATCACCCTGGCGCCGCTTTATCCACAGTTCGCCGACAGCACCACGACTACGGTCATAGAAGAGGCCCGGCGCGTGGTACGCGAGAAAAACCTCGACGTGCAGTTGTCGGTGCTCCAGCCGTTCTACGACCAACCGGAATACCTCGATGCGCTGGTGGCCACGACCCGGCCGCATTTGCAGCAGGATTTCGATCACTTGCTGATGAGCTTTCATGGCTTGCCGGAACGGCATCTGAAGAAGCTCAACCCCGGTCACAGCTTCGAGGGTGGCGGTGATTGCTGCGCCGGGGCGCCACCGGAGGTGGTCGCCACCTGTTATCGCGGCCAGTGCCTGCGTACGGCGGCAGAGTTTGCCAAGCGCATGGGATTGCCGGAGGGCAAGTGGTCAGTGTCGTTTCAGTCGCGGCTGGGGCGCGCTAAATGGATCGAACCCTACACCGAAGCGCGCCTCGATGAGTTGGCCAAAAGCGGCGTGAAAAAGATTCTGGTGATGTGCCCGGCGTTCGTAGCCGATTGCATCGAGACCCTGGAAGAGATCGGTGATCGCGGCAAGGAGCAATTCCGCGCAGCGGGGGGAGAGGACCTGGTGTTGGTGCCGTGCCTCAACGATGACCCGCATTGGGCGAAGGCGTTGGCGACCTTGTGTGAAAGGGCACCGATTGCATTGTAGGCATACAAACTGTGGGTTGACGGGCTGTTGTGGCGAGGGGGCTTGCCCCCGTTGGGTCGCGGAGCGGCCCTGAATCCTTCAACCGCGAGTCAACTGACAGACCGCGCTCGCTGGATTTACGACTGCTTCGCAGCCGAACGGGGGCAAGCCCCCTCGCCACAAGGTATTGCCTGAGGCTTTAGATCAGCGGTTCATTCGCCTTCTTGTGCTTCCAGCTGTCATTGCCCGGCAGGATCAGGTTCAAGCCGATCGCCACCACCGCGCACAGCGCGATACCCTTGAGGCCGAAATCGTCCGGCCCGGTGCCGGTGCCGATCAGCACGCCGCCGATCCCGAATACCAGGGTCACCGAAACAATCACCAGATTGCGCGCCTCGCCCAGATCGATCTTGTGGCGGATCAGCGTATTCATCCCCACCGCCGCAATCGAACCGAACAACAGGCACAGAATCCCGCCCATCACCGGCACCGGAATGCTTTGCAGCAGTGCGCCGAATTTACCGATGAACGCCAGGCTGATGGCGAAGATCGCCGCCCAGGTCATGATTTTCGGGTTGTAGTTCTTGGTCAGCATGACCGCGCCGGTCACTTCGGCGTAGGTGGTGTTGGGCGGGCCGCCGAACAGACCGGCCGCCGTGGTGGCGATGCCGTCGCCGAGCAGGGTGCGGTGCAGGCCGGGCTTCTTCAGGTAATCGCGACCGGTCACGCTACCCACGGCAATCACGCCGCCGATGTGTTCGATGGCCGGGGCCAGGGCCACCGGAACGATGAACAGAATCGCCTGCCAGTTGAATTCCGGTGCGGTGAAGTGCGGGATGGCGAACCACGGTGCCGCCGCAATCTTCGCGGTGTCGACCACACCGAAGTAGAACGCCATGCCAAAACCCACCAGCACGCCGGAGATGATCGGCACCAGGCGAAAGATGCCCTTGCCGAAAACCGCGACGATCAGTGTGGTCAGCAGTGCGGGCATCGAAATCATCATTGCCGTCTGGTAATGAATCAACTCACTGCCGTCACCGGCCTTGCCCATGGCCATGTTGGCGGCAATCGGCGCCATGGCCAGGCCGATCGAAATGATCACCGGCCCGATCACCACTGGCGGCAGCAGGCGGTCAATGAAACCGGTGCCTTTGATCTTCACCGCGAGGCCGAGGAAGGTGTAGACGAAACCTGCCGCCATCACGCCGCCCATGGTCGCGGCCAGGCCGAACTGGCCCTTGGCGAGAATGATCGGGGTGATGAAGGCAAAGCTCGATGCCAGGAACACCGGCACCTGACGCCCGGTGACGATCTGGAACAGGATCGTCCCCAGGCCGGCCGTGAACAGCGCCACGTTCGGGTCGAGACCGGTAATCAGCGGCATCAACACCAGGGCGCCGAAGGCCACGAACAGCATCTGTGCACCCGACAGCACCGTGCGCCAGAGCGGATCGTTGAACTCTTGCTGCATGGTCACGCGTCCTTCTGCTTGGTGCCGAAGATCTTGTCACCGGCATCGCCCAACCCTGGGATGATGTAGCCGTGTTCGTTCAGTTTTTGATCAATGGAAGCGGTGTAGATGATCACGTCCGGGTGAGCTTTTTCTACAGCGGCGATGCCTTCCGGGGCGGCAACCAGCACCATGGCGCGGATGTCCCGGCAGCCGGCCTTTTTCAGCAGGTCGATGGTGGCAACCATGGAGCTGCCGGTGGCGAGCATCGGGTCGATGATCATCGCCAGGCGTTCGTCGATTTCCGGAACCAGTTTTTCCAGGTAGGTGTGGGCCTGCAGGGTTTCTTCGTTGCGGGCAACGCCCACGGCGCTGACCTTGGCGCCCGGGATCAGGCTGAGCACGCCCTCAAGCATGCCGATGCCGGCGCGCAGGATCGGTACGACGGTTATCTTCTTGCCGGCGATTTTCTCGACCGACACTGTGCCGCACCAGCCTTCGATATCGTAGGATTCCAGCGGCAGGTCTTTGGTGGCTTCATAGGTCAGCAGCGCGCCGACTTCCTGAGCGAGCTCACGGAAATTCTTGGTGCTGATGTCTGCGCGGCGCATAAGGCCAAGTTTATGACGGATCAGCGGGTGGCGGATCTCATGGATGGGCATGGGGAAAGGCTCCGGCGGCGGGCAAAAAAACCGGCCTAGATTAATCTATCCGAGGGTGTTGTCCTATAGACATACAGTACGTTAGTCCACAAACGCTTGATCTGGCCTCGCTTGATGCGTACCTTTGCCCGCTTTTCCTGATTCCGCCACCCCTTTGGAGAGCACCATGTCTGCTGATCTCGAGCATATCCGTCAAATCATGCGAGAGGCTGACTGCCTGTACACCGAAGCTGAAGTCGAGGCGGCCATCGCCCGCGTCGGTGCACAAATCAACGAACAAATGGCCGACAGCAATCCGGTGGTGTTCTGCGTGATGAACGGCGGGCTGATTTTCTCCGGCAAGCTGCTGACCTATCTGCAGTTCCCGCTGGAAGCGTCCTACCTGCACGCCACCCGCTATCGCAACGAAACCAGCGGCGGCGATCTGTTCTGGAAAGCCAAGCCGGAAGTTTCTTTCATCGACCGTGACGTACTGATCATCGACGACATCCTCGACGAAGGTCACACCCTGGGCGCGATCATCGACTTCTGCAAGCACGCCGGTGCCCGCAAAGTGCACACCGCCGTGCTGATCGACAAAGACCACGACCGCAAGGCCCGCCCGGACCTCAAGGCCGATTTCGTCGGTTTGCCGTGCATTGACCGCTACATCTTCGGTTATGGCATGGACTACAAAGGTTACTGGCGTAACGCCAACGGGATTTTCGCCGTTAAAGGAATGTAAGACATGGATACGCCTCGCTTTCTGGATCAGACCTTGTTCGCCGAACTGGCCGGGAAAGCCGCGGCCAATCCTCGTGGGCGCCAGCACCACAATTTCCATCAGATGGAAGACGCCTGTCATCGCATGGCGGTGGGGCTGCAGCCATCCACGTATATCCCGCCTCATCGGCATTTGGGCGATAACAAGGCCGAAACCCTGTTGGTCCTCAAGGGGCGGCTGGGTGTGTTGATCTTTGACGAGGCCGGTGCGGTGTTGAGCAAGACCGTGCTGCAGGCCGGTGGGGACTGTGTTGGCGTGGACCTGCCAACCGGTGTGTTCCACGGTTTGGTGGTGCTGGAGGCCGACAGCCTGATGTTCGAATGCAAGGCCGGTCCTTACCGCCCGGTCGGTGAGGGTGAACTGGCGCATTGGGCGCCGCGCGAAGGCGAGCCGGGTGTTGCCGAGTATCAGGCCTGGATGCGCGCGCAGTTCGACTGATGCGCTTTTTGTAGGAGCGAGCTTGCTCGCGATGGTCTGTCAGGTACATTGGCGTCCTCTGACACACCATCGCGAGCAAGCTCGCTCCTACACCCGCCCTCCGGAGCCTGTCATGAGTCTTTTGATCCGCTGCTGCGCCGCCCTGTTGCTGACCCTCAGCCTGCCACTGGCCGCCGCGCCGGCGCTCATGCACAGCCAATTCCTGCCGCCGGACGATCTCACGCTGCGCGATGCCGATCCCGAGCAGCAGCAACTGATGCAGGTCACCGATTATTCGGTGGTGGTCGGCGCTCAGCGTCAATCCAATCAACAGCCGATTCCGGTCACTTCGCCGCTGATGATTCGGCTCAAGGGCAAATCCCTGAACAAGGGCGCCACCATCAGTCAGGTGCTGGTCAACTTCGATGGTGAAAGCAAAAGCCTGAAGAAGCCGGTCTACGACGATAAGAGCAAAACCCTGACCCTCTATTACCCGCTCGCTCAATACCGGGTAGTGATCGACTTGTTGCGCAACGACACGGTGTATTGCCAGTTTCTCAGCTACGCCAATGGCCATGTCTGGGCCGATCTGCACACCGGCAGCACTCGTGCGCGTTGAGCCTTGAGCTCGCGCAGGGGTAAACTGCCCGCCCCGTGAAATGTCTGCGAGCTGGAGTCGGCAATGCGTAAAGATAAAAAACAAGTGATTGGTGACGAGATCGGCGATGAGCAGATCAAGTTGTTCCTCGATTTCGAACCGGTCGACGCGACTTCTCCGTCCCTGCACAAACTGGTCAAGGCCTACCGTGGCCTGCGCATCGACGATTTCGAGCGTTTCCTGACGTTCTTCGTCGAAGCGGGTTACGACCTGAATGGCAAGGATGAGCACGGCAATGACTTCGTCGCCCTGATCAAGGATCAGCGCAACGCGCCGGACTACATTGAACTGATCGAAAAAGCTCGCGGCTGAGTAAATTTCAGCCATAAAAAAACGCCCCGCTCTCAGTGAGAACGGGGCGTTTTTTTTAAGGCCGAATCAAGCGTAGCTTTCGGTCTCGCTGCTGGCTTCAACCAGTTCCAGGGCAACGTTGTTCTGCGTGTTGATCTTGCGATACAGCGCAGCGTCGGTTTCCAGGACCTTTTCCCGGGCCGGGAAAATTTCGGCCAGTTTGGTGGCCCATTCGCCCTTGGCTTTGCCCGGGAAGCATTTTTCGATCAGCTCAAGCATGATCGAAACGGTCACCGAGGCACCTGGCGAAGCGCCGAGCAGTGCCGCCAGGGAACCGTCCTTGGCCGCGACCAGTTCGGTACCGAATTGCAGGATGCCGCCTTTCTTCGGGTCTTTCTTGATGATCTGCACCCGTTGACCGGCCACTTCCAGGCGCCAGTCTTCAGCTTTCGCCTCAGGGTAGAAGCGACGCAGGGACTCCAGGCGCTGCTCCATCGACTGCATCACTTCGCTGACCAGGTACTTGGTCAGGTCCATGTTGTTTTTTGCCACGGACAGCATCGGCCCGATGTTGCCGGCGCGAACCGACATCGGCAGGTCCATGAAGGAGCCGTGCTTGAGGAACTTGGTGGTGAAGCCGGCGTACGGTCCGAACAGCAGGGATTTCTTGCCTTCAACGACGCGGGTGTCCAGGTGCGGCACGGACATTGGTGGCGAACCCACGGCAGCCTGGCTGTAGACCTTGGCCTGGTGGTGCTTGACCACTTCCGGGTTGTCGCAACGCAGCCATTGGCCGCTGATCGGGAAGCCGCCGAAGCCTTTGCTCTCTTCGATGCCCGAGGCCTGCAGCAGCGGCAATGCCGCACCGCCTGCGCCGAGGAAAACAAACTTGGCGTCGACTTCACGGGTGTTGCCGCTGTTGACGTCCTTGATGCTGACAGTCCAGCCTCCGTTGCTGCGCTTGAGGCCGGTCACGCGCTTGCAGTACTTGACCTGGGCATCGGGTGCGCTGGTCAGGTGCTTGAGCAACTGGTTGGTCAGGGCGCCGAAGTTGACGTCGGTGCCATTGATCACGCGGGTCGCGGCGAGGGTTTCGCCAGGATCGCGACCAGGCATCATCAGCGGCATCCACTCGGCCATTTTGGCCTTGTCTTCGGTGTACTCCATGTCGGCGAAGGCGTGGTGCTTGCTCAGCACCTTGAAGCGTTCCTTGAGGAAGGACACGCCGCTGTCGCCCTGCACGAAACTCAGGTGTGGCACCGGGCTGATAAACGATTTGCACGAGCCGAACGTGCCTTTTTTGGTCAGGTACGACCAGAATTGCTTCGACACCTCGAACTGGGTGTTGATGTGCACGGCTTTCTTGATGTCGACGGCGCCATCGGCGGCCTGCGGCGTGTAGTTGAGCTCACACAGCCCGGCGTGACCGGTACCGGCGTTATTCCACGGGTTGGAACTCTCCGCGGCACCGGAATCCATCAGCTCGACGACTTCCAGCTTGATCGCGGGGTCGAGCTCTTTGAGCAGTACTGCAAGGGTGGCACTCATGATGCCGGCCCCAACCAGTACTACGTCGACTGCTTCGTTATGCGCCATTTAACGCGTCTCCAAAATCTGCAGCACCAAATTGTCGGCATGGCTGCCAGGAGTGACGGGGCGTGTCAGTGTTGCCCCAGGTACCCATGGCAGGATCGCCATGTCCGAATCTTCGCAATTTATCGCAACTTCGACGGACGCTACCTGCCAGGCCTAATGAGCCATATGAACTCATTTCAGCGCGCGGGAGGCAATTCGACTTATGGTCGATACATCCGTTTGTGCAACCAAATCCGTAGCGGACAGGCTTCAGGCTCCGGTGTTCGAGGAATACTCGGTCCTGTGTCGTTGGGCTGTTGTAGACGCTAATGGTGCATGTTCAGACGCAAAACTATTCATTTGCTCGCCACACTCTTGTGAAGTTGTGAAAACCCGTTTTTTTCACGCTCTTTTGAAGACGTGAACCTCAAAAAGGGCTGTCCCAGCCTGGCACCGTGCCCGGATGGATTGCCGCCATGGGATACAGGGCAGGCAAAACGGGCAAACAGCTCAGTGACCGAGCGTAATGACAGCTCTGCAGATTCGCGAAAAGTGGAGGTTTTGCTCAACAAAACAGCAAGCGCGCCAGCTTCACTCGATCTGTGTGGGCGGCTCTCTGTGGGCGGTGCGGGGGTGTCAATACAAGCGCATTGACGATGCTGCGAGGCCCGATCAGGAGACGTCCTTATAATCGGGGGGAGATTGTATCTAAGAAACGCAGGGAAATGGTCGTGTTTAATGACTTTTATTAGGTGTTTGGTCAGGTCGTCATCATTTGCTGTGCACGCGAGCGTGGCCGGTGCTGCTGCGAAACGACGCGAGCACCTGCAGGCAGCGGCTGATTCAGCCAGTTCAGGCGGATCTCTTCGATTTCAACCCAGCCATCGCCCATGGGCTGGAGGCTGCACTGTTTGAAGGCCTGGCAGCGGCCGTTGCGGTCGAGCAGGGCGAAGCAGCGATGCAGTGGGCGTGGCGCGAACAGAGAGATCAGATGGCGCATGGCGATATACCGTTTGGGTGTCTGCCGAGAAGATTGCCTGCAGGCCATTACGTGCAAGTGTATGGGGGGTGACATCTGCATGACAGGAACCGCGTTGCCAAGGGCTTGTCAGAGATTTCATCAAACACTGTGAGGTGCTGGTTACCCGCAGTGGCGCACCGCTATACTGCCGGCCTGTTTGTGCCTGATTCTGGAGAGAAGAGCATGTTGCAACGCCTGTTGTTCGGTTTGATCACTGTGACCAGTTTGACCCTGGTTGGCTGCGCCCACAGCCCGCAACAACTGAGCCCGGAACCCAAGTTGACGGCTCAACTGGCGCCCGTCGGCCACGGTCAGCCTGTTGTGGTGCGTGTGGTGGACGGACGTCCGTCGCCAACCCTCGGCACCCGTGGTGGCCTGTACCCGGAGACCAGCGCGATTACCGTACAAGGCGCGCAGATCCTGCCGAAGCTGCAGGCTCAGGCCGAAGCTGCCGTGCGCCTGTTGGGTTTCACCCCGACCGCTAATGCGGCGAACGCACCGCAAATCACCGTGACCCTGGCCGAGCTGAAGTATCAGTCGCCTAAAGAAGGCATGTACGTGACCGAAGCGACCATCGGCGCGACTTTCCGCTCGGATGTGCAGAACGCCAACCGTCGCTACAGCGGCCGTTATGGTGCTTCCCTGGACCAGCGCTTCGGTATGGCGCCGAACCAGGAAACCAACACCAAGCTGGTCAGCGATGTGCTCAGTGATGCGTTGACCCGCCTGTTCAAGGACCCGACTGTGGGGCAGGTTCTCGGCGAGTAATGCGAGCCCACTGTAGGAGCGAGCCTGCTCGCGATGGTCTTTAACGATTACGCGGGAAATCTGATTCCCCGCGGCGCCCTCAAGTCCATCGCGAGCAAGCTCGCTCCTACAGATCGGTTTCAGGCGGCTTGCGAGTAAAAATCCAGCACGCTCACGCCCGTCAGCAAATCCGCCTCCGGCAAATCCGCATGCTGGTGGCCACCGAGTGCGCAATACACCAGCCAGTGGCGGTCCTGAACGTTGAAGGCGAGGCTGCCGACGAGGGCTTGTTGTTCTTCGCTGGGGGTGATGAGGTAAAGACGATCCTGGTTTTCGGCGTGGAGCATGACGTGATCCGTGTCGGTTTCGAGGCGCGCATGTTCGCCGATACAGATGACGAAGCCGTGACTCAGGACAGCTATTGATCAAAAGCTTCGTTACTTGTCGGAAACAGAGGGCAGGCGCGCAGGCTTTCGGTAGAATCCGCGCCGCGGTCGCCGGTCCGGCACCTGCCACCTGTGTTACTTGAGGTTTGTGATGTCGCTGCACTTGATGACGCTGTTTACCGCCCATCCCGCCAAATTGATCAATCTGCTGGCCTTGTTCTTTGCCTTCCCCGGCGGCTGGTTGCTGCACGCCACCCGTCGTCGCGAACTGCGCGCGATGGCCAGTTTGCAGGCGCAGCGCCAGAGCAGCCCCAGCGTAGAGCCCACGCTGGACTGGGCGACCTTGCGCAAGAACCGGTTTTTCTACATCTTCGGCTTTGCCTGCATGGGCATGGCACTGCTGGTGTCGTGGATCAGTACGCAGGTCTGAGGCTGAAGTAAACCCTGTGGCGAGGGGGCTTGCCCCCGTTCGGCGGCGAAGCCGTCGTCACCTTGACAGGGACGCTGTGTCAGAGGGAAAACCTTCTTGGGTTTTAGGGCCGCTTCGCAGCCCAACGGGGGCAAGCCCCCTCGCCACAAAAAGCGCCGTCAGGCCTATACCGCTTACAGCGGCAACCCTGCCTTCACCCGGTACTGATTGCGCACCGGCGTCGCATATTGCAGCACCAGAAATGGACGATGCTCTTCAGGACAGGCGTCCAGGCGGCGTTGCCATTCTTCCTGGGCCTTGGCCAGTTCCTCGGCCGGGAACACTTCGGCGGCTTTCGGCACCTGCAACTGCGGATCGGTGTCCTTCCACTGCGCGTAAGCCAGGTAGTGCACGGGGAACAAGCGGTATCCGCTGAGGATTTGCCGGTCCATCTCGACCGCCAATTGCTTGGTGTCTTCGAACAGTTCGGTGATCGGCGCGGCAAAGTTCACATGCACCCGGCCCTTGTAGCCGGTGATGCCCTTGGCGATGCTCACGTCATCCTCACCCGGCACCTTGGTGTAGCTGCCGGTGGTGGCGCGGATGTATAGCTCGCGGGCCTTGGCCTGATCGCACGGGTCGTACTCGTAGCTGATCGACACCGGGGTCAGGTTCAGCGACTGAATGACTTCGCCGAACGGCTCGTCCTTGCGGCTCATGTGGAACATCTTGAGGATTGCCGATTCGGTACGGTCGTCACCGTCCTTGGCGCGGCCTTCGGCCTGGGCGATCCAGATCGAGGCGCAATCGTTGCGGATCGAATGATTGATGTACGCCGACAACAGCTGATAAGCCGCCATTTTTTCCCGACGTCCGCTGATCGAGCGGTGCACGATGAAGCTCTTGTTCAGGCGCATCAGGTCGCTGACGAAAGGCTTTTGCAGCAGGTTATCGCCAATGGCGATGCGTGGCGTCGGTAGGCCGGCGTGGTAGACGGCATAGTTGACGAAGGCCGGGTCCATCACGATGTCGCGGTGGTTGGCGATGAACAGATAGGCACTGCCGGACTTGAATTGCTCCACCCCGGTATAGGTGACACCGTCGGTGGCACGCTCAATGGTGTGGTCGACGTAAACCTCGACTTTGTCCTGCAGCGTGGCCACTGAGGTAATGCCGGCAAACTCACGGCGCAGCCGATGGGCTATAAGAGGTTTGAGTGCCCAGCCTAAAGCGCCGGCGAAACGCGGGAAGCGGAAGTGGGTGAGGATATCTAGAAACGCCTTGTCGCCGAGCAGCCGGTCCAGCACCGCTGGGACTTCGCTGTCGTCGTAAGGTCGGATGGCATCGAATTCGCCCATCATGCTCTCTTGTTAGAAACGGCTAGGGTAAGTAAAGGTTTTGATCGAAAACCGGCGGGGTACGGTCTGAAAAAGTAGCCAGACAAAAATAGCCCTGCAAATAGACCGGCGATTATACGCACAAGTCACTTGGGAGACCGCGATGCTGGAAACTGCGCTGTATGAATGTCCGTATTGTGGTGAGGAAGTCGAGACGACGCTGGATCTGTCCGGTGGCGATCAGACCTATATTGAAGACTGCCAGGTGTGCTGTCGGCCGATAACCTTCGTGTTGCAGGTTCATGAAGAGGAATGGCATCTCGAAGTGTTCAGCGAAAACGAGTGAGGAGCGTGTATGCAGCGCATCTACGACCCGGAAAACCTGATGGAAGGCGAGTTGCTGCAAGGCATGCTCGCCAGCGAGGGCATTGAGGCGCATCTGGTGGGGCGCGATCTGGTGGGAGCCACCGGTGAGTTGCCGATTTTCGGTTTGCTGGGTTTGGCAGTGGATAACGACCAGGCCGAATACGCCCGCGAGCTGATCACCGCGTACAATGCCGCGCTGCCGCTGTCTGGCGATGAACCGGACAGCTTCCCCGGCACGCTGGTCTGTTAGGCTGGCGTTCGTTTGATCAAGAGTCGTGTTGCCCCATGTGTGGACGTTATGCCCTGTTTCGCTGGAACCCCGCCTTCGCGGCGCTGCCCGGTTTTCCCGCCGACCAGCAGGCGCAGTGGAACATTTCCCCCAATGATTCGGTGTTGATGCTACGGGCCGAGCCAGACGGCCAGCGCACGCTGGCCCGCGCCCGCTGGGGCCTGACGCCACCCTGGCTGACCGATCTGTCCCGCACCCCGGCCCACGCCCGCGCCGAAACCGTTGCCGAACAGCCAATGTTTCGCCAGGCCTTGCGCGAGCGCCGCTGCCTGTTGCCGGCCAATGGTTTCTACGAATGGCGCGGCACGACGCGCAAGCGTCCGTATTGGCTGACACCAGGGGAGGGCTCGTCATTATTTTTTGCGGCGATCTGGGAGGCGTATCCGGTACAGGAGCAGGTGTGGCTGAGTACCGCCGTGATTACCCAGCCGGCAGCGAGCCAGCGGCGGCCGTTGATTCTTGATGAGGCGGGGCAGGCCGCGTGGCTGGATCCCGAGACGCCGCTGCATGCTTTGCAAGCATTGCTGGCCAGTGAACCTGCGGCATTGCGCGAGCGGGTCCTGGCCAACATGGTGAATGATCCGAAGCTCAATGGACCGGAGTGCCTTACTCCGGGTTGAGCTATTGGGTGGCTGAACCGGCCCCATCGCGAGCAAGCTCGCTCCCACAGGGTATTTGTGACGCCACAGATCCAATGTGGGAGCGAGCTTGCTCGCGATGGGGGCTTCGGATCAGACCCGGAACTGATTGATCAACCGCCGCTGCTGCTCAGCCAGTTTGGTCAAGTCCGCACTGGCCGCGCTCGACTCATCCGCCCCACCGGCCACTTCATTGGCCACCTGGCCGATGTTGATCACGTTGCGGTTAATGTCGTCCGCCACCGCACTTTGCTCCTCGGCCGCGCTGGCAATCTGGGTGTTCATGTCGTTGATCACCGACACTGCCTGAGTAATGGTTTCCAGTGCTTCGGCGGCCTTCGATGCGTGCAGTACGCTTTCGTCCGTGCGGTTCTGGCTGTCCTCCATGACTCGCACCACATCCCGGGTGCCTTGCTGCAGTTGCTGGATCATGGTCTGGATTTCTTCGGTGGCCTTTTGCGTCTTCTGCGCCAGGTTACGCACCTCGTCGGCCACCACGGCAAAACCTCGGCCCTGTTCACCGGCACGGGCGGCTTCGATGGCTGCGTTAAGGGCCAGCAGGTTGGTCTGCTCGGCGATCCCGCGAATGGCGGTGAGGATGGCGTTGATGTTTTCGCTGTCCTTGGCCAGGGTTTGCACCACGCCGACGGCCCGGCCGATCTCCACGGCGAGGGCACCAATGGAGTTCGAGGTGTCGCGCACGATCTGCATGCCCTGGCTGGCGGCCTGATCGGCATGGCTGGCGGCCTGTGCGGCCTGGGTCGCATTGCGCGCGACGTCCTGGGCGGTGGCGGTCATTTCCTGTACGGCGGTGGCCACTTGATCGATCTCGGCCATTTGCTTGTGCACACCGGTGTTGGTGCGGATGGCGATGTCGGCGGTGTGTTCCGACGAATCGCTGACGCTCTGCACCGAAGTCACCACTTGGGTGATCATCGCCTGCAACTTGGCCAGGAAAGTGTTGAAGCCTTTGGCGATCGAGCCCAGTTCATCGGCGCGATCGCTGGTCAGGCGTCGGGTCAGGTCGCCTTCGCCCTGGGCGATATCGTCGAGCATGGCCACCATCTGCTTGAGCGGGCGGGCGATGCCGTGGCCCACCAGCCAGATCACCAGCAAGCCGATACCGGCAATCACCAGGCCAACCATCGCCATGCCGAAGGTGTCGGATTTGCGCTGCGCGTCCAGGTCGGCCTGGAGCTTTTGCAGGTCGGCCATGACCGCATTCAGCGGCAACTGCAGCATCAGGGTCCAGCGGGCGTCGGTCTGGCCGATGCCGAAAGGCAGGTACAACTCGATCCGGCCCTGGGCCTTGTCGACGGTATAGGTGACTTCGCCGCGCTTGAGATTGGCCATGTTGGCGATCTGTTTGCTGTCGAGGATGTCGCTGACCTTCTCGCCGAATTTGCTCGGATCCTTGGTGTAGGCAACGATCCGGCCATTGCCGCCGATCAGGGCCATTTCCCCGGCGCCGCTGTAAAGCTTCTGGTTGGCGCCCAGGAGCATTTCCTGGATGAAGTTCACCGACAGGTCGGCGCCGACGATGCCCTGGAAGGCACCGTTGAGCATGATTGGCTCAATAAAGGAGGCGAGCATGACGATTTTGTCGCCCACCTTATAAGGCGCCGGGTCGATCACGCAGGATTTTTGGGTTTCTTTCGAGCACAGGTAGTACTCGCTGGCGCGCACGCCGGTGGACAGGGTTTTCTGGTCGTCGACGTCCACAAGTTTGTCCAGACCCAGGGTGCCGTCGTCGTTGCGGAACCACCAGGGCAGGAAACGCCCGTTGGCGGCGTCGATGCCGACCACTTGGGTACCGACGTAAGCCGCGTCGTTGTGATCCAGTGCGTCTTTTTCCCAGCCGATGTAGGTGCCGAGGATTTTCGGGTTCTTGACCACGTTTTCCTTGATCAGGCCGATCAGTTGCTCGCGGCTCAGGCTCAGGGCGGGCTGGCCATCGGCACCCGGTGTGCCGATCAGGGCGTTGACCCGCACCAGTCCGCCGGCAATCAGCAGCGGTGCTTCGAGTTCGCGCTGGATCTGGCTGACCTGGGTTTGCGCCAGGGACGTCAGGCGTTGTTCGATGACTTGCTCGAATTGGGCCTGGGTCCGCTCCTGGACCATGTCTTGCGTCCGGGCGCCGGAGAACAGTGCGTACACAACCAGCGCTGCCACGACACTAAGGACAATGGCGCCGGCAAGGGCCGCCACGGAAAACTGGATCGACTTGAATTTCATGGGGGCTCCGCACGCGAAAGGACGTCTGCCCAGGTGTATCGGCAGGGTGACGGGCGGGCATGAGCGTGGGCAGTTGAAAGGACCGTTTTGGCGTGCCGGATGTCGTAATTGAATCAATGAGCGGCGTGATGGGCTGCGGGTTGTCGCCGTATGTGAATTTTTTCTACGGCGATGAGAGCTTTGTTCGAATTGTGCGTCTTACGTCCATTGTATCTGGCGTCGATACATTTCCACGCTTAGGATAAACGGCATGTTTTCAGAGAGTTTTTTGATGAACAAGATTTTGGTTGTCAGTGCACTAAGCGCAGCGCTGTTGCTCACCGGCTGCCAGTCGGTCAATACCACCAGTGGCGGCGCTGTAGGCGTTGAGCGTAAGCAGTACATGTTCAGCATGTTGTCTGCGCAAGAGGTCGACCAGATGTACGCCCAGTCCTATCAGAAGACAGTGGGCGAAGCGTCCAGCAAGGGTGTGCTGGACAAGTCCAGCAATGAAGCTCGGCGGGTTCAGGCGATTGCCGACCGGCTGATTGCCCAGGCGCCGAACTTCCGTCCGGATGCGGCCCAGTGGAAGTGGGAAGTCAACCTGATCAAGAGCGATGAACTCAATGCCAACTGTGGCCCTGGCGGCAAGATCATTTTCTACACCGGGTTGATCGACAAATTGCAACTGACCGACGATGAAATCGCCGCGATTATGGGTCATGAAATCGCCCACGCCCTGCGTGAGCACGGTCGTGAAGCGATGTCCAAGGCTTACGGCATCGAAATGGCGAAGCAGGGCGCGGGTGCCTTGCTCGGGTTGGGGCAGGACAGCCTGGCCTTGGCCGATACCGTGGCCAACTACGGCATGACCTTGCCCAACAGCCGTGCCAATGAAAACGAAGCGGACCTGATCGGCCTGGAACTGGCCGCCCGCGCCGGTTACAACCCGAATGCCGCGATCACCCTGTGGAACAAGATGAGCAAGGTCTCGGAAGGTTCACCACCGGAGTTCCTGAGCACTCACCCGGCGTCGTCGAGTCGTATTGCGGCGTTGCAGGCGGCGATTCCGAAGGTCATGCCTTTGTATGAGCAGGCCAAGAAGTCTTGACTATCAGATGCTGAAAATGTGGCGAGGGGGCTCGCCCCCGTTGGGCTGCGAAGCGGCCCCATTACCTGCAGCCACAATTCAACAGTTACACCGCGGTTGCAGGATTTACGACTGCTGCGCAGCCGAACGGGGGCAAGCCCCCTCGCCACAGATTGATCTCAGTACCCGGGTCAAACCCACCCGCTGCTCTGCATCGCTTTGTACACCGCGACAATCGCCAGGATGAAGAACGCCGACGCCGCCAGTCGACGGATCAGGGTCAACGGCAATTTGTCCGCGGCAAAGTTACCGGCCAATACCACGGGCACGTTGGCAATCAGCATGCCGAGGGTGGTGCCGATGATCACCAGCCACAATTCTGGATATTGCGCAGCCAGCATCACGGTCGCGATCTGCGTCTTGTCGCCGATTTCCGCCAGGAAGAACGCGATCAGCGTGGTCAGGAACGGCCCGAACTTTCGGGCGGTGCTGGCTTCGTCGTCATCCATCTTGTCCGGGACCAGGGTCCACAGCGCCGTGGCGGCGAAGCTCGCGGCGAGGATCCAGTGCAACATCGTATCCGAGAAGAAACTGCCGACCCAGGCGCCCACTGCACCGGCGGCCGCATGGTTGGCCAGGGTCGCGGCGACGATACCGGCGATGATCGGCCAGGGCTTGCGGAAACGGGCAGCGAGAATGAGCGCGAGCAGTTGCGTCTTGTCGCCGATTTCGGCCAAGGCAACGATTGCGGTAGGTACGAGTAGTGAATCCAGCATCAGGGGTTTTCCTAAGGGGCGGGTCGACACGGCTATGACACGTACAGCCTCCCCGCCCCGGGTAAGGTGTTCGTGTCATAGGTCTTGTCAAACCCTGCAATCCATCTGATGTGGATGCTTGGGTCGCATGCGCCATGGTCTGAGGACCAAGTATGTTGACGCATGCCGGACGAGCGTGGCGCTCGTGGGAGACTACTCCCCTAGGACGGAGCGGATTCTGCCTTTGCAAAACCCATTCGGCAAGCCTTCTTTTTCAAAGAAGTTCTATCCGCGCTTGGCTCGGTAGATCCGGAAGCCCTGTCCTTCGGCCTTGATCGCGCACACACCAAGATGCTCTTCGATCAACGGTTGATACTTCAGGAAGCTGTTCGCTACCAGGCGAAGTTCGCCACCGTTTTTCAGATGTTTGGCCGCTTTTCGCAGCAAGTTCTCCGTTGCGAAATAGTCGGTGTGCACGCCGACATGGAACGGCGGATTGCTCAGGATCGCACTCAAACCCATCGGGGCGGCATCAATGCCGTCACCGGTAATCACCTCGGCTTCCAGACCATTGGCCGCCAGGGTCAGGCGACTGCTGGCAGCGGCAAAGGCATCCACATCCAGCAACGTGACCTGGTTATGCGGGTAACGACGTTTCACTGCCGCGCCCAAGACCCCTGCGCCGCAACCGAAATCGAGCAAGTGCCCGCTGGGCAGTTTGTCCAGATGTTCCAGCAACAGCGCGCTGCCGCGATCCAGGCGACCATGGCTGAACACCCCCGGCAGGCTGATGACCTTCAACGGGCCTTCGGCCAGCGGCAGTTCGTAGGTCTGCGCCAGGCTCTCCAGCGGTTTGGCTTCAGGCGCGTTGGCCACGGTGACCAGCCAGAGCTGGCAGTGGCGCGCGCTGTCGAGTTTGCGTGGCTTGCCGAACGGGTTGAGTTGTTTGGCGGCGCCTTCGATGCCGCTTTTTTTCTCGCCAACCAGGTACAGCTCGCGGCCAGCCAGCCGCGAGGCGAGGGCGTTGAGAATGTAGTCGGTCAGGTCCTTGGCCTTAGGCAGAAACACCACCGCTGTATCGAACTCGCGCTTGGGAGCATTCACACCAAAATGGCTGCGCTCGGCGAAGCGGGCGTCCAGCGCGGCCTGATCGCCGGCGTGCCAGCACCAGCCGTGAGCTTCGGGCAGACGGCCCAGCAAGTCGTCGGCGGGCAAGCCGGCCAACAACACCGAACCCTGGAATAACTCGGCCTGACGAAGCAGTACTTCACTGCGCGGATCCATAACTGCTCCTGTGAAAAAAAGTGCCGCAGTTTATCAACTGACGACCCGCAGCGCCTTACCGCTGAAGTATCCCAGTGCGTTTTCGGTCACTTGGCCAACGATTCGCTGGCGCGCTTCGCGGCTGCCCCAGGCGTTGTGCGGGGTGACGATCAGGCGCGGGATGTCATGGGCCAGCAGCGGATTGCCGTTGACGGGAGGCTCGACGCTCAGCACGTCAGTGGCGGCGCCGCCCAGATGCCCGTTGCGCAAGGCGTTGGCCAGCGCCTGTTCGTCGATCAGGCCTCCGCGGGCGGTGTTGACCACGAACGCGCCGGGTTTCATCGCGGCCAGTTCGCGGGCGCCGATGAAGTGACGGGTGTGTTCGTTGAGCGGGCAGTGCAGGGTCAGGGCATCGACTTGCGGTAGCAGTTCATCCAGTGGCAGGCGGTCCGGCCGGGCAGGGCGCCCTGGAATTTGCCCCAGCACAACGCGCATACCGAAGGCTTCAGCCAGCCGTGCGACCGCGCCGCCCAATTCGCCATGGCCCAAAAGACCAAGGGTTTTGCCTTCGAGTTCGACAATCGGGTAATCCAGCAAACAGAATTGTTTGGCTTGCTGCCAGCGGCCTTCGCCGACGGCTTTTTGATAATCGGCCAGGCGCGTGGCCAGGTTGAGCAGCAGCATGATCGTGTGCTGCGCCACCGACGGTGTGCCGTAGCCCTGGCAGTTGCACACGGTAATCCCGTGGGCGCGGGCGGCGGCGAGGTCGACATTGTTGGTGCCGGTGGCGGTGATCAGGATCAGCTTGAGATCAGGGCTGGCGGCCATGGCGGCGGCATCGATCAGGATCTTGTTGCTGATGGCGACGGTGGCACCCTTGAGGTGTTCGATGACTTGATCGGACAAGGTCTGGGCGAACAGCTGCAAATCGCTGAAACAGCTGCGCAGCGGGTCGAGGTCAAGGTCGCCGAGGTCCAGGGACGGGTGGTCGAGGAAAACGGCGCGGCGGGTGTTCGTCATCAACTGTACCTTTTGTGCAATGAACTGAAGGCGTAATCTGCCGAGCCTACCAGATGAAATAACTAGTTACGCTTGGCCTGAAGGAGCCCCCATGTACTGGACAGAGTTCTTGACCGTTGCCCTGATTCACCTGCTGGCCGTGGCCAGCCCTGGCCCGGACTTTGCCGTGGTGGTGCGCGAGAGTGTTACCCACGGGCGTCGCGCGGGCACCTGGACCGCACTGGGCGTGGGCACGGCGATTTTCCTGCACGTGGGTTACTCGCTGTTGGGTATCGGCCTGATCGTGTCCCAGTCGATCGTGCTGTTCAATGCCTTGAAATGGGCCGCCGCCGCTTACCTGCTGTACATCGGTTACAAGGCGCTGCGCGCGCAACCGGCCAAGTCTGTGGCTGACGACCTGCACAAGGAAGCCGGCGAGCGCACCGCCCGTGGTGCCTTCACTTCGGGTTTCGTCACCAACGGTCTCAATCCGAAAGCCACGCTGTTCTTCCTCTCGCTGTTCACTGTGGTGATCAACCCGCACACGCCGCTGGCCGTGCAGGCCGGGTACGGGGTTTACCTGGCGGTGGCGACAGCGACCTGGTTCTGCCTGGTGGCGATGTTGTTCAGCCAGCAGCGCGTACGCGCCGGTTTCGCCCGCATGGGGCACTGGTTCGATCGGACCATGGGCGCGGTGCTGATCGCGATTGGCGTGAAGCTCGCTTTTACCGAGATGCACTGATCAGATATCTATCCCTGTAGGAGCTCGCTCGCGATGCTCGTCAACGATAACGCTTGATATCTGACCCCCCTGCGGTAATCCCGGGTTCATCGCGAGCAATCGAGCGTCGACCGGCTGCTCCTACAGATGATCAAACCTCGCGAATGATGGCGCATCGCTATCATTCATGGGGTTCTGCAAATCATTCCTTTGGCTGATTTGGCTGACGTTCAAGGGCACTACAGTGCGTACTTTCAGTCACGACCGTGCAGTCAGATTAAAGGGATTATTATGTTGAAGACTCGCGTTATCCCCCCGGCCGAAGGCGCTTACCAGTACCCGCTGTTGATCAAACGGCTGCTGATGTCCGGTGCCCGTTATGAGAAAACCCGCGAGATCATCTACCGCGACAAGTTGCGCTATAGCTACCCGACCCTGATCGAACGGGTAGCCCGCCTGGCCAACGTGCTGACAGCGGCCGGAGTCAAGCCCGGGGATGCCGTGGGTGTGATGGACTGGGACAGCCATCGTTACCTGGAATGCATGTTCGCCATCCCGATGATCGGTGCGGTGATCCACACCATCAACGTGCGCCTGTCGCCGGAACAGATCCTCTACACCATGAACCACGCCGAGGACCGCTTTGTGCTGGTCAACAGCGAGTTCGTCGGTCTCTACAAGGCCATCGAGGGGCAACTGACCACGGTCGACAAAACCCTGCTGTTGACTGACCTGCCGGAAAAAACCGCGGACCTGCCGAATCTCGTCGGCGAATACGAACAACTGCTGGCCGCGGCGAGCCCGCAATACGACTTCGAGGATTTCGACGAAAACTCGGTCGCGACCACGTTCTATACCACCGGCACCACCGGCAACCCCAAGGGCGTGTACTTCACCCATCGGCAACTGGTGCTGCACACCATGGGCGTGTCGACCATCATGGGCGCGATCGATAGCGTGCGCCTGCTGGGCACCAACGACGTGTACATGCCGATCACCCCGATGTTCCACGTGCACGCCTGGGGCTTGCCGTATGTGGCGACCATGCTCGGGCTCAAGCAGGTGTATCCCGGCCGCTATGACCCGGAGTACCTGGTGGAGTTGTGGCGCAAGGAAAAGGTCACGTTCTCTCATTGCGTACCGACCATTTTGCAGATGGTCCTCAATGCCAAGGCCGCGCAGACCGTCGACTTCGGCGGCTGGAAAATCGTCATCGGCGGCAGCGCCCTGAACCGCACGTTGTACGAGGCGGCCAAGGCCAAAGGCATTCAGCTGACCGCCGCCTATGGCATGTCGGAAACCGGGCCACTGGTTTCGTGCGCGCACCTCAACGACGAATTGATGGCGGGTACCGAAGACGAACGCACCACTTACCGGATCAAGGCCGGCGTACCGGGGCCGCTGGTGGAGGCGGCGATCGTCGACACCGAGGGCAACTTCCTGCCCGCCGATGGCGAGACCCAGGGCGAACTGGTGTTACGCGCGCCGTGGCTGACCGAGGGGTATTTCAATGAGCCGCAGAAGGGCGCCGAGCTCTGGGCCGGAGGCTGGCTGCACACCGGTGACGTGGCGACCCTGGACAGCATGGGCGTGATCGACATTCGTGACCGGATCAAGGACGTGATCAAGACCGGTGGCGAGTGGATCTCCTCCCTGGACCTGGAAGACCTGATCAGTCGTCATGCGGCGGTACGTGAAGTAGCAGTGGTGGGGATCCCCGATCCGCAGTGGGGCGAGCGGCCGTTTGCCCTGCTGGTGCTCCGTGAGGGGCATGCAATCGGGGCACGGGAACTCAAGGAACACCTCAAGCCGTTTGTGGAGCTGGGGCACTTGAGCAAGTGGGCGATTCCGAGCCAGATCGCCCTTGTTACTGAAATTCCCAAGACCAGTGTCGGCAAGCTCGACAAGAAGCGCATTCGTGTCGACATCAGCGAATGGCAAGCCACCAACAGCACCTTCCTCTCGACGCTTTAAGCGTCACCTGGCGTGCTCGAAAGGGCACGCCAGCCCCACCAAGCAAGCGCTTGGCTTGTCAAAACGAAATTTTCAGCCATCCTTGCCGTGCCGACGGGTGTCGGACTGGCGAAAGGACTGTTCCAGAGTGGCTGGCAGCTGCAAATCACACTTTAGAGGGATCAAGCGCTACTACCTGCTGGCTATAGTCCACTCAAGGATTTTTAAGAACGGGGCAACCGCACGAACCGGGGCGATGCAACTTTGGAATGACTTTGGGATGCCATGGCTCCCGGTTATCCACAGCGTTTTTAGAAGTGCTCTTGCCATAAAAATAAAATGCACATGGAGTAGCGTCGATGACATCAGCAAACCAGTTCTGGCGCCGGGCGAAACTGCCCCTGGCTGTCAGTCTTGCCTCTACGCTCGCCGGGCCAGCATTCGGCGTCAGTTTCAACGTCGGTGAAATCGAAGGTCAGTTCGACTCATCCCTGTCGATCGGAGCCAGTTGGTCTACCGAAAGTGCCAACAAGAACCTCATCGGTGTCAACAACGGCGGCAAGGGTCTGTCCCAGACTTCTGATGACGGTCACCTGAACTTCAAGAGCGGGGAAACTTTCTCGAAGATCTTCAAGGGCATCCATGACCTTGAACTGAAATACGGCGATACCGGTGTTTTCGTCCGTGGCAAATACTGGTACGACTTTGAACTGAAGGACGAAAGCCGTCCGTTCAAGGACATCAGCGACGACAACCGCAAGGAAGGCGCCAAGTCTGCCGGCGGCCAGATCCTCGACGCCTTCGTCTACCACAACTACTCCATTGCCGATCAGCCAGGCTCCGTGCGTCTGGGCAAGCAGGTCGTGAGCTGGGGTGAAAGTACCTTCATCGGTGGTGGCATCAACTCGATCAACCCGATCGACGTGTCCGCGTTCCGCCGTCCGGGTGCCGAGATCAAGGAAGGCCTGATCCCGGTCAACATGTTCTATGTGTCCCAGAGCCTGACCGAAAACCTCTCGGCCGAAGCGTTCTACCAAATTGAATGGGACCAGACCGTTGTCGACAACTGCGGCACGTTCTTCTCCCAGCCAGACATCGTTGCCGACGGCTGCGACGACAACCTGCGCGTACTGGCCAAGCGCTCGCAAATTCCGGCCATTGCCCTGGGGCCTTTGGCCGCCAACGGCGTCGACGTCAACAATGAGGGTGTTCTGGTGCGTCGTGGCCCCGATCGCGATGCCCGCGACAGCGGCCAATGGGGCGCGTCCCTCAAGTACATGTTCGATCCGCTGGACACCGAGTTCGGCGCCTACTTCATGAATTACCACAGCCGTGCGCCGATCTTCAGCGCTACCGGTGCGCCGCAGTCGGTCTACAACACCGCAGCGGCCCTCCAGGGCGGCCCGTTCGCCGCACTGGCGCCATTGCTGGTGGCGGGTAATTCGCAGTACTTCATCGAATACCCGGAAGACATCCGCCTCTACGGCCTGAGCTTCTCCACCACCCTGCCTACCGGTACGGCGTGGAGCGGTGAGATCAGCTACCGTCCGAACGCTCCGGTGCAGCTCAACTCCACCGACATCCTGTTCTCCGGTGTCCGTCCTATAGGCAATAACAACCCGAACAACCCGTTGACCAATGCATCGCTGCTTACCGGCGTGCCGGGTCAGGACCTGCACGGGTATCGTCGCAAGGAAGTCACCCAGTTCCAGACCACCCTGACGCACTTCTTCGATCAGGTCATGGGCGCCAGCCGTCTGACCCTGGTGGGCGAAGTGGGCGTGACCCACGTTGGCGGCCTGGAAAGCACTTCCGACGTTCGTTATGGCCGCGATCCGGTCTACGGTCCGGGTGAATTGCCAGCCTCTGGCGCGCTCAATACCTGCGTGACACTCAACAACAGCACCATCAGCGGTGCCGGCCCGGGTACGCCGACCAACAACCGCAGCCGCAACTGCACCGACGAAGGCTTCACCACCGCGACTTCATGGGGCTACCGCGGTCGTGCCATCTGGGAATACAACGACGTGTTTGCCGGTGTGAACCTCAAGCCAAACGTAGCCTGGTCTCATGACGTGGAAGGCTACTCCCCTGGGCCTGGCGGTAACTTCGAGGAAGGCCGCAAGGCGGTGAGCCTGGGTGTCGACGCCGAGTACCAGAACACCTACACCGCGAGCCTGGCCTACACCAACTTCTTCGACGGCAGGTACACCACCGTGGATGACCGCGACTTCGTTGCGCTCAGCCTCGGCGTGAACTTCTAAGCACTGAATTTTCAGGACGAACGAACATATGAAAATAACAAAGAGTCTGTTCCACGCCGGTGTTCTGGGGCTTTCACTGCTGGCGACCAGCGTCATCGCAGCGGTTCCCCAGGCCGAAGCCGACAAACTGGGCAAGAGCCTGACCCCGATGGGCGCTGAAATGGCGGGTAACGCCGACGGTTCGATTCCGACCTGGAAACCGTTGCCGAAGAACGCCGGAGCGGTCGACAGCAAGGGCTTCCTGTCCGATCCGTACCCGGGTGAAAAACCGCTGTTCACCATCACGGCGCAGAACGTCGACCAGTACAAGGAAAAGCTTGCCCCGGGCCAGTACGCGATGTTCAAGCGCTACCCGGAAACCTTCAAGATGCCGGTCTATCCGTCCCACCGCGGTGCCACCGTGCCGGATGAGGTGTTCGCCTCCATCAAGAAGAACGCCACCAACACCAAACTGGTGTCCGGCGGCAACGGCCTGGAGAACTTTGAAACCGCCATTCCGTTCCCGATTCCGAAAAGCGGCGTTGAAGTCATCTGGAACCATATCACCCGCTATCGCGGGGGCAGCGTGACCCGTCTGGTAACCCAGGCCACACCACAGCCGAACGGCTCGTTCAGCCTGGTGTACTTCCAGGACCAGTTCGTGTTCCGCGACAAGATGAAGGACTACGATCCGGCGAACCCGGGCAACATCCTGTTCTACTTCAAGCAGAAAGTGACCGCGCCGGCGCGTCTGGCCGGTGGTGTACTGCTGGTTCACGAAACCCTCGACCAGGTCAAGGAGCCGCGCTCGGCATGGGTCTACAACGCCGGCCAGCGTCGTGTGCGCCGTGCGCCGCAAGTGTCCTATGACGGCCCGGGTACCGCAGCCGATGGCCTGCGTACGTCCGACAACCTGGACATGTACAACGGTGCACCGGATCGTTACGACTGGAAGCTCGAAGGCAAGAAAGAGATGTACATCGCCTCCGATGCCTACAAGCTCGACGATCCGAAGCTCAAGTACACCGACATCATCAAGGCCGGTCACATCAACCAGGACCTGGCTCGTTACGAGTTGCGTCGTGTGTGGCATGTAGTTGCCACCCTGAAGGAAGGTCAGCGTCACATCTACGCCAAGCGTGACTTCTACATTGACGAAGACACCTGGCAAGCAGCGGTCATCGATCATTACGACGGTCGCGGTCAACTGTGGCGCGTCGCCGAGGCCCATGCCGAGAACTACTACGACAAGCAAGTGCCGTGGTATGCCCTTGAAACCCTGTACGACCTGCAATCGGGTCGTTACCTGGCGCTGGGCATGAAGAACGAAGAGAAGTCGGCCTATGACTTCGGCTTCACTGCCACCACCAGCGACTTCACCCCGGCCGCCTTGCGTCAGGATGGTGTTCGCTAAAGTGAACTGAGTAGAGGCCGCACCCTCTGAAAACGCCCCGACTGGTTCGGGGCGTTTTTTTTTGCTTGTAGACTTTTTGTAGCCATTTGTAGCAATTACCTTCATTCCCTATCCGTTTACGGCTAGTCTGCGGACATCTGCAACGCCGCCACCCGCAATTCAAACAAGAGCCGGCTATGACTGATTTGTCTACATCCCCAGGTTCTGCAAACGTTGCTGTCGCGACACTCGACGGGCGCTTCTTCCGCCCGCCGTTGCCCGACGGCCATGTGCTGCGTCCACGTTTGTGCGAGCGCCTGAGTGCCGGGCTCGGTGGCAGGTTATTGCTGGTCAGCGCACCGGCAGGGTTCGGCAAGAGTTCGTTGGCGGTGGAGTTTTGTCAGGGGTTGCCGGCGCACTGGCAAAGTCTCTGGCTGGGGTTGAGCCCGCGAGACAGTGACCCGGGACGTTTTCTCGAACGCCTGCTGGAAGGCCTCCAGGACTACTTCCCGCACCTGGGCAGGCAATCGCTCGGGCTGTTGAAAATGCGCCAGCGCCATCAGCCTTTCGCATTCGAAGAATGGCTGGATGGCCTGCTCGACGAATTGGCCGAGCACTTGTCCACCGCGACGCCATTGCTGCTGGTGCTGGATGATTACCATCTGGCCCAAGGGCCGGTACTGGACCGTTGCCTGCAATTTTTCCTCAATCATCTCCCTGATGGCTTGCTGGTGATGGTCACCAGTCGCCAACGTCCCGACTGGCATCTGGCGCGGCTGCGGCTGTCGCGACAACTGCTTGAATTGCATGAACAGGATCTGCGCCTGACCCACGACGAGGCCTTGAGCCTGCTCGACCGGCACAGCAGTTCCTTGCGCGGTGAAGCACTGGAAAACCTGATCCAGCGCAGCGAAGGTTGGGTCGCGGGGTTGCGTTTCTGGCTGCTGGCCGCCTCGGAGGCGGGTACCGATGGCGCGCTGCCGCAATCGTTGCACGGCGGGGAAGGGCTGATCCGCGATTACCTGCTCGAAGAGGTCATCGATTGCCTGCCCGCCGAGGTCCAGTCGTTCCTCTACGACACGGCGCCCCAGGAGCGTTTTTGCAGCGAACTGTGCGATGCCGTTCGCGACGCCCATGACAGCGGCGAAATCCTGCGCTTCCTGCTCGCCCACCAGGTGTTCCTGGTGCCGCTGGACGAGCACGGCCACTGGTATCGTTACCACCACCTGTTTTCCGATCTGTTGCGCACGCGCCCGACTTCCCAGTCGATGGTGCCGGCCGCCAGCCTGCACCTGCGTGCCTGCCGCTGGTTCAATGCCCAGGGACTGCTCGATGAGGCCGTGGAGCAGGCCTTGCGCGCCGGTCACCTGGACGTCGCGGCGAACCTGGTGCAGAACCTCTCCGAAGAGCAACTGCTGGCCGAGCAGAATGTCGGCATGTTGCTGCGCTGGAAAATGGACTTGCCTGACAGCTTGCTGATCAGCACGCCGCGGCTGATCGTGCTCTATAGCTGGGCGTTGGGGATGGCTTGCCAACTGGATGCCGCCGAAGAGCTGGCCAGCCATTTGAGCCGTTTCCTGCCTGCTCCGTCGGCCACCGCACAGAAGTCGATGCTCGCTCAATGGCTGGCGTTGAGCGGCATCATTGCCCGTGGACGCGGCAACCGCGAACTGACGCTGCGGTACTGCCGCGAAGCGTTGGAAAGTCTTCCGTCCAAGCGTTACGGCCAGCGCCTGATGTGCCTTTCAACCCTGTCCAACCTCGCCATTGCCGACGGCGATTTGTGGCGAGCACGGGGATTGAACCGCGAATCGCTGGAGTTGGCGCAACGGGTCGGCAACCCCTTGTTCGAAGCACTGGCGCACTACGACCGCGCCCGGGTGTTGCAAGCACGCGGGGAAATCTGTCGGGCGCTGGAAGAAGTCCGTCAGGGAATGCAGCGCCTGCAGAGCTTGCCTGCGCAACGGCTATATGCAGTTCGCGCCCGGCTGACCTTGTACGAGGGCTTTTTGCTGGCCCTGCGCATGCAGCCGCAATTGGCGCGGGTGCGATTGCAGGCCGGTTTGAGCGAGGCGCGCGCCTGCCGTGACATCAGCGTGCTGATCGGCCACTGCGTGATTGCCAGGCTGGAAGGCAGCAGTGGCGAGTTCGCCAAGGCCTTTGCCGAGCTTGCCGAGGCCGAACGGCTCATGCACATCTGGGATGTGCCACCGATCTACTACCTGGCCATGATCACCCTGGTCAAATGTGAACTCTGGCTGGCCCAGGGGCGCACCGATCTGGCCGAAGCCTGGCTGGCGCGCCTGGGACAGACCTATAACGGCGAAAACGCGGCGGCACCACCGGAGTTTCACCCGCAATTGCCGTTGCATATCGAATTGCAGCAAGCCTTGCTCGACGTCATCCAGGGACAACCGATGCTGGCCGAAGGGCGTTTGAATGCACTGCTCGAACATGGCCAGCAAAGCGGTCGGCAGCTGCTCAGCGCCATGGCGCTGACCCAGAAAGTGGCGTTGTTGCTGGGTAGTGGACGGGAACCGGAAGCACGCAAGGCACTGGCCCAGGCGCTGGACGCCGCCGGCGGAGGGGTGCTGCAACCCTTCGAGGGCTTGTTGGCCGAGCACCCGGACTGGCTGCGTGGGCAGCTTCAAAGCTGTCCGCCAACCCCCGTTTCCCTGAGCCTCAGTGAAAAACTGCCGGCATTGGCTGCCCGTCCCGGGCTGGAGTCCTGTGCAGCCGCGGAGCAACTCAGCGCCCGGGAAATGGCGGTCCTGCGATTGATCGCCCAGGGCTGTTCGAACCAGGAAATCAGCGATCAGCTGTTTATTTCCCTGCACACGGTCAAGACCCACGCCAGCCATATCAATAGCAAACTCGGGGTCGAGCGGCGTACGCAGGCGGTGGCGCGAGCCAAGGAATTGGGGGTACTGGGTTAAGGATTTTTCACGTTACACATCGCGGCCATTGGCTGGATACTCAATTGTGAGAAAATCACTCATCCCCCGTTTATCGAGCAGGCCCCGCCGATGTCCCAGCAACCCACCCTCATTCGCGAAACCTTCCCCGTCGGCCCGTTGCGGTGCAACTGCACGATCATCGGCGATCCGGTAACGAAAAAGGCCATCGTCGTCGATCCGGGTGGCAATCATGAGCTGATCCTGGCGCGTCTCGATGCCCTTGGGCTGAAAGTGGTCAGCATCATTCACACCCACGCCCACCTCGATCATTTCCTGGCTTCCGGTCAACTCAAGGAGAAAACCGGCGCGACGCTGCATCTGCACAAGGAAGACCAGTTTCTCTGGGACAACCTGGAAATGCAGTGCCAGATGTTCGGCGTTCCTTATACCCCGGTGCCGTCCCCGGATCGCTGGCTGGCCGATGATGAAGAACTGGCCTGCGGTTGCGGCGTGGCGCTGCACACGCCAGGTCATACGCCGGGCTCCATGAGCTTCTGGTTTTCCGAGGCCAAGCTGCTGATTGCCGGAGATACCCTGTTTCGTCGCGGCGTCGGACGCACGGATTTGTGGGGTGGCGACCAGGCGACCATCGTGCGCTCGATCAAGCAGCGGTTGTACACCCTCGACGAAGACGCAACCGTGGTGACCGGGCATGGTCCGGACACCCGTCTGGGCGATGAAATGCGCGAAAACCCCTTTGTTCGGGGCTGATTTGTAACATTCGGAATTTTTACCCGTTAACATGATCCAACGCCCGCAAAGGCTGATGCCTTGGTCCGTTGCACCACAGAATGCAAAAAAAGTAGGAGCTTTACATGTTCACCATGCGTCGTTTGATGATTGTCGCTACTGCCGTGGCCGTACTGTCCGGCTGTGCCTCGCCCAACCCTTATGACGGTCAGCCGCAGGGTCAGGCGGATGGCAGCTCCCAAGGCATGAGCAAAACCGCGAAATACGGTGGCCTCGGCGCTCTGGCCGGTGCGCTGGCCGGTGCTGCGATCAACCACGATAACCGTGGCAAGGGCGCACTGATCGGTGCTGCGGTGGTCGGTGCTTCCGCCGCCGGTTACGGTTACTACGCCGATCAGCAAGAGAAAAAGCTGCGCGCCAGCATGGCCAACACCGGTGTTGAAGTGCAACGCCAGGGCGACCAGATCAAGCTGATCATGCCGGGCAACATCACGTTCGCTACCGATTCGGCGAACATTGCCCCAAGCTTCTATCAGCCTCTGAACAACCTGGCGGGCTCGCTCAAAGAGTTCAACCAGAACCAGATCGAGATCGTCGGCTATACCGACAGCACCGGCAGCCGCCAGCACAACATGGACCTGTCCCAGCGTCGCGCCCAGAGCGTGGCAACCTACCTGACCTCGCAAGGTGTCAGCGGTGCCAATCTGAGCGCCCGTGGCGCCGGTCCGGATAGCCCGGTTGCCAGCAACGGCGACGCCAATGGCCGGGCGCAGAACCGCCGTGTAGAGGTCAACCTCAAGGCGATTCCGGGCCAGCAGTATGGTGGTCAGCAGCAAGGTCAGGTTCAGCAGTACCCTTGATCGTCTGATTGAACCCCAGGCGTAGAAAAGCCCGCTCGATCTTCTACGGATCGGGCGGGCTTTTTTTTGTCGTCAGTTCCGGCCCCTTCGCGGGCAAGCCCGTTCCTACAGGTCATGTGTTGGATGCAGATTTTGTGTACGACATCGACCATTGTGGGAGCAGGCTTGCCCGCGAAGAGGCCAGACCAGGCAGCAGAAATCTGGAACAGACAGAAACAAAAAAGCCCCCGGACCAGTGAAAGTCCGGGGGCTTTTTGTATGGCGCGAAAGCTGATTACTTCTTCAGGCCATAATGCTCATCGAGCATGCCCGGCGAGTTCGGGGCTTTCGGTGCGTAATCGCGAGGCGGCTCCTGATCGCGCGGTGGCGTCAGGCGTTCACGGGGTGCCTGCGCCGCGTCGGCGTGCAGGGAAGCCAGCAGGCGTTGGCGAGTCTGTTCGTCCAGGGCCAGGCGGTTGGCGCCCTCGGCGAGATGGTCCTGCACTTCCTGATAGCTCTGAGTCAGTTTCTTGACCAGTGTCGCGGTGCTGTTGAAGTGGGTCACCACCTCGTTCTGATAACTGTCGAAACGTTCCTGAATATCGTCCAGCTGACGCTGCGTGCGGCTGGGCGCAGCGTTCGGTGCAACGCGAGCGATCAGGAACCCAATGGCGACACCCACAACCAGGGCAAGAGTCGGTAACAACCAAACTAAGAGCGAGTGTTCCACGAGTCCTTCCTCTATAAACGGCTTTGCTTTACGTTAACGGCTCGAACCTGCGCTGTATACCGCGATTCACTCGCAATAGACAGCCACAGACAATTTGCTAGACGAGTCGACCTGATCCGAGGTCACGGAGTTCCTTCCTTGCTTATGCGTGAAACCCCTGTAGTGATTGATGGCCCGGTGGGTCAACTGGAAGCACTGTACCTGGACAACGAGCAGGCGCGTGGCCTGGCGCTGATCTGCCATCCGAACCCGGTGCAGGGCGGCACCATGCTCAACAAAGTGGTCTCGACCCTGCAGCGCACCGCGCGTGATGCCGGTTTGATTACTTTGCGTTTCAACTACCGCGGGGTGGGTGCCAGTGAAGGTACACATGATATGGGCACCGGCGAAGTCGATGATGCCCAGGCTGTGGCCGAATGGTTTCGCGCCAGACACCCGCAATTGCCACTGACCCTGTTCGGTTTCTCCTTCGGTGGGTTTGTTGCAGCAAGTCTTGGCGGACGCCTGGAAGCGAAGGGCGAACCGCTCAAACATCTATTCATGGTCGCACCGGCGGTCATGCGCCTGAGCGCTCAGGACTCACTGCCACAGCAGGGCGAACTGACCCTGATCCAGCCGGAAACCGACGAAGTGATCGATCCGCAGTTGGTTTACCAATGGTCCGACACGCTTGAACGTCCCCATGAGCTGCTGAAAGTGGCAGAATGCGGACACTTTTTTCATGGCAAGCTGACCGATCTCAAGGATCTGATCCTGCCGCGTCTCTCGAATTGATTGCAGTCTGACAAGCGATTACCCATGACGACTCGTACCCGTATCCTCACCGGCATCACCACCACCGGCACGCCGCACCTGGGCAACTACGCTGGTGCCATCCGCCCGGCGATCCTGGCCAGCCGTGACAGCAATGCCGACTCGTTCTACTTTTTGGCGGATTACCACGCCCTGATCAAGTGCGATGACCCGCTGCGCATCCAGCGCTCGCGTCTGGAAATCGCTGCGACCTGGCTGGCCGGTGGCCTGAATGTCGACCGCGTGACCTTCTACCGCCAGTCCGACATCCCGGAAATCCCCGAACTGACCTGGCTGCTGACCTGCGTCGCCGCCAAGGGCCTGCTCAACCGCGCCCACGCCTACAAGGCTTCGGTGGACAAGAACGTCGAGACCGGCGAGGACCCGGATGCAGGCATCACCATGGGCCTTTACAGCTACCCGGTGCTGATGGCCGCGGACATCCTGATGTTCAATGCGCACAAGGTGCCGGTCGGTCGTGACCAGATCCAGCACGTGGAAATGGCGCGGGACATCGGCCAGCGCTTCAACCATCTTTTTGGCCAGGGCAAAGAGTTCTTCACCATGCCCGAGGCGTTGATCGAAGAGAGCGTCGCCACGTTGCCGGGCCTGGATGGCCGCAAGATGTCGAAGAGCTACGACAACACCATTCCGCTGTTCAGCAGTGCCAAAGAGATGAAGGACGCGATTTCGCGGATCGTCACCGACTCCCGCGCACCGGGCGAAGCCAAGGATCCGGACAACTCACACCTGTTTACCCTGTTCCAGGCGTTTGCCACCCCGGCGCAAGCCGACGAGTTCCGCAGCGAACTGTTGCAGGGCCTGGGTTGGGGCGAGGCGAAGAATCGTCTGTTCCAGTTGCTCGACAACGAACTGGGCGAATCCCGCGAGCGTTATAACCAGCTGATCGAGCGCCCGGCGGATCTGGAAGACATCCTGCAACACGGCGCGAAAAAAGCCCGTGCGGTAGCGACACCCTTCCTCAACGAACTGCGTGAAGCGGTGGGCCTGCGCTCCTTCGTTGCCCAGACTCAAGTGGCGGCGACCACCAAGAAGAAAGCCGTGAAGGCTGCGCGTTTTGTCAGCTTCCGTGAAGACGACGGCAGTTTCCGCTTCCGTCTGCTGGCGGCAGATGGCGAACAACTGCTGCTGTCGCGCAACTTCGCCGACGGTAAAACCGCCGGGCAGGTGACCAAGCAACTGCAAGCGGGCCAGGCATTGGACGTGCGCAGTGAAGACCTCGGGTTCAGCGTCTGGCTGGAAGGTGAGTGCGTTGCCGACAGCCCGGCATTTGCCGACAGCGTCGCCCGTGACGCTGCCATCGAAGCCTTGCGCATTGCCCTGACGC
Organism: Pseudomonas sp. GW823-FHT06E10; assembly: GCF_058794995.1. Classification (NCBI taxonomy): domain Bacteria; kingdom Pseudomonadati; phylum Pseudomonadota; class Gammaproteobacteria; order Pseudomonadales; family Pseudomonadaceae; genus Pseudomonas; species Pseudomonas sp. GW823-FHT06E10. Next base: position 471,632 of record NZ_JBXAHJ010000002.1, on the reverse strand, counting down.
CGGTTCAGGAATAAACAACGGTTCGGCCCGACCAAGGGCCGATTGCCATTCCTCGGGGTCGTCGCTACAGTGTCGGCCCGTTTTTGTTGCCTTGCTAACGAATTATGACGCCCCTAGAACGATATCAAGCTGATCTGAAACGCCCGGAATTCTTCCATGACGCCGCGCAGGAAACTGCCGTGCGTCATTTGCAGCGCCTGTACGACGACCTGGTCGCGGCCGAGCAAAACAAGCCGGGCCTGCTGGGCAAGTTGTTTGGCAAGAAGGATCAGACCCCGGTCAAGGGCCTGTATTTCTGGGGCGGCGTAGGTCGCGGCAAGACTTACCTGGTGGACACCTTCTTCGAAGCGCTGCCCTTCAAGGAAAAGTCCCGCACCCACTTCCACCGCTTCATGAAGCGCGTGCACGAAGAGATGAAAACCCTGGGCGGCGAGAAAAACCCGCTGACCATCATCGCCAAGCGCTTCGCCACCGAAGCCCGGGTCATCTGCTTCGATGAATTCTTCGTTTCCGACATCACCGACGCCATGATCCTCGGCACCCTGATGGAAGAACTGTTCAAGAACGGCGTAACCCTGGTCGCGACTTCGAACATCGTGCCGGATGGCCTGTACAAGGACGGCCTGCAACGCGCGCGCTTCCTGCCGGCCATTGCGCTGATCAAGCAGAATACCGAGATCGTCAACGTCGACAGCGGCGTCGACTATCGTCTGCGTCACCTCGAACAGGCCGAGCTGTTCCACTACCCACTCGACGAAGCCGCCAACGAAAGCCTGCGCAAGAGCTTCCGTGCACTGACACCGGAATGCACGGCAGCGGTCGAAAATGACGTGCTGATGATCGAAAACCGCGAAATCCGTGCCCTGCGCACCTGCGATGACGTGGCCTGGTTCAACTTCCGCGAACTGTGCGACGGTCCGCGCAGCCAGAACGACTACATCGAACTGGGCAAGATCTTCCACGCCGTGCTGCTCAGCGATGTCGAGCAGATGAGCGTCACCACCGACGACATCGCCCGACGCTTCATCAACATGGTCGACGAGTTCTACGACCGTAACGTGAAGCTGATCATTTCTGCTGAAGTCGAGCTAAAGGATCTCTACACCGGCGGGCGCTTGAATTTCGAATTCCAGCGTACCCTCAGCCGACTGCTGGAAATGCAATCCCACGAATTCCTGTCCAGGGCGCACAAGCCGTAAGACAGTTCGGAAAATGAAAGAGGCCTGCAAATGCAGGCCTTTTTTGTGCGCCGAAGAACCTCTTTTGGGCTCACCAAAGTCCGTGTGGGAGCGAGCTTGCTCGCGATGACGGCGGCACATTCAGTATTGATGTGACTGATGCGCGGCTATCGCGAGCAAGCTCGCTCCCACAGGGGGGCATTTGTATGCCTGTGATTACGCCGCCTGCTGAAACTGCTGCCGATACTGATTCGGTGACAACTCCGTGTGCTGGCGGAACAGCCGCGCAAAGAAGCTCGCATCGTCATAACCAACCTCGTAGCTGATGGTCTTGATGCTCTTGCGGCTGCCGGACAGCAAGCCCTTGGCGGTTTCGATGCGCAGGCGTTGCAGGTAATGCAGTGGCTTGTCGCCGGTGGCGGTCTGGAAGCGGCGCATGAAGTTGCGGATGCTCATGCCGTGTTCGCGGGCGACGTCCTCGAAACGGAACTTGTCGGCGAAGTGTTCTTCGAGCCAGTGCTGGATCTGCAGGATGATCACGTCCTGGTGCAGCTTCTGCCCGCCGAATCCAATCCGTCCCGGTGAATAGCTGCGCTGCACTTCATAGAGGATGTCTCGGGCTACGGCCTGGGACACGTTGGCGCCGCAGAAGCGCTCGATCAGGTAAATGTACAGGTCGCATGCCGAGGTGGTGCCGCCGGCGCAGTACAGGTTGTCGGCATCGGTCAGGTGCTTGTCCTGATTGAGCTGGACCTGGGGGAAGCGTTCGGCGAAGGCATTGAAGAAGCGCCAGTAGGTGGTCGCTTCCTTGCCATTGAGCAGCCCGGCTTCGGCCAGCCAGAAAACACCAGTGGCCTCGCCGCACAGTACGGCACCGCGCGCATGTTGCTGGCGCAGCCAAGGCAGGATTTGCGGGTAACGTTTGCTGAGGCTGTCGAAATCGTCCCAGAACGCGGGAAGAACGATGATGTCGGCGTTTTCCAGTCCGCCATCCACCGGAATAATCACATCGCTGAAGGTGTTGACCGGCTTGCCATCGGGGCTGACCAGGCGGGTTTCGAACGCCGGTGTCAGGCCCTGGCCCAGCTGTTTGCCGTAGCGCAGGCTGGCGAGGTGGAAGAAATCCTTGGCTTGCATGAGGGTGGAAGCGAAAACCCGGTCGATGGCCAGGATGCTGACGCGCCGCAGGGGCGTGGAGGCTTGGTTAGACATAATTCAACTTTATTTTTATAGGGGGAAGTGGTCACCAGACGGCTGGATCGTCTTATTTTTTGTCGGATGTGTCCAGTGTCCTGTATCGGAAGCGAGGCATAGTCTCTGAAGGTCAATTCCTTCTAAAAACAAAGAAAAGGTGCCGCATGATCCCCAGAACCCTGTTCAGTTCCGAGCACGAGCTTTTCCGCGACAGCGTGCGGACGTTTCTCGAAAAAGAGGCGGTGCCGTTCCATGGGCAATGGGAGAAACAAGGCTATATCGACCGCAAACTGTGGAACAAGGCAGGGGAGGCGGGGATGCTTTGCTCGCACTTGCCGGAAGAGTACGGCGGCCTGGGGGCGGACTTTCTCTACAGTGCGGTGGTAATCGAAGAAGTGGGGCGACTTGGCCTGACCGGCATCGGTTTTTCCTTGCACTCGGACATCGTGGCGCCCTACATCCTGCATTACGGCAGTGAGACGCTGAAGCACAAATACCTGCCGAAACTGGTGTCCGGCGAGATGGTTACCGCGATCGCCATGACAGAACCGGGCGCCGGTTCCGATCTGCAAGGGGTGAAAACCACGGCCGTGCTCGATGGCGATGAATACGTGATCAACGGCTCCAAGACCTTTATCACCAACGGCTACCTGGCCGATCTGGTGATCGTCGTCGCCAAGACCGATCCGAAGGCTGGCGCGAAGGGTACGAGTCTGTTTCTGGTGGAAGCCAATACGCCGGGCTTCGACAAGGGCAAGCGCCTGGAGAAGGTCGGAATGAAAGCCCAGGACACCTCGGAGCTGTTCTTCCAGGACGTGCGTGTGCCCAAGGAAAACCTGCTGGGCCAGGCCGGGATGGGCTTTGCCTACCTGATGCAGGAGTTGCCCCAGGAGCGCCTCACGGTGGCCATTGGCGGGCTGGCTTCAGCCGAAGCGGCGCTGCAATGGACGCTGGACTACACCCGTGAGCGCAAGGCATTCGGCAAGTCGATCGCGGATTTCCAGAATACCCGGTTCAAGCTGGCGGAGATGGCCACGGAAATCCAGATCGGCCGGGTCTTCGTCGACCGTTGCCTGGAGCTGCACCTGCAAGGCAAGCTCGACGTGCCGACGGCGGCGATGGCCAAGTACTGGGGCACCGACCTGCAGTGCAAGGTGCTCGACGAGTGTGTGCAGTTGCACGGTGGCTACGGGTTCATGTGGGAGTACCCGATCGCGCGGGCATGGGCGGATGCACGGGTGCAGCGGATCTATGCCGGGACGAACGAGATCATGAAGGAGATTATTGCGCGGTCGCTTTGATTTGCGCTGACCGGGCGGACGCCATCGCGGGCAAGCCCGCTCCCACAGGTATCACCGAACCTGTGGGAGCGGGCTTGCCCGCGATTGGTTTTAAAGATCAATCAAGGCGCAGGATTCGGGTGATCCTTGTGAATCGCCTCGATCCCTTCCAGCACTTCCTCCGACAGCTTCAAGTCGAAACTGGCGATGTTGCTCTCCAGTTGCTCCATCGTCGTCGCGCCAATGATGTTGCTGGTCACGAATGGCTGCTGCGTCACGAACGCCAGGGCCATTTGCGCCGGGTCCAGGCCGTGCTCGCGAGCCAGGGCCACGTAACGGCTGCATGCCGCTTCCGACTGCGGGTTGAAATAGCGGCTGAAGCGACTGTAGAGGCTCAGGCGACCTTTTGGCGGGCGGGCGCCGCCTTCGTACTTGCCTGACAGGAAGCCGAACGCCAGCGGCGAATAGGCGAGCAGGCCGCATTGCTCGCGGATGGCAATTTCCGCCAGGCCGACTTCGAAGCTGCGGTTGAGCAGGTTGTACGGGTTCTGGATCGAAACGGCGCGCGGCCAGCCACGGGCTTCGGCCAGGGCCAGGAAGCGCATGGTGCCCCATGGCGTCTCGTTGGACAGGCCGATGTGGCGGATCTTGCCGGCGCGGACCTGCTCGTCCAGCGCTTCGAGGGTGTCCTCCAGTGGAGTCAGGTTGGCTTCGATCTTGTGCTTGTAGCCCAGTTGCCCGAAGAAGTTGGTGCTGCGCTCCGGCCAGTGCAGTTGGTAGAGGTCGATGTAGTCGGTCTGCAGGCGCTGGAGGCTGGCATCCACCGCTTCGGTGATGTGCTGGCGGTTGTGGCGCAGGTTTTTGTCGCGGATGTAGTCGATGGTGTTGCCGGGGCCAGCGATCTTGCTGGCCAGGATCCAGTCGGCGCGATCGCCGCGGCTTTTGAAATAATTGCCGATGTAGCGTTCGGTGGTTGCGTAGGTTTCGGCCTTGGGTGGCACCGGGTACATCTCGGCGGTGTCGATGAAGTTGATCCCGGCGCTCTTGGCTCGCTCAATCTGGGCGAAGGCGTCTGCCTCGCTGTTTTGCTCGCCCCAGGTCATGGTTCCGAGGCAGAGGGCACTCACGTTCAGATTGGTTCGGCCTAGCTGGCGATAGTCCATCGGGTGCTCCTTGGGCAAAACAATCATAAAAGCAGGTTGAATTATTTTTCGCAATCTGCATAATTGCGCACCTCTTTCTGCAGTGGAAGTGATGCGCCGCCGCCGAAGAATCTTGCCGTTGAACGGACGCGCCGACCCGAGCCCCCGAAAGCGTCTGTATCCGGCTGCCTTTGACTTGTCAAAGTACGCACTATTCAGTAAGATCCGCCGTCTAATTTACAGGGCGGCCCCTGAGGCTATAAAGAATGAAAACTTTTACTGCTAAACCGGAAACAGTAAAGCGCGACTGGTTTGTCGTCGACGCTGCTGGTCAGACCCTGGGTCGTCTGGCCACCGAAATCGCGAGCCGTCTGCGTGGCAAGCACAAGCCTGAGTACACTCCTCACGTTGACACCGGCGACTACATCGTCGTAATCAATGCTGAGCAGATTCGTGTTACCGGTGCTAAAACCACTGACAAAATGTACTACTCCCACTCCGGTTTCCCGGGCGGCATCAAGTCGATCAACTTTGAAAAGCTGATCGCCAAGGCCCCTGAGCGCGTGATCGAGACCGCGGTTAAAGGCATGCTGCCTAAGAACCCACTGGGTCGCGACATGTACCGTAAGCTGAAAGTCTATGCGGGCGCTGCACACCCACATACTGCTCAGCAGCCCCAAGAACTGAAGTTTTAACGGAATAGTACATTATGTCGGCGACTCAAAATTACGGCACTGGCCGTCGCAAGACCGCAACCGCACGCGTTTTCCTGCGTCCGGGTACTGGTAACATCTCCATCAACAACCGTTCGCTGGATAACTTCTTCGGCCGCGAAACTGCCCGCATGGTAGTTCGTCAGCCGCTGGAGCTGACTGAGACCGTCGAGAAGTTCGACATCTACGTCACCGTGATCGGCGGTGGTGTGAGTGGTCAGGCTGGCGCAATCCGCCACGGCATCACTCGTGCTCTGATGGACTACGACGAGACTCTGCGCAGCGCCCTGCGTAAAGCCGGCTTCGTAACCCGCGATGCTCGTGAAGTTGAACGTAAGAAAGTCGGTCTGCGTAAAGCGCGTAAGCGTCCGCAGTACTCGAAGCGTTAATTCGCTTTCACGTTCAAAAAAGAACGCCCAGTTTCCTCACGGAGCTGGGCGTTTTTTTATGTCTGCGATTTATCAAAGAATTGCGCTGTGACAACTTGCCACATCCGCAGACACCCTATACTACAAGGCTTGGGGGTGATGGGTTCCGGTAATTACCTTGTCAGAATTGGGGCTTTTCATTACCATTCGGCAAAATTTTTATAAGTACATAGTTTTACTTAGTAGATGCCTGATTTAACAGGCCACAAAGCTGATGGGAGAGGACTGAATGAGCAATGACGGCGTGAATGCAGGCCGGCGTCGCTTCTTGGTAGCAGCCACATCCGTGGTGGGTGCTGCAGGAGCGGTGGGGGCTGCGGTCCCGTTCGTGGGGTCATGGTTTCCCAGTGCCAAGGCGAAAGCCGCAGGTGCACCGGTGAAAGTGAATGTCAGCAAAATCGAGCCAGGCCAGCAGATGATTGCTGAGTGGCGCGGCCAGCCGGTGTTCATCGTCCGCCGTACACAGGAAATCCTGGGGAATCTTAAGAAGATCGAGGGCCAGCTCGCTGACCCGGCCTCCAAGAACTCGACACAACCGACTTACGTTGATCCGGAAACCCGTTCGATCAAGCCCGAGGTCCTGCTGCTGATCGGTATCTGCACGCACCTGGGTTGCTCGCCGACCTTCCGTCCCGAAGTGGCACCTGCGGATCTGGGTAAGGACTGGGTAGGCGGCTATTTCTGCCCTTGCCACGGTTCCCACTACGATCTGGCTGGTCGCGTCTACAAGTCGCAGCCTGCGCCTTTGAACCTGCCAGTTCCCCCGCATTCCTATGAGACCGATGAAATTATTATCATTGGCGTCGATACGGAGAAAGCGTGATGAGCAAGTTCATGGATTGGGTTGATGCGCGCTTTCCCGCCACCAAGATGTGGGAAGACCATCTCAGCAAGTATTACGCTCCGAAGAACTTCAACTTCTTCTACTTCTTTGGCTCCCTGGCGCTGCTCGTTCTGGTCAACCAGATCGTTACCGGTGTCTGGCTGACCATGAGCTACACCCCGTCGGCGGAAGAGGCATTCGCCTCCGTCGAATACATCATGCGCGACGTCGAGTACGGCTCGATCCTGCGTCTGCTGCACTCCACCGGCGCTTCGGCGTTCTTCATCGTGGTCTATCTGCACATGTTCCGTGGCCTGCTCTACGGTTCGTACCAGAAGCCGCGTGAACTGGTGTGGGTCTTCGGCATGCTGATCTACCTGGCGCTGATGGCCGAAGCCTTCATGGGCTACCTGCTGCCGTGGGGACAGATGTCCTACTGGGGTGCACAGGTGATCATCTCGCTGTTCGGTGCGATCCCGGTCATCGGCAACGACCTGACCCAGTGGATTCGTGGTGACTACCTGATTTCCGGTATTACCCTGAACCGCTTCTTCGCCTTGCACGTGGTTGCCCTGCCGATCGTTATCCTGGGTCTGGTGGTGCTGCACATCCTGGCGTTGCACGAAGTCGGTTCGAACAACCCGGACGGCGTGGACATCAAGAAGCACAAGGACGAAAACGGCATACCGCTGGACGGCATTGCCTTCCACCCGTACTACACCGTGAAAGATATCGTCGGCGTGGTGGTGTTCCTGTTCATCTTCTGCTCGATCGTGTTCTTCTTCCCGGAAATGGGCGGCTACTTCCTCGAAAAGCCGAACTTTGAAGTGGCGAACGCCTTCAAGACCCCAGAGCACATTGCTCCGGTCTGGTACTTCACTCCGTTCTACGCCATCTTGCGTGCGGTTCCGGACAAGCTCCTGGGCGTTATCGCCATGGGCGCGGCCATCGCCGTGCTGTTCGTCCTGCCGTGGCTCGACCGCAGTCCGGTCAAGTCGATGCGCTACAAAGGCTGGCTGAGCAAGATCTGGCTCTGGGTGTTCTGCATTTCGTTCGTAATCCTGGGCGTGTTGGGTGTTCTGGCTCCGACTCCAGGCCGTACGCTGTTGTCGCAGGTGTGTACCTTCCTGTACTTCGCCTACTTCATTCTGATGCCGTTCTACACCAGGCTCGAGAAGACCAAACCGGTTCCGGAAAGGGTGACTGGCTGATGAAAAAACTATTTGCTGTATTGATGCTTGCTGCACTGCCGGTGTTTGCTTTCGCAGCTGAGCACGGTGGCCCCGAGCTGGAAAAAGTCGACATCGACGTTTCCGATAAAGCGGCCATGCAGGACGGCGCGCGTACCTTCGCCAACTACTGTATGGGTTGCCACAGTGCCAAGTTCCAGCGCTATGAGCGTGTTGCCGACGACCTGGGCATTCCCCATGAGTTGATGCTCGAGAAGCTGGTGTTCACTGGCGCCAAGATCGGCGATCACATGAGCATCGGCATGCAGCCAGCGGACGCCAAGGCCTGGTTTGGCGCAGCGCCACCGGACCTGACCTTGGTTGCCCGTGTTCGCGGCACTGACTGGCTCTACGGTTACCTGAAGTCGTTCTACGAAGATCCTTCGCGCCCATGGGGTGTGAACAACAAGGTCTTCCCGAACGTGGGCATGCCTAACGTCCTGGTCGGCTTGCAGGGTCGCCAGGTGGTGGGTTGCAAACAGGTTCAGATCGTCGAAGACGGCAAGAAGCAATATGATCCTCTGACCGGTACGGCGCTGACTCATGAAGCGTGCGATCAGTTGACCATCGTGCCGAAAAGCGGTGCCCTGACTGCAGAGCAGTTCGATGAGAAGGTCAAGAATCTGGTAACCTTCCTGGCTTACTCGGCTAACCCGGTTAAGCTGCAACATCAGCGCATCGGTACGTACGTATTGTTGTACCTGGCGTTCTTCTTCGTCTTCGCTTACCTGCTCAAGCGCGAATACTGGAAAGACGTGCACTGATAAAGCTTCAAGCTATTGCTGTTAATCGCGCGCGCCCAAGGGCGCCTCTGAAGATGTAGCGAAACTGGTGATCCAGTCGTTACGGGAGGCGCCCTCTGGGCGCGCTCGTTTTTCCGCTTTCGATAATTTCTACAAGCGAGGAGGATCGCCATGGGCGTGACCAATCGGTTGGCCTGTTACTCCGACCCCGCCGACCACTATTCCCACCGAGTGCGCATCGTACTGGCAGAGAAGGGTGTCAGCGCCGAGATCATTTACGTGGAGGCTGGTCGCCAGCCACCTAAACTGATTGAGGTGAACCCTTACGGCAGCTTGCCCACGCTGGTCGATCGCGACCTGGCGTTGTGGGAGTCGACTGTGGTGATGGAATATCTGGATGAGCGTTACCCGCACCCGCCGCTACTGCCGGTTTATCCCGTGGCGCGTGCCAACAGTCGCCTGCTGATGCACCGCATTCAGCGAGACTGGTGTGGTCTGGTGGACCTGATTCTGGATTCACGGACCAAGGAAGCGGCTCGTGCCGTGGCTCGAAAAGAGTTGCGCGAAAGCCTGACGGGTGTGTCGCCACTGTTTGCCGACAAACCGTTTTTCCTCAGTGAGGAACAAAGTCTGGTGGATTGCTGCCTATTGCCAATACTCTGGCGATTGCCGATTCTGGGTATAGAACTGCCGCGGCCGGCGAAGCCGCTGCTTGATTATATGGAGCGCCAGTTTGCGCGTGAGGCTTTCCAGGCGAGTCTGTCTGGTGTCGAACGCGACATGCGCTAAGGCTTAAGGAGCCGTTATGAACTCCAGTCGACCTTATCTGGTCCGCGCGCTCTATGAGTGGATTGTGGACAATGATTGCACCCCGCATATGCTGGTCAATTCCGAGTACCCGTCGGTGCAGGTGCCTCAGGGGTTTGCCAGTGACGGACAGATCGTCCTGAACGTATCGCCACAAGCCGTGCGTCACTTGCACATGGATAACGAGGCGGTCAGTTTCGAGGGGCGCTTTGGTGGCGTACCGCACACCTTGTACGTGCCAATTGCTTCGATCCTGGGTATCTACGCCCGGGAGAATGGCCAGGGCATGGTGTTCGATCTGGAATCGCCCATGGGCGAGGACGACGAGATCGAGCCGGATGACGATCTTCCACCACCCGACAGTGAGCCACCGCGTCCAAGCGGTCGCCCGAGTTTGAAGGTGGTGAAGTAATAAAAAGGCGATCCGCAAGGATCGCCTTTTTTATTACGTTGTAGGAGCGAGCCTGCTCGCGATGGGCGTGAACGATGACGCGTGCAGTCTGAATGAACGCATTCGCCAAACGTTTTTCGCGAGCAAGCTCGCTCCTACAGGGTCAGTCGATGTACTCGAACAATTTCACGATCTTCTGCACACCGGAAACCCCTTGCACCAGGTTGGTCGCCTGCGCGGCTTCCTGCTTGGTCAGCAGGCCCAGCAAGTAGACGATGCCGTTTTCAGTGACTACCTTGATGCGCGAGCCAGGGATGTTCGCATCGGCGAGCATCTGGGTCTTGATCTTGGTGGTCAGCCAGGTGTCGTTCTGGCGTGCCAGCAACGAAGAGGGTGGCAGGACTTGCAGTTCGTTGTGCACCTTTTTCACGCGCTGGACAGCGGCGGCAGCCTGTTCGGCCTTGGCCTTGAGGTCTGCGCGTGGCGTTTGCCCGGCGAGCAGTACGACACCGTTGAAGCTGGTGACGACGATATGCGAATCCTTATCCAGGGCCGGGTCGGCCTTGGCGACGTTCACGCCAACCTTGGTGTCGATCAGGGAATCGTCGATCTTGCTGCCCAGTGTGCGAGTGCCGCGGTCATCTTCAATCGGTGCTTCACGGCTGGCAGTCACCACCGAGGTGCAACCGCTGATGCTGAGGCACAGGGTCAAGGCCAGTAGGCCAAGGCGATTAGGGGTCATTCTTCACTCCCGAACAATTGGCTGTCGATCAAGTCGCAAAGGCAATGGATCGCCAGCAGGTGGACTTCTTGAATACGAGCGGTGACGTTGGCCGGTACGCGAATCTCGACGTCCTCGGGCAACAGGAGCGACGCCATGCCGCCGCCGTCACGTCCCGTCAATGCTACGACAATCATTTCGCGATCATGTGCGGCCTGAATCGCTTGAATTATGTTGGCCGAGTTGCCGCTGGTGGAGATAGCCAGCAACACATCGCCCGGTTGGCCGAGTGCACGGATCTGCTTGGAGAAAATTTCGTTGTAGCTGTAGTCGTTGGCAATCGAGGTGATCGTCGAGCTGTCGGTCGTAAGGGCGATGGCCGGCAGGCTTGGGCGTTCGCGCTCAAAGCGATTGAGCAGCTCGGAGGAGAAGTGCTGGGCATCGCCGGCAGAGCCGCCATTGCCGCAGGAAAGCATTTTGCCTTCGTTGAGCAGGGCGTTGACCATGACCTGGCTGGCTTGCTCGATGTGCGGTGCAAGTACTTCCATCGCCTGTTGCTTGGTGTCGATACTGGCCTGAAAAAGCTGGCGAATTCGGGATTGCATGTCCATCTGTGTGACCTTAAGTAGCGCGGCTGTTCGGCACGTGAATGTGCAGCCCGCAAAGCAAAGAGCAAAATGTTGGGTGATAGTGTCCGGTTCGCAATGCCGGCGATCAGCCGTCGAAGGCATTCTGTAGCCAGTTCAACTGATCGAGGTGGCTGTCGATGGCAATCACGTCGAAGCGGCAAGGGGAATTGGCCCAGCGCGGCTCGCGCTGAAGATAATATTGCGCGGCGAAAATCAGTTTTTGCCGTTTGCGCTCATCGATGCTATCGAGCGCGCCACCCCATTGAGTGTTTTTTCTGTAGCGGACTTCAACGAATACTACTGTATCGCCATCTAGCATGACCAGATCAAGCTCGCCGCGTTTACACAACCAGTTCTGCGCCAGCAGGCGCAGACCCTGTTGTTGAAGATGCTCGAGCGCATGGCGCTCGGCATCCTTGCCGCTTTGCTGGCGTGACCTGTCAGGCATCAGCGAGCGGTGTCCGGCAGGCGCTGAATCTGGCCATTGGCGAACTCGGCCCATGGTAACTGGCGCACGACCCGCTGGCTCTGGGACATCCCAAGGCTGCCCGATTCACCGTCGATGCGGCTGTCCGGCAGTGACTTGAGCTGGCCCAGGCGTGGCGCCAGACGATAGGCGTCCACACCCATGGCATACAGGCGCCCCAGGCTACCGGCGGCTTGTGGCCACTGGGCAGTGACCTGGCGGCGTAGTGGATCATTGGCGTCCAGCAACCATGGCGTCTCGCAGAAGCGAATGCCATTCATGTCGTTGTACTGGTTGACGTCACCGTTGGCGCTGAACACGTGGGAGGTGGCGTAGACCGGAACATCGCCGGCGTACTGGAAGTTCAGGGTCGGTTTGATCTGCTGGGCCTGTTGCGGTGTAGCGGCGAGGAAAATGAACTCGATGTCCTGGCGGCGCGATGGCTGGGCAGCCACCTGTGAGCCAACGGTGCTTTGCAGGCTCTTGGCGCGACCTTCGCTCTGACGCAGCTGGAACATGTCGGCAATTTGCTGGGCCAACTGGACCGGTTGGTCGACGCGTTCGGTGGCGACGATGGTGCCGCCATTGGCTTGCCAATCCTGGCTGAACGCCTTGAGCACGCGGTCGCCCCATTCACCTTTCGGCACCATGATGGCTGCGCGATGCAGGCCGTCGGCGCGAGCGCGGCGCGACACTTCGCGGGCTTCGTCTTCAGCGGCAAGGCCGAACTGGAACAGTTGCGCCGGGCCTTGATCGCCCTCGCTGTAATTCAATGCCAGGGTGGTGATCGGCAACTGCGGGCGAGTGCTCAGCTGTTTGACCAGCGGCTTCTCCAGCGGGCCGACGACCAGTTGCACGCCATCGGCCTGGGCCTTGCGGTAGAACTCGTCCATGGAAGTCAGGCGCGAGCTGTCATAAAACTCGATGGCGGGTGGTTTCTGCCCGGCCTGTTGGGCCTGGTAGTGAGCGGCCATGAAGCCGTCGCGCAGTGCTTTGCCAGCCGCCGCCAGTTGGCCGTCCTGAGGCAGCAGCAGGGCGATCTTGTTCAGGGGCTGGCTGGCCAGTTCCTTGAGTTGGGTCAGTGGCTGCGGCAATTGAATGGCTGCCGGGTGCTTCGGATTCTGCGCGCGCCAGTTGTCGATGGCGGCCTGTTGCTGCTCCAGGGTGCCGGCGGATTTCACGGCCAGTGCCAGGGCCATCCAGCCGCCGAGATCGTCGGTGGCACTTGGCTGCAACTGATTGGTCGGCAGCGAAGCGATCAGGGTCCAGATGGCTTCGTGGTTTTTGCTCGCGGCTTCGCCTTCGAGCATCGGGGCGATGAAAATGCGCTGGCGAGCGGCGGCAAGGGTCTGGCCATCGGCTTCAAGTGCGCGGGCGTGGATGGTGCCGGTGCGGACCTGTTGTTCCTCGGGCAGTTCGCTCAAGTATTGCAGGCTCGGATGGCTCAAGGCGGCCAGCGCGGCCTTGGGCTGATTGCGCGTCATGGCCAGTTCCGCCGCCAGGGTGTTGGCGAAAACCTGTGGGCCCGGCTTGAGCTGTTCGACAGGAACCTGTTGCAGGATTTGCGCGGATTGGCCGGCATTGCCCTGGCGATAAGCCAGGTCGGCGGCGCTCAGGCGCAGCAGGGCGGCATCTTCCGGTGATTTGCTTTGGGAGGCCTTCTCAAGCAGTTGCTCGATACTGGCGTCCGGTGTCCGTGGAAGCTCGCCAAGGCTGGAGGAGGGCGAGCTGGCGCAAGCCGTCAGCAAGGCAGCGAGGCAGAGGGCAGATAACAGCCGCAGGCAAGCGATCATGTAAGCGTTCCTGATACTCGATCAAATTAGCGTGGAATTGTACCCAAGCACTGGCCGGGGTGCGATGTTACTGGCGTGAATCAATCAATTTAGCTGGTGTAAATGTTGCGCCAGCGCACAAACGGTCACCGATACCTCGTTTGCTTGCGGGTATCGTGAGTCTCGCTACGCGCTACAATGGCGACTTTTACCGATCATGAGGTGTGCGCTTTGACTGCTCCAGGTGCTTTGAATTCCGCTGCTGGCTCGCTTTATGTGGTGGCGACGCCCATCGGCAACCTGGATGACATCAGTGCGCGGGCGCTGAAGATTCTACGTGAAGTGGCCCTGATCGCCGCGGAAGACACCCGTCATTCCCAGCGCTTGATGCAGCACTTCGGCATTGCGACGCCATTGGCGGCCTGCCATGAACACAACGAGCGGGATGAAGGTAGTCGCTTTATCACTCGTCTGCTTGCCGGTGACAATGTGGCGTTGATCTCGGATGCCGGGACGCCGCTGATTTCCGATCCGGGTTATCACCTGGTGCGGCAGGCCCGGGCAGCGGGCATTAATGTAGTGCCGGTTCCGGGTGCCTGCGCGTTGATTGCAGCGCTGTCGGCAGCAGGGCTGCCTTCCGACCGCTTCATATTCGAAGGTTTTCTGCCTGCAAAGGCTGTGGGGCGACGTGCGCGTCTCGAGCAGGTAAAGGAAGAGCCTCGCACATTGATCTTCTATGAGGCCCCGCATCGCATCCTCGAATGTCTGCAAGACATGGAGCTGGTGTTCGGTCCAGAGCGCCCGGCGCTGCTTGCCCGCGAGCTGACCAAGACGTTCGAGACCCTCAAGGGGCTGCCTCTGGCTGAGCTGCGCGAGTTCGTCGAGTCGGATAGCAACCAGCAGCGCGGTGAGTGCGTGGTACTGGTGGCGGGCTGGTCCGCGCCCGAAGAGGAAGGTGCCGTCAGCAGCGAAGCGATGCGTATCCTCAACCTGTTGCTTGAAGAAATGCCGCTCAAGCGTGCGGCGGCATTGGCGGCGCAAATCACCGGCGAGCGAAAGAATGTGCTGTACCAAATCGCGCTGGATCAGCAGAAGGGCGAGTAAAACCCGACGCGCAGGCGTGCCCAATGGCGCTTGGTGCTTGTTCTTCGGGCGCTCTGCCGGTAACCTTCGCGGCGGAGAGTCGATCGGACAGTCGCTGCCCCCTATGAAAATTAGGGGGGGGAGGAAAGTCCGGGCTCCATAGGGCGAAGTGCCAGGTAATGCCTGGGAGGCGTGAGCCTACGGAAAGTGCCACAGAAAATAACCGCCTAAGCGCTTCGGCGCCGGTAAGGGTGAAAAGGTGCGGTAAGAGCGCACCGCACGTCTGGCAACAGTTCGTGGCTAGGTAAACCCCACTTGGAGCAAGACCAAATAGGGTCCCAAGGCGTGGCCCGCGCTGGGACCGGGTAGGTTGCTAAAGATGTCCAGTGATGGCCATCGTAGACGAATGACTGTTCAAGACAGAACCCGGCTTACAGATCGACTCTCCACCTTTTTCTTTCCTCTGCTTGAATCATTGAGCAGGGGGTTGGGTGATAGCAATTTCCCTCCTTACACATTCATCCGCAGAACCTCTTTTGTAATACCAAAAAAATCTTACTCTTAATAAATTACTTTAACTTTCGAACGCAGCCTTCTGTGCTGATTCAAGTTATCGATCAGTTTCATCTGCCGGATTCTCGTTGTCCCTCCGTTAATGCTCCTAAATCTCAGTTCTGTAAGGGTTTTCCTTTACTCCGCGCCTTGACGGTGTGGTGGGCGCATTCCTATAGTGTGCGCAAGTGGCGGAAAGTGGCATGAAGTGGGTTTTTTGAACTCAAAACGCTAGAATTTGGAGAAACGCAGACGTGTTTCGCGGAGCCAACGCTATCAGTCTCGATGCAAAGGGCCGTCTCGCAATGCCGAGCCGGTACCGTGACGAGCTCGATTCGCGCAGTTCCGGGCAATTGATCGTGACAATTGATGCCGTTGATCCTTGTTTGTGTGTTTACCCCCTCGATGAGTGGGAAATTATTGAAACCAAACTGCGCGCACTGCCTTCGCTTCGCGAAGAGAACCGCCGCCTGCAACGTTTACTGATTGGTAATGCCGTCGACCTCGAGCTCGATGGCAGTGGTCGTTTTCTGGTTCCGCCGCGTCTTCGTGAATATGCCAAGTTGGATAAGCGCGCGATGTTGGTAGGCCAACTGAACAAGTTCCAATTGTGGGACGAGGATGCCTGGAACGCGGTTTCTGCCGCTGACCTGGCTGCCATTCAACAACCGGGCGCGATGCCTGATGAACTGCGTGATTTGATCCTGTGACTATTGATAGCGGCTTTAACCACATCACCGTACTGCTTGACGAAGCCGTCGAGGCTCTCGCCGTACGTCCTGATGGCTGCTATCTGGACGGCACGTTCGGGCGCGGCGGACACAGCCGGTTGATCCTCAGTCAGCTCGGTCCCGATGGTCGGTTGCTCGGATTCGATAAAGATCCACAAGCGATTGCCACCGGGCAGACGCTAGCGGCCGAAGACGGCCGCTTTGTCGTTGTGCAGCGCAGCTTTGCCGAGCTCGGTTCGGAAGTCGCCGAGCGCGGTCTGGCCGGCAAGGTCAGCGGCGTGTTGCTGGATCTTGGCGTGTCCTCGCCACAGCTCGACGACCCTGAGCGCGGCTTCAGCTTCCTCAACGACGGTCCGCTGGACATGCGCATGGATCCGTCCCGTGGCATCAGCGCCGCCGAATTCGTCAACACCGCGCCCGTGGAAGAAATCGCCCGGGTGTTCAAGGAATACGGCGAAGAGCGTTTCTCCGGCCGCATGGCCCGTGCTGTGGCCGAACGTCGCGACATCAAGCCATTCGAGCGCACCGGTGACCTGGCAGAAGTCCTGAAAGTCGCCAACCCAGCCTGGGAAAAGGGCAAGAACCCCGCAACCCGCGCGTTCCAGGGGTTGCGTATCCACGTCAACAACGAACTGGGTGATCTGGAAACCGGCCTCGAAGCCGCGCTGGAGTGCCTGGAAGTGGGCGGTCGCCTGGTGGTGATCAGCTTCCATTCGCTGGAAGACCGTATCGTCAAACTGTTCATGCGCAAGCTGGTGAAAGGCGAAGCCGACAACCTGCCGCGCAACCTGCCGGTTCGGCATGTCGCCTTCGAACCGAAAATCAAAGTCCATGGCAAAGCGCAGACGGCCTCCGACGCCGAACTCAAAGCCAACCCACGTTCCCGTAGCGCTGTCATGCGTGTGGCGGAGAAGCTGCGGTGAGCAAGCTTTTCGCCAAGCCATTGCCCGGCGGAAGCTTCTTCATGCTGCTGCTGTTTGTCGGCGTGCTCGTGTCGGCCATCGGCGTGTCTTACAGCGCGCACTGGAACCGTCAGCTATTGAATTCGCTGTACAACGAACTGAGCGTGCGCGACAAGGCGCAGGCGGAGTGGGGCCGGTTGATTCTGGAGCAGAGCACCTGGACCGCCCACAGCCGTATCGAAGTGCTGGCCACCGAACAATTGAAAATGCACATCCCCGGTGCCGCTGACGTGAAGATGGTGGCGCCATGATGAAACTCGAAGGTGCACTCTTTCCTTGGCGGTTCCGCGTGGTGCTGGGTTTGCTCGGCATCATGGTGGCCGCGATTGCCTGGCGCATCATCGATTTGCAAGTGGTCGACCGTGCCTTCCTTAAAGGTCAGGGCGATGCCCGCAGTGTTCGTCATATTCCGATTCCGGCTCACCGTGGTCTGATCACCGACCGTAACGGCGAGCCTTTGGCCGTGAGTACTCCGGTCACCACCCTCTGGGCCAATGCCAAGGAAATGCAAACGGCCAAAGAGAAGTGGCCGGCACTGGCGGCTGCCCTGGGGCAGGACCCGAAAGCCCTGGCTGAGCGCCTTGAAGCGCAGGCCAACAAGGAATTCATTTATCTGGTGCGCGGGCTGACGCCTGAGCAGGGCCAGGCGGTGCTCGATCTCAAAGTGCCTGGCGTCTATGGCATCGAAGAGTTCCGCCGTTTCTATCCGGCCGGTGAAGTGACCGCGCATATGGTCGGCTTTACCGACATCGATGACCATGGCAAGGAAGGTATCGAGCTGGCCTATGACGAATGGCTGGCCGGGGTGCCGGGTAAACGACAAGTCATCAAGGACCGGCGCGGCCGGTTGATCAAGGATGTCCAGGTCACCAAAAACGCCAAGGCCGGCAAGCCCTTGGCGTTGTCCATTGACCTGCGCCTGCAATACCTGGCCAACCGCGAACTGCGTAACGCGATCATCGAGAACGGCGCCAAGGCCGGCAGCCTGGTGATCATGGACGTGAAGACCGGCGAGATTCTCGCGATGGTCAACCAGCCGACCTACAACCCGAACAACCGCCGCAACCTGCAGCCGGCGATGATGCGTAACCGCGCGATGATCGACGTGTTCGAGCCAGGCTCGACCATGAAAGCGATCTCGATGAGCGCCGCCATCGAAACCGGCCGCTGGAAACCGAGCGATACCGTCGAGGTGTATCCGGGCTCCCTGCAGATTGGCAAGTACACCATCAAGGACGTATCCAAGACCGAAGGCCCGGTGCTCGACCTGACCGGCATCCTGATCAATTCCAGTAACGTCGGCATGAGCAAGGTCGCGTTCGATATCGGCGGCGAGACCATTTTCCGTCTGGCGCAGAAAGTCGGCCTCGGCCAAGACACTGGCCTGGGCTTCCCGGGCGAGCGCGTCGGCAATCTGCCGAACTACCGCGAATGGCGCAAGGCAGAAACCGCCACGCTGTCCTACGGCTACGGTGTTTCCGTGACCGCGATCCAGCTGGTCCACGCCTTCTCGGCCCTGGCCAACAACGGTCGCCTTGCACCGTTGACCCTGATCAAGACCGACAAGGCGCCGCAAACCACCCAGGTGCTGCCGGAGGCCGTCGCAAAAACCATGCAAGGCATGCTGCAACAAGTGATCGAAGCCCCGCGCGGGGTGTTCCGTGCGCAGGTGCCGGCGTATCACGTGGGCGGCAAGTCGGGTACTGCGCGTAAAACCTCGGTCGGCACCAAGGGTTACGCCGTGAACTCCTACCGCTCGCTGTTCGCCGGTTTCGGCCCGATGAGCGATCCGCGTTACGCCATCGTGGTGGTCATCGACGAGCCGACCAAGGCCGGTTACTTCGGCGGCCTGGTTTCCGCACCGGTGTTCAGCCGTGTGATGTCGGGCACCCTGCGCCTGATGAACATTACCCCGGACAACCTGCCACCTACTCAACAAGCGAACGCAACACCGGTCGTTCCGCTGAAAGCCAATGGAGGGCGCGGCTGATGTCCCTGAGCCTGAACAAGATTTTCCCTCACGCCGGCCACGATCTGCTGATTCGCGAACTCGCCCTGGACAGCCGCAATGTGCGTGCGGGTGATCTGTTCCTCGCTGTGCCGGGCGGGAAGTTCGATGGGCGCGCGCATATGGTTGACGCCTTGCAGCGTGGTGCTGCCGCGGTGGCCTATGAAGTAGAAGGCGCCACGGTCCTGCCGATCACTGAAGTGCCGTTGATTCCGGTCAAAGGTCTGGCGGCTCAGCTGTCGGACATCGCCGGGCGTTTTTATGGCGAGCCGAGCCACCACCTGAACCTGGTGGGCGTGACCGGTACCAACGGCAAGACCAGCGTGACTCAATTGATCGCCCAGGCGCTGGACCTGCTCGGCCAGCACTGCGGCCTGGTCGGCACGCTCGGTTCGGGTTTCTATGGGGCGCTGGAAAGTGGCCTGCACACCACGCCGAACCCGATTGCCGTGCAAGCGACCCTGGCGGACCTGAAAAAGGCCGGGGCCAAGGCCGTGGCGATGGAAGTTTCTTCCCATGGCCTGGATCAGGGGCGCGTGACTGCCCTGGCGTTCGATGTGGCAGTGATGACCAACCTGTCCCGCGATCACCTGGATTATCACGGCACCATGCAGGCCTACGGCGAAGCCAAGGCCAGGCTGTTTGACTGGAATGACTTGAAATGCCGCGTGGTCAACCTCGACGACAAGTTCGGCCGGCAACTGGCCGCCGACAAGCGCGAGTCGCGGTTGATCACCTACAGCCTGGAAGACTCCAGCGCCTACCTGTATTGCCGTCAGGCGCAATTCGACGACGAAGGCGTGCGCGCCACGCTGGTCACGCCACAGGGCGAGCACCACTTGCGCAGCACCTTGCTCGGTCGCTTCAACCTGAGCAATGTCCTGGCGGCGGTCGGTGCGTTGCTCGGTCTGGATTACGCCCTGGACGAAATTCTCAAGGTGCTGCCGAAGCTTGAAGGCCCTGCCGGGCGCATGCAGCGCTTGGGCGGTGGCTCGCAGCCGCTGGTGGTGGTCGATTACGCCCACACCCCGGATGCCCTGGAAAAAGTGCTGCTGGCTCTGCGTCCACACGCCAAGGGCCGGTTGCTGTGCCTGTTCGGCTGTGGCGGCGACCGCGATCGCGGCAAGCGTCCGTTGATGGCCGAAGTGGTTGAGCGCCTGGCCGATGGCGTGCTGGTGACCGATGACAATCCGCGCACTGAAGACCCTGCAGTGATTTTCGATGACATCCGCGCCGGTTTCACGGCTGTGGATAAAGTGGAGTTCGTTGCCGGTCGTGGTCAGGCGATTGCCCGGTTGATCGCCAGTGCCTCGGCGGATGACGTGATTGTCCTGGCCGGGAAAGGTCACGAGGACTATCAGGAAATCAACGGCGAACGCCATGCCTTTTCCGATCTGGTCGAGGCCGATCATGCCTTGACCGCGTGGGAGGTGGCCCATGCTTAAGGCCTTGAAACTGAGTGAACTGACCGGTGCGCTGAGTGCTCGCCTGGTGTCCGCCGATGCCAGCTTCGACGGCGTTAGCATCGACAGCCGTGCAATCAAGCCGGGCCAGCTGTTTATTGCCCTGACCGGCCCGCGTTTTGACGGTCATGACTATCTGAATGAAGTCGCCGCCAAGGGCGCCGTGGCTGCGCTGGTCGAGCGTGAAGTCGCTGGCAGCACGCTGCCGCAGTTACTGGTCAGCGACACTCGCCAGGCCCTCGGTCAGTTGGGCGCGCTCAATCGCGCCGCCTACACCCATCCGGTCGCGGCCGTCACCGGTTCCAGCGGCAAGACCACGGTCAAGGAGATGCTTGCGAGCATTCTGCGCACCCGTGGTCCGGTGCTGGCGACCCGTGGCAACCTGAACAACGACCTCGGCGTGCCGCTGACCTTGCTCGAACTGGCACCGGAACACACCGCTGCCGTGATCGAACTGGGTGCCTCGCGCCTGGGTGAAATTGCCTACACCGTCGGCCTGACCCGGCCGCACGTGGCCATTCTCAACAATGCCGGGACCGCCCACGTCGGCGAGTTCGGCGGCCCGGACAAAATCGTCGAAGCCAAGGGCGAGATCATCGAAGGGCTGGATGCCGATGGCGTCGCCGTTCTCAATCTTGACGACAAGGCATTCGGTATCTGGAAGGCACGCGCCGGTGACCGCAAAGTGCTGACGTTTGCGTTGAGCAACGCCAGCGCCGATTTCTACGCCAGTGACCTGACTACCGATGCCCGCGGCTGCCCGGCGTTCAACCTGCACAGCCCTGAAGGCGTGGAGCGCGTTCAATTGAACCTGCTCGGCACCCATAACGTCGCCAATGCCATGGCCGCAGCCGCAGCCGCCCATGCCCTGGGTGTGTCGCTGTTCGGTATCGCCACCGGCCTTGGCGCGATGCAACCGGTCAAGGGGCGCACCGTCGCGCAACTGGCCAGCAACGGCATGCGCGTGATCGATGACACTTACAACGCCAACCCCACCTCCATGTGCGCTGCCGTTGATATACTGGCCGGCTTTTCCGGTCGCACCGTCCTGGTGCTCGGGGATATCGGCGAGTTGGGCGAATGGGCGGAGCAGGGGCACCGCGACGTGGGCGCGTACGCCCGTGGCAAGGTTTCTGCGCTGTACGCCGTCGGGCCAATGATGGCTCACGCCGTGAACGCATTCGGTCCACAGGCTTTTCATTTCAGCACGCAGGCTGAACTGATCAAGGCCCTGGGTGCCGAGCAAGACACAAACACCACCATTTTGATCAAGGGGTCGCGCAGCGCTGCGATGGAAAACGTCGTCGCCGCCTTGTGCGGGTCCAGTCTGGAGAAACATTAATGCTGCTGCTGCTAGCGGAGTATCTGCAACAGTTCTACAAAGGCTTCGCGGTCTTCCAGTACCTGACCCTGCGCGGGATTCTCGGTGTACTGACCGCGCTGGTCCTGTCGCTGTGCTATGGCCCATGGATGATCCGCACGTTGCAGAACCGTCAGATCGGTCAATCCGTTCGCAACGACGGCCCACAGTCGCACCTGTCCAAGTCGGGTACACCGACCATGGGCGGCGCGCTGATTCTGTCGTCCATCGGTGTCAGCACCCTGCTGTGGGCTGACCTGAGCAACCGTTACGTCTGGGTCGTTCTGCTGGTGACCTTGCTGTTCGGCGCCATCGGCTGGGTCGACGACTACCGCAAGGTCATCGAGAAGAACTCCCGTGGCTTGCCGAGCCGCTGGAAATATTTCTGGCAATCGGTATTCGGTCTGGGCGCGGCGATCTTCCTTTATATGACTGCCGCCACGCCGGTGGAAACCACGCTGATCCTGCCGATGCTCAAGGACTACAGCATTCCGCTGGGCGCCGGCTTCATCGTGCTGACCTATTTCGTAATTGTCGGTTCGAGCAACGCGGTCAACCTGACCGACGGCCTCGACGGCCTGGCGATCATGCCGACCGTGATGGTTGGTGGTGGCCTGGGCATTTTCTGCTACCTGTCGGGTAACGTGAAGTTCGCCGAATACCTGCTGATTCCTTACGTACCGGGCGCAGGCGAGTTGATTGTGTTCTGTGGCGCGTTGATCGGAGCCGGCCTGGGCTTCCTGTGGTTCAACACCTATCCGGCACAAGTCTTCATGGGTGACGTCGGCGCACTGGCGCTGGGCGCGGCCCTGGGCACCATCGCGGTGATCGTCCGTCAGGAAATCGTCCTGTTCATCATGGGCGGCGTGTTCGTGATGGAAACCCTGTCAGTCGTCATTCAGGTCGCCTCTTTTAAACTGACCGGTCGCCGCGTATTCCGCATGGCGCCCATTCACCACCACTTTGAACTCAAGGGCTGGCCCGAGCCGCGCGTGATCGTCCGTTTCTGGATCATCACCGTGATTCTCGTGCTGATCGGCCTTGCCACCCTGAAGCTGAGGTAGAAACAAGTGTCTCTGATCGCTTCTGACCACTTCCGCATCGTTGTCGGCCTCGGCAAGAGCGGCATGTCCCTGGTTCGCTTCCTGGCGAACCGGGGCGTGGCGTTTGCCGTGGCCGATACGCGGGAAAATCCACCGGAACTGGCCGCGCTCAAGCGTGACTATCCGCACGTGGAAGTGCGTTGTGGCGAGTTGGATGTCGAGTTCCTGTGCCGCGCCGACGAGCTCTACGTGAGCCCCGGCCTGGCGCTGGCGACCCCGGCCCTGCAGGCCGCCGCCGCCCGTGGCGTGAAATTGTCCGGCGACATAGAGCTGTTCGCGCGTAACGCGAAGGCGCCGATCGTGGCCATCAGCGGCTCCAATGCAAAAAGCACCGTGACCACGCTGGTCGGCGAAATGGCGGCTGCGGCTGGCAAGCGAGTTGCCGTCGGCGGCAACCTCGGCACCCCGGCGCTGGACCTGCTCAGCGACGATATCGAGTTGTACGTGATGGAGCTGTCGAGTTTCCAGCTGGAAACCACCGACCAACTCAACGCCGAAGTGGCGACCGTGCTCAACATCAGCGAAGACCACATGGACCGTTACAGCGGTCTGCCGGCCTACCACCTGGCCAAGCACCGGATCTTCCGTGGCGCCAGGCAGTTTGTGGTCAATCGCCAGGACGCTTTGAGTCGTCCGCTGATGGGCGAAGGGCAGCCATGCTGGACCTTCGGCCTGAGCAAACCCGATTTCAAGGCTTTCGGTATTCGTGAAGAAGACGGCGAGAAATACCTGGGCTTCGAATTCCAGAACCTGATGCCAGTGCGCGAATTGAAGATTCGCGGCGCCCACAACCAGTCCAACGCCCTGGCGGCCCTGGCCCTGGGCCATGCGGTCGGCCTGCCGTTTGATGCCATGCTGTCGAGCCTACGCACCTTCGCCGGTCTCGAGCATCGCTGCCAATGGGTCCGCGACCTCGACGGCGTGGGTTACTACAACGATTCCAAGGCCACTAACGTCGGTGCCGCACTGGCGGCCATCGAAGGCCTCGGCGCGGACATCGACGGCAAGATCGTGCTGATCGCCGGTGGCGACGGCAAGGGTGCCGAGTTCAAGGACCTGCGCGATCCGGTGGCGGCCAACTGCCGCGCCGTGGTCCTGATGGGGCGTGACTCCGACAAGATCGGTGAAGCCATCGGCGATGCCGTGCCGCTGATCCGCGCCGGCTCCCTGGTCGAAGCCGTCGAGCAATGCCGCGCTGCAGCCCAGCCGGGCGACGTGGTTCTGCTGTCGCCTGCCTGCGCCAGTTTCGACATGTTCAAGAACTACGAAGACCGTGGTCACCAGTTCGTCCAAGCCGTGGAGGATCTGGCATGAGCCTCAAAGGCATCATCAAGCCGTATCCATCGCCGCTCATCACCGGGCGCGGTATCGACCTCGACTTCCCGATGCTCGCCGGCTGCCTGACGCTGCTCGGCCTGGGGCTGATCATGATCGCCTCGGCATCGACCGAAGTGGCGGCCGTGCAGTCGGGCAGCGCCCTGTATTACATGATTCGCCACCTTATTTACGTGGTGCTGGGCCTGGGTGCCTGCATCGTCACCATGATGATCCCGATTGCCACCTGGCAACGCCTGGGCTGGCTGATGCTGCTGGGGGCGTTCGGCCTGCTGGTGATGGTGATCATCCCGGGGATCGGCCGTGAAGTGAACGGTTCGATGCGCTGGATCGGATTCAGTTTCTTCAACGTCCAGCCATCCGAGATCGCCAAGGTGTTCGTGGTGATCTACCTCGCCGGTTATCTGGTGCGTCGCCAGAAAGAAGTGCGTGAAAGCTGGATGGGCTTCTTCAAGCCGTTCATCGTGCTGCTGCCGATGGCGGGCCTGCTGCTGATGGAGCCGGACTTCGGTGCCACCGTCGTGATGATGGGGGCCGCGGCGGCGATGCTGTTCCTTGGCGGCGTCGGGTTGTTCCGCTTTTCCCTGATGGTGGTCCTGGCCGTCGGCGCAGTGGTGCTGTTGATTCAAATGCAGCCGTATCGAATGGCGCGTCTGACCAACTTTGCCGACCCATGGGCCGACCAGTTCGGTGCTGGCTATCAGTTGTCCCAGGCATTGATCGCCTTCGGTCGCGGCGAATGGCTGGGCGTGGGCCTGGGCAACAGCGTGCAGAAACAGTTCTACCTGCCGGAAGCCCACACTGACTTCGTGTTCTCGGTCCTGGCCGAAGAGCTGGGTGCGGTGGGTTCGTTGTGCACCGTGGCACTGTTTGTCTTCGTGTGTATTCGTGGCATGTACATCGGTTTGTGGGCTGAAAAGGCCAAGCAGTTTTTCGCAGCTTATGTGGCATACGGTCTGTCGTTCCTGTGGATCGGCCAGTTCCTGATCAACATCGGCGTGAATGTCGGCCTGCTGCCGACCAAGGGGCTGACCCTGCCGTTCCTCAGTTATGGCGGTAGTTCGTTGGTGATTTGCTGCGCCTGTCTCGGCTTGTTGCTGCGCATCGAGTGGGAAAGTCGAACCCACTTGGGCAGCGAAGAGATGGAGTTCCATGAGAGCGACTTCGCCGAGGAGCCGAACCATGGGCGCTAACGTCATGATCATGGCTGGCGGTACCGGTGGCCACGTGTTCCCGGCGCTGGCCTGTGCCCGCGAATTCCAGGCGCGCGGCTACACCGTGCACTGGCTCGGCACCCCGCGTGGGATCGAGAACGAACTGGTGCCGGCGGCCGGTATCGAACTGCATCGGATCAATGCCAGCGGTCTGCGCGGCAAGGGCAAATTGTCCCTGCTAAAGGCACCGTTCATGTTGTTCAAGTCGGTCTGGCAGGCGCGGGCGATCATTCGCCGTCTGCAGCCGGTCTGCGTCGTTGGCTTTGGTGGGTTTGTGACCGGTCCTGGCGGCGTCGCGGCCAAACTGGCCGGTGTACCGGTGATCGTTCACGAACAGAACGCCGTTGCCGGTACCGCCAATCGGTTGCTGGTGCCGTTGGCCGCCCGAGTCTGTGAAGCGTTCCCCGACACCTTTACCCTGTCGGACAGCCGCCGAACCACCGGTAATCCGGTGCGCACCGAGCTGTTCCTCGAGACATCGCGACCTGCCCTGGCCGGTCGCAAGGCGCGTTTGCTGATCCTGGGCGGAAGTCTGGGCGCAGAACCGTTGAACAAGTTGCTGCCTGAAGCCCTGTCGCAAGTCGCTGCCGATTTGCGTCCGGAAGTGTTCCATCAGGCCGGCAAAAACCACGATGAAGTGACTGCAGAGCGTTATCGCGCGGCTGGCGTCGAGGCGCAGGTGCAGCCCTTCATCAAAGACATGGCCCAAGCCTACAGCTGGGCCGACCTGGTGGTATGTCGCGCCGGCGCGCTGACCATCAGTGAACTGGCCGCCGCCGGTCTGCCCTCGATGCTGGTGCCTTTGCCTCACGCCATCGATGATCACCAGACCCGCAACGCCGAATATTTGGCCCGTGAAGGCGCAGCCTTCCTGATGCCACAAAGAACGACTGGCGCAGCGGATCTTGCCGCTCGCCTGACAGAGGTCCTGATGCAACCACAACGACTCAACGAAATGGCTACCGCGGCACGCCGCCTGGCCAAACCCGATGCCACCCGTAACGTGGTCGATAGCTGCCTGGAGGTGGCCCATGGTTGAGAGTCAGAAAGCCATGCCGCAACCGGAAATGCGCCGTATCCGTCGCATCCACTTCGTCGGTATCGGCGGTGTGGGCATGTGCGGGATTGCCGAAGTGCTGCTGAACCTGGGTTATGCCGTGTCCGGCTCTGACCTGAAGGCTTCGCCGGTGACTGAACGCCTGGAGTCCTTCGGCGCGCAGATCTTCATCGGCCATCGCGCCGAGAACGCCGCGGCCGCCGACGTGCTGGTGGTGTCGAGCGCCGTGAACACGTCCAACCCGGAAGTCGCTACCGCGCTGGAACGCCGTATCCCGGTGGTGCCACGTGCAGAGATGCTGGCTGAGCTGATGCGTTATCGCCACGGTATCGCCGTTGCCGGTACCCACGGCAAAACCACGACCACCAGCCTGATCGCTTCGGTGTTCGCCGCCGGTGGCCTGGACCCGACATTCGTGATCGGTGGTCGCCTGAATGCCGCGGGCACCAATGCCCAGCTTGGCACCAGCCGCTACCTGATCGCCGAAGCCGACGAAAGCGACGCCAGCTTCCTGCACTTGCAGCCGCTGGTGGCTGTGGTCACCAACATCGACGCCGATCACATGGCGACCTACGACGGTGACTTCAACAAGCTGAAGAAAACCTTCGTCGAATTCCTCCACAACCTGCCGTTCTATGGCCTGGCCGTGGTGTGCCTGGACGATCCGGTGGTGCGTGAAATCCTCCCGCAGGTCAAGCGTCCGACCGTTACTTACGGCTTCGGCGAAGACTGCGACGTGCGCGCCATCAACGTGCGCCAGCAAGGCATGCAGACCTTCTTCACCGTACTGCGTCCCGACCGCGAGCCACTTGATGTTTCGGTGAACATGCCGGGCAACCACAACGTATTGAATGCCCTTGCGACCATCTGCATCGCCACCGACGAAGGCGTCAGCGATGAAGCCATCGTCCAGGGCCTGTCCGGGTTCCAGGGGGTCGGCCGACGCTTCCAGGTCTACGGCGAACTGCCGGTGGACGGCGGCAATGTGATGCTGGTCGATGACTACGGTCACCACCCGACGGAAGTCGCGGCCGTGATCAAGGCCGTACGCGGTGGCTGGCCGGAGCGCCGCCTGGTGATGGTCTACCAGCCGCACCGTTACAGCCGCACCCGTGACCTGTACGACGATTTCGTCAATGTGCTGGCCGACGCCAACGTACTGCTGCTGATGGAAGTCTATCCGGCCGGCGAAGAGCCGATTCCGGGCGCCGACAGCCGCAAGCTGTGCAACAGCATCCGTCAGCGTGGCCAGCTCGACCCGATCTACATCGAGCGTGGCGTCGACCTCGCGCCAGTGGTCAAGCCGCTGCTGCGCGCCGGCGACATCCTGCTGTGCCAGGGCGCCGGTGATATCGGCGGTCTTGCACCAAAACTGTTGAAAAGTGAGTTGTTCGCCGGTGCCGTTGCCGCGCCGGAGAAGGGGAAGTTGAAATGACTGTTGCCTACGCCAACCTGGTCTCCACGATCGCGCCGAAAGACTTCGGCCGCGTCGCCGTGCTGTTCGGCGGCAAGAGCGCCGAGCGTGAGGTCTCCCTGAAGTCGGGTAACGCCGTTCTGGACGCACTGCAAAGCGCCGGTGTGGACGCGTTCGGCCTCGACGTGGGCGATGACCTGCTGCAGCGTCTGCTCAACGAAAAAATCGACCGCGCCTTCATCATCCTCCACGGCCGTGGTGGTGAAGACGGCAGCATGCAGGGCTTGCTCGAATGCCTGGGCATTCCGTACACCGGCAGCGGCATCCTGGCTTCGGCCCTGGCCATGGACAAACTGCGCACCAAGCAGGTCTGGCACAGCCTGGGCATTCCAACCCCACGTCACGCGGTACTGAGCAGCGAGGCCGATTGTATTTCGGCGGCGACGGAACTGGGCTTCCCTTTGATCGTCAAACCGGCCCATGAAGGTTCAAGTATCGGTATGGCCAAAGTGAGTTCCGCGTCCGAATTGATCGACGCATGGAAAGCGGCCAGTACCTACGATTCGCAAGTGTTGGTCGAGCAATGGATTCACGGTCCGGAGTTCACCATCGCCACCCTGCGTGACCAGGTGTTGCCACCGATTGCCCTGGGTACCACGCACAGCTTCTACGACTACGACGCCAAGTACATCGCCAACGATACCCAGTACCGCATTCCGTGCGGTCTGGACAGCGCCAAGGAAAAGGAACTCATGGACCTCACGGCGAAAGCCTGTGAAGCGCTGGGTATCGCCGGTTGGGGCAGGGCAGACGTGATGCAGGACGCCGAAGGGCAGTTCTGGTTCCTGGAAGTCAACACCGCACCGGGCATGACCGATCACAGCCTGGTGCCGATGGCGGCCCGTGCCGCCGGTCTGGATTTCCAGCAACTGGTTCTGGCCATTCTGGCCGAGAGCGTTGCCGGCAAGACTGCCGGTAACCAAGAGTCGACGAGAGGTTAAGGCCATGCAAGGCGCTCAGCTCAGACATCAGCCCACCGCACCGACCGGCCGCAAGCCGGTACCGCGGGGTGCCAGCCGAATGGTGGCCAAAGAGCCGATGTCCGCGCGCCTGCCGAAAGCCAACTTCGGTTTTCTCAAAGCGTTGTTCTGGCCGGTACTGCTGGTGGCTTTGGGGTTCGG
Source organism: Pseudomonas sp. GW823-FHT06E10 (assembly GCF_058794995.1). Classification (NCBI taxonomy): domain Bacteria; kingdom Pseudomonadati; phylum Pseudomonadota; class Gammaproteobacteria; order Pseudomonadales; family Pseudomonadaceae; genus Pseudomonas; species Pseudomonas sp. GW823-FHT06E10. The sequence continues at coordinate 442,653 of NZ_JBXAHJ010000002.1, read as the reverse complement.
TACTTACGAAGGCGCGACACGGTTGTTGCCGTATGCCGACAGGCCGATCACCAAGATCAACGTGCAGGGCGACCTGAGTTACATCAGCCAGCAAGCGGTGCAGCAGCGGATCGCCCCTTACGTGGCGTCGAGCTTCTTCACCATCGACCTGGCGAGCATGCGCACCGAGCTGGAACAGATGCCATGGATTGCCCACGCCGAGGTGCGCAGGGTGTGGCCGGATCAAGTGGTGATCCGCCTGGAAGAACAACTGCCGGTGGCCCGTTGGGGCGACGAGTCGCTGTTGAACAACCAGGGCCAGGCCTTCACCCCGCGCGAGCTGGCGAACTATGAACACCTGCCACAGCTGTTCGGCCCACAGCGGGCTCAGCAGCAAGTGATGCAGCAATACCAGGTACTGAGCCAGATGCTCAGGCCGCTGGGCTTCTCGATTGCACGCCTCGAACTGCGTGATCGCGGCAGCTGGTTCCTGACCACCGGCCCCGGCAGTGCGGGTCCCGGGATCGAACTGCTGCTGGGACGCGGCAACCAGGTGGAAAAGATGCGCCGTTTCATCGCCATCTATGACAAGACGCTCAAAGAACAGATTACGAACATTGCGCGCATCGATCTGCGCTACGCCAACGGCCTCGCTGTTGGCTGGCGGGAACCTGTAGCGCCCACGGCAGCCCAACCCGCTGTCGCGAAGAATTAAGAAGAGGCAGGACCCATGGCAAACGTGCAAAGCGGCAAAATGATCGTCGGTCTCGATATCGGCACCTCCAAGGTGGTGGCGCTGGTGGGCGAGGTCGCGGACGACGGCACGCTGGAAATCGTCGGGATCGGCACCCATCCGTCCCGTGGCCTGAAAAAAGGCGTGGTGGTGAACATCGAGTCCACCGTGCAATCGATCCAGCGCGCCATCGAAGAAGCGCAGCTGATGGCTGGTTGCCGCATTCACTCGGCGTTCGTCGGCGTGGCCGGTAATCACATCCGCAGCCTGAACTCCCACGGCATCGTGGCGATTCGTGATCGCGAAGTCAGCTCGGCGGACCTTGAGCGTGTGCTCGACGCTGCCCAGGCCGTGGCGATCCCGGCTGACCAGCGCGTGCTGCACACCCTGCCGCAGGATTACGTAATCGATAACCAGGAAGGCGTCCGCGAACCGCTGGGCATGTCCGGCGTACGTCTGGAAGCCAAGGTCCACGTGGTCACCTGCGCCGTCAACGCTGCGCAGAACATTGAAAAATGCGTGCGCCGCTGCGGTCTGGAAATCGACGACATCATTCTCGAGCAACTGGCTTCCGCGTACTCGGTACTGACCGATGACGAGAAAGAGCTGGGCGTGTGCCTGGTGGACATCGGTGGCGGTACTACCGACATCGCGATCTTCACCGAAGGCGCGATCCGTCACACCGCGGTGATCCCGATTGCCGGTGACCAGGTGACCAACGACATCGCCATGGCGTTGCGCACTCCGACCCAGTACGCCGAAGAAATCAAGATCCGCTACGCCTGTGCCCTGGCCAAACTGGCCGGTGCCGGTGAAACCATCAAGGTACCAAGCGTTGGCGACCGTCCACCGCGTGAGCTGTCCCGCCAGGCCTTGGCCGAAGTAGTCGAGCCGCGCTACGACGAGCTGTTCACGCTGATCCAGGCCGAACTGCGCCGCAGCGGCTACGAAGACCTGATCCCGGCCGGCATCGTGCTGACCGGCGGTACGTCGAAGATGGAAGGCGCTACCGAACTGGCCGAGGAAATCTTCCACATGCCGGTGCGCCTGGGCGTGCCTCACGGCGTGAAAGGTCTGGATGACGTGGTACGCAACCCGATCTATTCCACCGGCGTCGGCCTGTTGATGTACGGCCTGCAGAAGCAGTCCGACGGCATCTCGTTCTCGGGCATCGGCAGTCGCGACAGCTACAGCAACGAAGAGCCACAGGCTCCGCTGCTGGACCGCCTGAAGAAGTGGGTCCAGGGCAATTTCTGAAGATTTACCGCAATACCGTTACACCGAAGCACGCAGTAGGCGAAAAAACTAGAGAATGTAAAGGAGAGGGAAAATGTTCGAACTCGTAGACAACATCCCCGCAAGCCCGGTAATCAAAGTTATCGGTGTCGGCGGTGGCGGCGGCAACGCTGTCAACCATATGGTCAAGAGCAACATCGAAGGCGTCGAATTCATCTGCGCCAACACCGATGCTCAAGCGCTGAAAAACATCGGCGCGCGGACCATCCTGCAACTGGGCACCGGCGTGACCAAGGGCCTGGGCGCTGGCGCCAACCCTGAAGTCGGCCGTCAAGCCGCTCTGGAAGACCGTGAGCGCATTGCCGAAGTGCTGGCCGGCACCAACATGGTGTTCATCACCACTGGCATGGGCGGCGGTACCGGTACCGGTGCTGCGCCGATCATCGCCGAAGTGGCCAAGGAAATGGGCATCCTGACCGTTGCGGTCGTGACCCGTCCGTTCCCGTTCGAAGGCCGCAAGCGTATGCAGATCGCCGACGAAGGCATCCGCATGCTCTCCGAAAGCGTCGACTCGTTGATCACCATTCCCAACGAGAAGCTGCTGACCATCCTCGGTAAAGACGCCAGCCTGCTGTCGGCTTTCGCCAAGGCAGACGATGTACTGGCCGGTGCCGTCCGCGGTATCTCCGACATCATCAAGCGTCCGGGCATGATCAACGTCGACTTCGCCGACGTGCGTACCGTGATGAGCGAAATGGGCATGGCAATGATGGGCACTGGCTGCGCCAGCGGTCCGAACCGTGCACGTGAAGCCACCGAAGCGGCCATTCGCAACCCGCTGCTCGAAGACGTGAACCTGCAAGGCGCTCGCGGCATCCTGGTGAACATTACCGCCGGTCCGGATCTGTCCCTGGGTGAATACTCCGACGTGGGTAGCATCATCGAGGCATTCGCCTCCGAGCACGCGATGGTCAAGGTCGGTACCGTTATCGATCCGGACATGCGCGACGAGCTGCACGTGACTGTCGTTGCCACAGGTCTGGGCGCTAAAATCGAGAAGCCTGTGAAGGTCATCGACAACACCGTTCACACTTCGATGGCTGCACAGCCACAACAACAGGCCCCTGTTCGTCAGGAAGCTCCAGCGGTGAACTACCGTGACCTGGACCGTCCGACCGTCATGCGCAACCAGGCTCAGGCCGGGGCTGCGACTGCCGCGAAGATGAATCCGCAAGATGATCTGGACTACCTGGACATCCCGGCTTTCCTGCGTCGTCAGGCCGATTGATGGAATGTATCAGGGCTATGAAGGTGATTGGTGTTCAGCAAAGGCGTGGTCTGCTATCATCGCCAGCCTTTGTTGATACCAGTTCGCAATTTGCGCTGAAGCGGCCCAAGCCATGATTAAACAACGCACACTGAAAAATATTATCCGTGCCACAGGTGTAGGCCTGCACTCCGGGGAGAAGGTCTACCTGACCCTCAAGCCTGCGCCTGTCGACACTGGCATTGTGTTTTGTCGCGCTGACCTCGACCCTGTGGTGCAAATTCCTGCCCGCGCGGAAAACGTCGGTGAAACCACTATGTCGACCACGCTGATAAATGGCGACGTCAAAGTGGACACGGTAGAGCACTTGCTCTCGGCCATGGCTGGCCTGGGCATCGATAACGCCTACGTCGAGCTCTCCGCGTCCGAAGTCCCGATCATGGATGGTAGCGCTGGACCCTTCGTATTCCTGATTCAATCGGCAGGCCTGGAAGAACAGGACGCCGCCAAGAAATTCATCCGCATCCTGCGTGAAGTGACAGTGGAAGACGGCGACAAGCGCGCCACTTTCGTCCCTTTCGAAGGGTTCAAGGTGAGCTTCGAGATCGATTTCGATCACCCGGTTTTCCGGGACCGCACCCAAAGTGCAAGCGTGGATTTTTCCAGCACTTCGTTCGTAAAAGAAGTCAGCCGCGCCCGTACTTTCGGTTTCATGAGTGATATCGAGTACCTGCGCAAGCACAACCTCGCACTCGGCGGCAGCGTTGAAAACGCTATTGTGGTCGACGCCGATGGCGTACTGAACGAAGACGGCCTTCGCTATGAAGACGAATTCGTGAAGCACAAGATTCTCGATGCAATTGGTGACCTCTACCTGCTGGGCAATAGCCTGATTGGTGAGTTCAAGGGCTTCAAGTCCGGCCACGCACTGAACAACCAGCTGCTGCGCAAGTTGATTGAGCAGACAGATGCCTGGGAAGTCGTGACGTTCGAAGACGCCAGCACTGCACCGATCTCTTACATGCGCCCGGTTGCGGCCGTGTAAGCAAAAAACCTCTCTAGTTTTTAAAGGCTACCTTCGGGTGGCCTTTTTTTATGTCCGAAGTTTGTAGTGCCTGGGCTGGCCTCATCGCGAGCAAGCTCGCTCCCACAGTTGATTGCATTCCCCTGTGGGAGCGAGCTTGCTCGCGATGGCGTTCTCCCATCCAATGAAAATCCTATTCGACACAAACCACCCGGTTACGCCCCCCTTCCTTGGCCTGATACAGCGCCTTGTCGGCACTGAACAGCAATTGCTCCAGGTTGATATCGCTGGCCGCCGTCCAGGTGGCAATACCGATACTCACACTCATCGGCGGTCCACCGACGTCCACCAGTGGCAGTTTCTGCACCGCCTCGCGGATGTGCTCGGCGATCTGCTTCGCGCCTTCACTGTCAGTTTCGGCCAGGATCACCGAAAACTCCTCGCCGCCATAGCGAGCCACCAGATCCGTCGGGCGATGGACATTGGCGCGCAGGACCCCGGCCAACGCCCGCAAGGCTTCGTCGCCGGCCTGATGCCCGTGCCGGTCATTGAAGGCCTTGAAGTGATCGGCATCGATCATCAGCAACGACAACGGCCTGCCACTGCGCTGCGCACGAAACCATTCATGGCGCAGGGTCTGATCAAGGGATCGACGGTTGGCCACGCCGGTCAAGGCATCGGTGGCCGCCAGTTGCGCCAATTCCTGCTCGGCACTTTGGCGCCGTCGCAGCTCGCGGCAGAGCAGCCAGGTCAGCCACAACAGGCCGATGCACAAGACCCCTGTTGCACCGCTGATCACATAGGCCGTGCGGTTCCAGGTGGCGAACACTTCGTCGATGGAAAGGGCCACGATGACGGTCAGCGGCAGATTGCCGACCCGGGTAAAGGTGTACAGGCGCCGTTGATGATCGACACTCGACACGCTTTCAAAGGTACCACTGCGCTCGCGCAGCATGCGTGCGACGTTGGGACGGCTGGAGAAGCTTTTGCCGATGGCGTTTTGCTCCCGGTACGGTTTCTGCGCCAGGAGGATCCCGTCATCGTTAATGATGCCCAGCGTACTGCCGTTGCCGATGTCGAGGCTGTTGAACAGTTGGTCGAAGTAGCTCATGCGCATCGACGCCACCGCGACCCCCAGAAACTCACCCGTGGGCGAAGAAATGCGCCGGCTGAAACTGATGCGCCATTCGTCGCTGTCATCGCAGTCGCAGCGTGGCTTGAACGGTCGGCTGATAAACATGCCGGTGTCGCGATTGGAGACATGGGCCAGGAAATAATCGCGGTCAGCGAAGTTGCCCGGTTTCGGCTCGATCAATGATGAGTCGGCCAGCACGTCGCCGTGCTTGTCCAGCAGCAGGATGTCGCCCTTGTAGCGCGCAGTGGTGGAGCGGTCGAACAGCACCAGATGACGGATCTGCGGTGCAACCTGTTTAAGGTCGTCCCGTTGGGCGGCGGCGATCAGGCCCTGCAAGGTCAAGTCATAGAGCTCGACCGTACGCAGGACATCGGTATCGATCAGTTGCGCAATGGTGGTCGCGCTGCGTGTGGCGGTCTGCTGGGCGTAGGCGTGTTCGCGGATCAGCAGGAAAGTGACGATGCACAGGATCGAGATGACGGTCAGGGTACTGCCGAAGATCACCATGATCTCGGGTCGCCCGGTCGGGCCTTGAAAATGTGCAGTGCGGCTTGCGGTCATAGGGCTGACGTTCGCTAAAGGGACGCTCTAAGCGTAGTTGCATAAACGTAGCAGCCGAGTGAATCGTTCCCGTTGCTCGAACGATTGATCCTGGGTGTGGGCATCAGTGACTTTCGTTGCGCAAATTGCAATGAAGGCCGAGTCGCCACTATAAAAAAAGCCGCTGACAGCAGCGGCTTTGAAGACAACTTCTCAAAGGGAAGAGCCGATGAAAAGTGTCGAGGGAAACGGGAGTGATCGGTGCGGGTCAGCTGTCTTTCTCGGCCAGTGGCTGGGCCTGGATGCTGGATGCCTGCGGGGCTTGGGAGTCTTGAGCAGCCTTGGCCGTCATCTCGATCTGATGCTCTTCGAACGTTGCAGCGCGTGCGGCGTTATGCGCGACGAAAGTCTGCGATTCTTCCGCCATCGCCAATGGCGACAGGAACAAAGAGGACAAAACGAAAGCGCTGGCAATACCCATACTGTTGGACATTTTTAAAACCTTCTTGCTTGGCAAGTGCTGTTTGGTGCGGGCAAAGATAAGGATATGAGGCGAGGGGAAAAAGAGCGGATTCATGAAAGGACTGTTGCGCTTATGGCAATAGTTGATTGGCCGCTTATATGTGTTCAACCCAATCCAATGTGGGAGGGTTTCAGACGGGAAGATGAATCCCGAAAGTATTCATCCCATGATCACTGCGCACGAACACATCGCCGCCATGCATCAGCGCAATTGCCTTGACGATGGCCAGCCCCAGACCGTGATTGTGGCCGCTGTTGCTGCGCGACGCATCGACCCGGTAGAAGCGTTCGAACAGGCGCGGCAGATGTTCGTTGGCAATCGGCGAACCCGGGTTGGCGACGCCGATGCTGACTTGATGCTCCTGGGCTTCGATCCGCACTTGAATCACCTGCCCGGGCGCGGTGTGCTGCACCGCATTACTCAGCAAGTTGATCAACGCCCGGCGCAGATGGGCGATCTCGATGCGCACCTGCGCGTCACCATTGACCTCAACCTGGACCTGAGCGTCTTCGAGAATGAAATCCAGATATTCCAGGGTCGTGGCCACCTCATCGGCCAGCGAGGTTGAGGTGAGCTTGGTCGCCTTGCTGCCCTGGTCGGCGCTGGCGAGAAACAGCATGTCGTTGATGATCGAACGCAGTCGCTCAAGCTCTTCGAGGTTCGATTGCAGCACTTCGAAGTAGTGCTCGGCGGAGCGCCCGCGGGTCAATGCGACCTGGGTCTGGCCGATCAGGTTGGTCAGTGGCGAGCGCAGTTCGTGGGCGACATCGGCGTTGAATGACTCAAGGCGCGAGTAGGCTTGCTCGACCCGTTCCAGGGTCGAGTTGAACGAGCTGACGAATTGATCGAGTTCCGGCGGCAACGGTGACAATCGCAAGCGCCCCGAGCGCAACGGCGGGGCCAGGCGCTGGGCTTCCTGGGACAGTTTGATCAGCGGCTTGAGCCCGATCCGCGCCACCCAATAACCCAGTGCCGAGGCCAGCAGAACACCGGCAATCGCCAGGCTGATCAGTGCGACCAGCAGGTGATGCTGGGTATGGAAAAACGTTTCGGTGTCGATGGCGATCATGAAGCGCAACGCTGGGCGCTGGTCCTTGGCCGGAAACTCGCTGACCAGCACTTTCAGCGGATACGGGTGCTCCGGCAGATGCATGTCGCGCGTGCCCAGCGGGCCTTGGGCAAAGGCACGGATCTGCGAGGTCAGGTTGCCGTATTCGTAGTGTGGATCGCCGCTGATGATCCAGAAACTGATGCGCTTGTCTTCTTCGCTCAGCAGGTTGAGCTTGTTGTTGATCTTCACCCAGTGCTCAGGCGTGCCGTAACGGCCGACCGTGGATTCGAGCACGCTGTAGCGCGCATCGAGTTCGGCTTCTGGCAGCAGGCCCAGGCCCTTGTCGACCTGCTGGTACAGCGCCCAGCCGATCAGCAGGAACACCAGCAGCGCCACCAGCGTGAACATTGCGCTCAGACGCAGGGCGATGGAATTACTGGACACCACGGCTCTCCAGCACATAACCCATGCCACGAATGGTGTGCAGCAGTTTCTCTTCGAACGGCCCGTCGAGCTTGGCCCGCAGGCGTTTGATCGCGACTTCGACGACGTTGGCATCGCTGTCGAAATTGATGTCCCAGACCATCTCGGCAATGGCGGTTTTCGAGAGGATTTCACCCTGGCGCCGGGCCAGCACACTGAGCAGCGAGAACTCCTTGGCGGTCAGGTCCAGGCGTGTACCGGCGCGGGTGGCCTTGCGGCTGATCAAATCTATCCACAGGTCGGCGATGCTCACTTGCACCGGTTCATGACCGCCGCTGCGCCGGGTCAGCGCTTGCAGGCGTGCCACCAGTTCAAGGAAGGAAAACGGTTTGCCCAGATAGTCATCGGCGCCTTCACGCAAGCCCTTGATGCGGTCTTCCACACGCTCGCGGGCGGTGAGCATGATCACCGGGGTTTGCTTGCGCGCACGCAGGGCGCGCAACACACCGAAGCCGTCGAGGCCCGGCAGCATGACGTCGAGGACGATCACCGCGTAGTCGCTCTCCAGCGCCAGGTGCAGACCTTCCACACCATCGCGGGCCAGATCCACGGTGAAACCCTGTTCCGTCAGGCCGCGATGTAGATAGTCCGCGGTTTTTTCTTCGTCTTCGATAATCAGAACGCGCATGACCCCGCCTCAGTCTGTGGTCGCCAGCACCGGTTCTGGCGCAGGTTTAGGTCGATGGAATAGCCGCTCAAGCCACAAGTATATGACCGGCGTGGTGAACAGCGTCAGTGCCTGGCTGACCAGCAAACCGCCGACCACCGCGATCCCCAGGGGCTGGCGCAATTCGGCGCCGGTGCCATAGCCGAGCATCAACGGCAGAGCGCCGAGCAGGGCGGCGAGGGTGGTCATGATGATCGGCCGGAACCGTGTGATGCAGGCCTTGAAAATCGCTTCCTCAGGCGACATTCCGCCATTGCGCTGCGCTTCGAGGGCGAAGTCGATCATCAGGATGCCGTTCTTTTTCACGATACCGATCAGCAACACCAGCCCGATCAGCGCCATGATCGAAAAGTCCTGGCCGCAGATCCACAGCATGATCACCGCGCCGAGGCCCGCCGAAGGCAAGGTCGAAATGATCGTCAGCGGGTGCACGAAGCTCTCGTAGAGCACGCCGAGAATGATGTACACCGCCAACAGCGCCGCCAGGATCAGCCACGGCTGGCTGGCCAGCGAACTCTGGAACGCCTGGGCCGCGCCCTGGAAATTACCGCTGATGGCGGTCGGCATGCCAATGTCGGCCTTGGCCTGGTTGAGCATGATCACCGCATCGCCCAGTGCCACGCCGGGGGCCAGGTTGAACGACAGGTTGGCGGCGGGGAACATCCCGTCATGGGCGATGGACAGCGGGCCGACAGTCGGCGCATCGAACCTGGCCAGGGCCGACAGCGGCACCATTTCCCCGCTCAGGGGCGAGCGCAGGTAGAAGTAGTTGAGGCTTTCGGCCTTGCCGCGCTGCTTTGTATCCAGTTCCAGGATCACGTTGTACTGGTTGATCTGGGTCTGGAATTCATTGACCTGACGCTGGCCGAAAGCATCGTACAGGGCTTCGTCGACGTCACTGGCGGTGAGGCCGAAACGTGCAGCGGCGCTACGGTCGATGCTGATGTGGGTGATGCTACCGCCCAGTTGCAGGTCGTTGGAAATATCGCGGAACGCCGGGTTGCTGCGCAGTTTTTCCGTCAAGCGTTGGGTCCAGGTGCTGAGGGTCGCACCGTCGTTGCTCTTGAGCACGTATTGGTACTGGGCGCGGCTCGGGCCGGAGCTGAGGTTGATGTCTTGCCCTGCACGCAGGTACAGGACGATGCCCGGGACTTTCATCAGTTGCGGGCGAATCCGGTCAATGAATTCGCTGGCCGAAACATCACGGTCGCCGCGCTTTTTAAGGGCGATCCAGAAGCGACCGTTAGCGATGGTCTGGTTGCTGCCCGAGACGCCGACCGAGTGGGAAAATGCTTGAACCGCAGGATCAGCGGCGACGATTTCGGCCATCACCAGGTGTTTTTTCACCATGTCGCCGTAGGAAATATCCGCAGCTGCTTCGGTGGTACCGAGAACGAAGCCAGTGTCCTGAATCGGGAAGAAACCTTTAGGGATAAAGATGTACCCGGCGACGGCCAACCCCAGGGACAAACCGAACACGCCGATCATCAATTTCTGGTGGGCGAGGGCGTGGCGCAGGCCTTTTTCGTACCACGCCAACAGGCGCTCACCGAACCCCGGTTTGTCGTGGGCATGATGCACGGGCGCGCGCATGAACAGCGCAGCGAGGGTCGGTGCCAACGTCAGCGAAACCACCACCGAAATCATGATGGTGGAGGTGGCGGTCAGGGCGAACTCCTTGAACAGCCGGCCGACCACACCGCCCATGAACAGCAGCGGAATGAACGCCGCCACCAGCGAGAAACTAATCGACACCACGGTAAAACCGATCTCGCCGGCGCCCTTGATCGCCGCCTCGCGCATGCCGTCGCCGGCCTCCAGATGCCGGTGAATGTTCTCCACCACCACGATCGCATCGTCCACCACAAAGCCCACGGCGACCACGATCGCCACCAGCGTGAGGTTGTTCAGGCTGAAGCCCATGACGTACATCAGCGCAAAGCTGGCGATCAGCGACACACCGAGCACTGCCGACACGATCAGCGTGGCCGACAGTTGGCGCAGGAACAGCGCCATCACCGCCACCACCAGCATTACAGCGATCATCAAGGTGATTTCCACCTCGTGCAGCGAAGCGCGGATGGTCTGGGTGCGGTCGATCAACACCTTGACCTGCACCGAGGCGGGCAACATCGCTTGCAGCGCCGGCAGCGCGGCCTGAATGCGATCCACGGTCTCGACGATGTTGGCGCCTGGCTGGCGGAAAATCACAAGGTTCACGCCCGGTTGCGAACCCGCCCAGGCCTGAACGTAGGCATCTTCCGAACCGTTGACGACTTTCGCGACATCCTTGAGGTGAACCGGTGCACCGTCCTTGTAGGAAACGATCAACTGGCTGTATTCGTCGGGGTGGAACAACTGGTCGTTGGTCGACAGGGTTGAAATGCTTGATTCGCCGTACAGCGCCCCTTTGGCCAGGTTGAGGCTGGTCTGCTGGATCGCCAGGCGAATGTCCGCCAGGGTCAGGCCGATGGCGGCGAGTTTGTCGGCGGACACCTGGACACGGATCGCTGGACGCTGCTGACCGGTGATGACGACCTGTCCTACACCGTCGACCTGACTGAGCTGACGGGACAACAGGGTTTCCGTCAGGTCGCTGAGCTCCGGGCCAGGCATCAGCGAGGAGTTGACGCTGAGGATCAGCACCGGGCTGTCGGCCGGGTTGACCTTGCGCCAGGTTGGCAGGTTCGGCATGTCCTTGGGCAGTTTGCCCGCGGCGGTGTTGATCGCCGCCTGCACTTCCTGGGCGGCGGTGTCGATGCTCTTGTCGAGGGTGAATTGCAGGGTCAGGTTGGTCGAGCCCAGTGCACTGCTCGAGGTCATCTGGGTTACGCCGGGAATGGCACTGAATTGCACTTCAAGGGGCGTGGCCACCGAGGAAGCCATGGTTTCCGGGCTGGCGCCGGGCAGTTGCGCGGCCACCTGGATGGTCGGGAATTCTGCCTCCGGCAACGGCGCTACCGGCAGGCGCGGAAACGCGATGACACCCAGCAGCACCAGGGCGAACGTCAGCAGGACCGTGGCCACCGGGTGGTCGATGCACCAGGCTGAAATCGAACCATGGCCCTTCATTGCGCCGCCTCCGATCGCACCACCTGAGGTGGCTCGGTCAGCACTTGCACAGTAGCGCCGGGCTTGAGCCGCGACTGACCATCGCTGACCAGTACATCACCCGGCTTCACACCCTTGATGATGTCCTGGCCGCTGCCTTGATAGACCATCTGCACCTGCACGGCTTCGACCTTGTCCCCATTGACCCGGTACACGAAGTGCTGGTCGAGGCCGCGTTGTACGACTGTCGGCGGCACCACCAGCGCGTCTTTATCCAGGGCTGTCTGAATCTTTACCGTCACCAGCAGGCCCGGCCAGAGTTTCTGTGCGTCGTTGTCGAATTCGGCTTTGGCGCGGATGGTGCCGGTGTTGGCGTTGATCTGGTTGTCGATCAGGGTCAGGTGACCTTCGCCGAGCAGGTTGCCGGTTTCGCCGTCGGTGTCGGCCCCGATGTAGGCCTTGACCCGAGCGTGCTGTGGGTCGTTGATCAGGCCTTGCAGGGTCGGCAGCATTTGCTGCGGCAGGGAGAATTCCACAGCGATCGGGTCGATCTGGGTCACGGTGAACAGGCCTTGGGTGTCGGTCATGCGCAGGAAGTTGCCTTCGTCGACGGTACGAATGCCGACACGACCGCTAACCGGGGAGCGAATTTGTGTGTAGGAAAGCTGTACCTCGGCGGAGTCAATCGAGGCCTGGTTACCTTGGGCGGTGGCCTTGAGCTGGTTGACCAGGGCTTGTTGCTGGTCGTAAGTCTGCTTGGACACGCCGTCGTCGACACTCAACAGCTTGTAGCGCTTGAGGTTGACCAGCGCCACTTGCAGTTGCGCCTGGCTTTCGCCCAGTTGTGCCCGGGCCTGGTCGAGGCTGGCGCGGATCGACCGGTCGTCGATGGTGGCCAGCAGGTCGCCTTTTTTCACCAGTTGGCCTTCCTTGACCAGCAATCTGGTGAGGATGCCGTCGATTTGCGGGCGGACCACGACGCTGTGCAGGGACAGTACCGAACCGATGCCGCTGACGTAGCGCGGTACGTCTTTTTCGGCGACGGCGACCACGCGCACCGGGATGGCGGTGGGGGTGGCGAGTTTGGCCTTGGCCGGTTTGGTGGCGTACCACAGGCCCAGCGCTGCCAGGACGATCAGAAGGGCGACGAGCAGGGCGGATTTTTTCTGGATTCGCATGCGAGTGGGGCGCCGGGGCTGGGTGGTCGGTAGGTGGGTAAGGTAGTTTCCTTTATAAACCTGTTTGCTGGTCAGGAGGGTGACGGCTAACTGACGGCGCTGTCAGTTTGCGGTTTGGTTTGGTCTTGGCGGCCTCTGGGCCGACCATGTTGTGGGTGACCGTGTGCATATCCGTTTCTTCGGTCACGGCGGCTATCGGTTCCGCCCTTACGGCGGGTCACTTGGAAAAGCCCCAAGTAACCAAGGGCTCTTGCCCCTTACGTTCGGCCCTTCGCTTAGGCTCAGGGTGCCCTCGCTCCGGTCCTGCTCCGTGGGCCCGCCGCCATCGGCCATCCATGGCCGGGGGCGGCTAACCCGGCATCCATGCCGGGTTGCCCACTCCGCAGAACCTGCGCTCAGCCTCTCGAGGGGGCGTGTACCGCAAAAGCAAAAGCGAGGCGGCCTACCGGCCGGCCTGATTTTCCTGACCGTGCATAATTCAAAATGTGGGAGCGGGCTTGCTCGCGAAGGCAGCCTGACAGCCGGCCAATTTCTGACAGATTGATGCAAATCCAACTGTGGGAGCGAGCTTGCTCGCGAAAGTGGTGTATCTGCTCACAGAGATTTGAATGTGAGAACGCTATCGCGAGCAGGCTCGCTCCCACAATGAATCAATCTGATGTGAGCCGGGTTTGGGCATCCATCAATTCGCCACCCGAACCCCACCCAGACTCCCGCTCAATTCATACGCCGCCAATTCCGCCTGATGCGCCGCCAGCAATTCCGGCAACGATCCACGCAAATACTCGACCCAGGTCTTGATCTTCGCATCCAGGTACTGGCGCGACGGGTAGATCGCATACAGGTTCAGTTCCTGGGAGCGGTAGTTGGGCATCACGCGCACCAGTGTGCCGTTGCGCAGGCCTTCTATCGCGGCGTACAGCGGCAGCACCCCAACGCCCATGCCGCTGATGATCGCGGTTTTCATCGCGTCGGCGGAGTTCACCAGGAAGGGTGAGCTGTTGATGGTGACCATTTCCTGGCCATCAGGGCCGTCGAAGGCCCATTTCTCCAGCGGAATCACCGGGCTGACCAGGCGCAGGCAGGCGTGGTTGAGCAGGTCGCTGGGTTTTTGTGCGCAGCCGTTGGCTTTGACGTAGGCCGGCGAGGCGCAAACGATGCTGTAGGTGATGCCCAGGCGCTGGGAGACGAAACCCGAATCCGGCAGTTCGCTGGCGAGGACGATGGACACGTCGTAACCCTCGTCGAGCAGGTCCGGCACGCGGTTGGCCATGGTCAGGTCGAAGGTCACGTCCGGGTGGGTCTTGCGGTAGCGGGCGATGGCGTCGATCACGAAGTGCTGGCCGATGCCGGTCATGGTGTGCACTTTCAGTTGCCCGGCCGGGCGTGCGTGGGCGTCGCTGGCCTCGGCTTCGGCTTCTTCGACGTAGGCCAGGATCTGTTCGCAGCGCAACAGGTAGCGCTTGCCGGCTTCGGTCAGGGCGATGCGGCGGGTCGTTCGGTTGAGCAGGCGGGTTTGCAGGTGGGCTTCCAGGTTGGAGACCGCGCGCGAGACGTTGGCCGTGGTGGTGTCCAGTTGCACGGCGGCGGCGGTGAAGCTGCCGGCTTCGGCCACGTAACTGAAGGCGCGCATGTTTTGCAAAGTGTCCATGGGGGGCTCTCGGGTGCGATGGCAAATTGTGACACGAAGTTTCAGAGTCTGAGACCCCAGACTTAAGGATTATCTCGTTAACGGTAACAAAGATTCACAGGAATCCCAGCTTATCGCCATTCAGACCGCCCCATAGAATTGCGCAACTTGGCAAACCGGGGCTCGACCCACCGCATAACCTGTGGGAGCGGGCTTGCTCGCGAAGACGGTCTGACATTCACCATCAATGTCGACTGATGTACCGCTTTCGCGAGCAAGCCCGCTCCCACAAAAGCGGAACTCCAGTTTCCAGAAAATCTCGTACCTCCCCCCTATTTCAGGAAATCGCAGCAGTGCCGCGTCGCATCAGCAGAGCGCTTCAGCCGCTCAGTGTTTTGGCTTTAACCCTGGCAATCAGCGGCTGCATCGGAACCGGAGGTATTGCCCCACAGGGCAAGGCGCTGGAAGCCAACTCACTGGCTACCGACGAAGCGATCCAGAGCGCCGCGCAGGATGCCCACTGGCCCACCGCACAATGGTGGCAAGCCTACGGCGACCCGCAACTGAATCGCTGGATCGACCTCGCCCTGCAAGACAGCCCGAGCCTGGCCATGGCCGCCGCCCGGGTGCGTCAGGCCAGGTCCATGGCCGGCGTGGCCGAAGCGGCCGAATCGCTGCAGATCAATGGCGAGTCCACCCTCAAGCGTCACAACTGGCCTACCGACCAGTTCTATGGCCCCGGTGAGCTGGCCAACAGCACCACCTGGGACAACAATGCCGCGCTGGGTTTCAGTTATGCCCTCGACCTCTGGGGCCGCGAAAGCAATGCCACCGAGCGCGCCGTGGACATGGCGCACATGACCGTCGCCGAGGCTCGTCAGGCCCAGCTCGAATTGCAGGACAACATCGTCCGGGTCTACATCGAGTTGTCGTTGCACTACGCCCAGCGGGACATCGTTGAAGCGACCTTGAAGCAGCAACAGCAGATTCTCGAACTGGCGCAAAAGCGTCTGGACGGTGGCATCGGCACCCATTTCGAAGTCAGCCAAGCTGAAACACCGTTGCCGGAAACCCATCGTCAGATCGACGCCCTCGACGAAGAAATCGCCTTGAGCCGCAACCAACTCGCCGCCCTCGCCGGCAAGGGCCCGGGGGAGGGCGCGCAGTTGCAGCGGCCGACGCTGTCACTGGGTGCGCCACTGAAACTGCCGTCGTCGCTGCCGGCGCAATTGCTCGGCCAACGCCCGGACGTGGTCGCCAGTCGTTGGCAAGTGGCGGCGCAGGCGCGGGGTATCGATGTCGCCCATGCCGGTTTCTACCCGAACGTCGATCTGGTCGGCAGCCTTGGCTACATGGCCACCGGCGGTGGAGCCCTGGAGTTCTTGACCGGCAAGAAACTCAACTACAGCGTGGGGCCGGCGATTTCGTTGCCGATCTTCGATGGCGGGCGCTTGCGCTCGGAGTTGGGCGAAGCCTCGGCGGGTTATGACATCGCCGTGGCCAAGTACAACCAGACCCTGGTCAACGCCCTGAAAAACATCTCCGACCAGTTGATCCGCCGCGAGTCCATGGACAAGCAGCAGGCATTCGCCGCCGAGTCGGTGGCCACTGCGCAGAAGACCTACGACATCGCGATGATCGCCTACCAGCGTGGCCTGACCGACTACCTCAACGTGCTCAATGCCCAGACCTTGTTGTTCAAGCAGCAGCAAGTGCAGCAGCAGGTTCAGGCGGCGCGCCTCAGTGCCCATGCCGAACTGGTGACGGCGTTGGGCGGTGGTCTCGGTGCCGGTATTGACGTGCCGAACGCCGAACAGACTCAAGTGCCGAAAACCCCGAGCCTTTTGCGTTGAACACGAACCCACAGGTCCTGAGTCTGACCTTATTTTTATTGAGCAGGATTTCATGACTCCCTTGCCCGCACCCTTGCGCTGGCTGTACTCCCTGGAATGGCGCCGGGGTTTCTTCGACTGGGCACGCAGCGATGGCGTGACTTGGGTCTACATTTTCAAGGTACTGTTCGCGGCATTCCTGGCGTTATGGCTGGCCATGCGCCTGGAGCTGCCGCAACCGCGTACGGCGATGATCACGGTGTTCATTGTCATGCAGCCGCAAAGCGGCCAGGTGTTCGCCAAGAGTTTCTATCGTTTTCTCGGCACCCTGGCCGGTTCGGCGGTGATGGTCGCGCTGATCGCCCTGTTTGCGCAGAACACTGAGCTATTCCTCGGTTCGTTGGCGATCTGGGTCGGTATCTGCACGGCCGGCGCCGCCCGCTGCCGCAACTTCCGCGCCTACGGTTTCGTCCTCGCTGGATACACCGCGGCGATGGTCGGCTTGCCCGCGCTGGCCCATCCGGAGGGGGCGTTCATGGCGGCGGTCTGGCGGGTGCTGGAAATCTCGTTGGGCATTCTCTGTTCGACCCTGATCAGTGCCGCCATCCTGCCGCAATCGGCTAGCGCGGCGATGCGTAATGCCTTGTATCAGCGCTTTGGCGTGTTCGCCCTGTTCGTCACCGATGGCTTGCGCGGACGCAGTCAGCGGGAGGCGTTCGAGGCCGGCAACGTGCGTTTCATCGCCGAAGCCGTGGGCCTGGAAGGCTTGCGCAGCGTGACTGTTTTTGAAGACCCGCACATGCGTCGGCGCAATGGCCGGCTCAGTCGCCTGAACAGTGAGTTCATGGGCATCACCACGCGCTTCAATGCCTTGCACCAGTTGCTCGAACGCTTGCGCAGCAGCGCGGCGGACACCGTGGTTGCGGCCATCAAGCCGGGTCTGCAGGACCTCGCCGAGTTGCTCGACGGCTTCAGCGGTCGTGCCCTGACCAGCGCCGATGCGGCGCGTCTGGTCATGGTGCTGAGCGCCTACAAGGAAGGTTTGCCGGCGCGGGTGCGTTGTCTGCGGGCAACGTTCCAGCAGAGCGATCCGAGCGATGCCGAGCAACTGGATTTCCACACGGCGTACGAGCTGCTCTATCGTTTCGTCGACGACTTGCACGGTTATGCACAGACCCACGCCTCCCTGGCCGATCACAGTCACGAACGGGAGCGCTGGGACGAGCCGTTCACCCCGCAAACCAACTGGATGGCAGCGGCAGCATCGGGAATTCGCGCAGCGTTCATTCTGGCGGTATTGGGCAGCTATTGGGTGGCAACCGCCTGGCCGAGCGGGGCGACCATGACCCTGATTGCCGCCGCGACGGTGGGCCTGTCCGCCGCCACCCCGAACCCGAAACGCATGGCCTTTCAGATGGCGTGCGGGACATTGCTCGGGGCGCTGATCGGCTTCGTCGAGATGTTTTTCATTTTCCCGTGGATCGACGGATTTCCGTTGCTGTGCGTGATGCTCGCGCCGGTGATCGTGCTGGGCTCGTTCCTGACTTCGCGGCCGCAATACGTCGGCGTCGGCCTGGGTTTGCTGATCTTCTTCAGCACCGGTTCGGTGCCGGACAACCTCACGGTCTACAACCCCTACACCTTCATCAACGACTACATCGCCATGGTGCTGGGCATGCTGGTGTGCGCAGCGGCCGGGGCGATCATTCTGCCGCCCAACAGCCGCTGGCTGTGGCGTCGGCTGGAGCAGGATTTGCGCGGCCAGGTGGTGTACGCCATCAGCGGCAAGCTCAAGGGATTGGCGTCGAGTTTCGAAAGCCGCACCCGCGATCTGGTGCATCAGGCCTACGGCTTCGCGGCGGGCCAACCGCAAGTGCAGCGGGACTTGCTGCGCTGGATGTTCGTAGTGCTGGAAGTCGGCCACGCGATCATCGAGTTGCGCAAGGAACAGGCGATTTTGCCGGTGCATCCGGCCTATGCCGAATCCCAGCCGTGGCGCCAGGCGATCCGGGTGATGGGGCGTGCGCTGGTGCGGCTGTTCCTGCAACCGAACAGCAGCAATCTCGAACGCGCGCTGATTGCCGTCGATCACGCGATCAGCCGTGTGCAGTCCACCGACGAACCCTTCGCCCCGCACTTCGATACCTCGGCGTTGCGCCGGGTGAAGAGCTACCTGCACTTCATCCGCACCTCTCTGCTCGATCCGCAATCACCGCTCGCCGCCTTCGCAAACAGCCAGCCCCAAGGACTTGAACATGCCTCGTGAAATCGCCTTCCACGGCGTGTACATGCCGACCATGACCCTGATGTTTTTCATCGCCGCGGCGCTTTCCTGGGCGCTGGACCGGTTCCTGTCCGGGTTCGACCTGTACCGTTTTTTCTGGCATCCGGCGTTGCTGCGCCTGAGCCTGTTTACCTGTCTGTTCGGCGCGTTGGCGCTGACTGTCTACCGTTGACTCTCTATCACTGAGAATGCCCCGATGAAAAAGTTTTTCAGCCTGCTCGCGACCTTGCTGGTGCTGGCCCTCGCGCTGTGGATCGGCCGCTCCTTGTGGGAGCACTACATGAACACGCCATGGACCCGCGACGGCCGCGTGCGCGCTGACATCATCAACGTCGCCGCCGACGTCACCGGCGAAGTGGTGGACGTGCCGGTGCGCGACAACCAGTTGGTGAAGAAGGGCGATTTGCTGATGCAGATCGACCCCGAGCACTACCGTCTCGCAGTGAAACAGGCACAGAGTCTGGTGGCATCGCGCAAGGCGACCTGGGAGATGCGCAAGGTCAACGCCCATCGTCGCGCCGATATGGACAACCTGGTGATCTCCCGGGAAAACCGTGACGACGCCAGTAACCTCGCCGACTCGGCCCTGGCCGATTACCAGCAGGCCCAGGCGCAACTGGAAGCCGCCGAGCTCAATCTCAAGCGCACTGAGGTGCGCGCGGCGGTGGATGGCTACGTGACCAACCTCAACGTGCATCGCGGCGACTACGCGCGCATCGGCGAGGCGAAAATGGCCGTGGTCGACATGAACTCGTTCTGGGTCTACGGCTTCTTCGAGGAAACCAAGCTGCCCCACGTGCGCGTGGGTGATAAAGCCGACATGCAACTGATGAGCGGCGAAGTGCTCAAGGGCCACGTGGAAAGCATCTCGCGTGGCATCTACGACCGCGACAACCCGGAGAGTCGAGAGCTGATTGCCGATGTGAACCCGACGTTTAACTGGGTGCGTTTGGCGCAGCGAGTACCGGTGCGGATTCACATCGATGAAGTGCCGGAGGGTGTGCTGTTGGCGGCGGGGATCACTTGTACGGTGGTGGTGAAACAAGGCGATGGTGCTTAACCCATTCCCCTGTAGGAGCGAGCCTGCTCGCGAAAAACCTGAGAGCGACGCGTGCTTTCTGAATGCCTGCGTTATCGTTGACGTCCATCGCGAGCAGGCTCGCTCCTACAGTTGATTAGCAAAACGTCTCCTGCAAATGCCGCCAAAGGATCTTGCCATCCACCTGCTCGAACACCACGGTCGAGCGACGATCCGAGTGCAGTCCGGTGGCATCGGTCTGTTGTTCGCGGTAACTCACGGTCGCGCCACCATCATGCAACGCAATACCACGCAACTCACTGAGCTCGATGCGGAACCCGAGCTTCTTGCCGCCCGCCAGCGAGAACAATTCGTTCAGCGCGTCAAAGTCCAGCACCCGGCCGAGCGGCGAGACCATGGAGAACTGCGGCGAAAAACGTGTCAGCAGTTTTTCGAGTTCACACGCGTCACGTTCTTCGGCCAGCCATTGTTCGATGGCCACGTGGGCCTGGATCACTTCTTCGAAGTATTCGGTGTAGTCGGGCATGTTGATACCTGAGTTCTGTGGTGTTTGTTCCGGCGCCATCGCGAGCAAGCTCGCTCCCACAGGGGGGCATCTGGGTGGCATAGATGGCATTCATACCCACAATCCCTGTGGGAGCGAGCTTGCTCGCGATAGGGGCACCGTGGTCTCAGAGCTGCCCACGCAGCCCGAACCGCTTCATCAGCCCGGACTCGAGCCAACCCTTGGGCAACAAACCCGCCAGCAGCGGCAACGCGCGGCTGCCATTGCCCAGTCGAATCAGTCGCGGTGGCTTGTCCTGCTGCACAGCCTTGAGCAAACCGACGGCAAATTCACTGGCCGGGGTCGGGTTGTCCTGAGAGGCTTTGGCCCGGGCGCGTATGCCTTCGCGCAGCGGAAACCATGGCGACTGTTCGCTGATCAGTTGCTCGGCTTCGTGCCCGGCATTCCTGGCGAAACTGGAAGCGATGGCTCCCGGCTGGACTTCCATGACCCGCACACCGAACGGCGCCAGTTCCATGCGCAAGGCATCGCTCAAGGCATGCACGGCGGCTTTCGAGGCACAGTAGGCGCCGGCGAATGGCGTGACCAACACACCCGAAACGCTGCCGATATTCACGACCAATCCTTTGGTCCGGCGCAGCACGGGAAACATTGCGCGAGTGACGCCGACGACGGCGAACACATTGGTTTCGAACTGGCGCTGCATGGCTGGTACGCCACCATCGAGCAGCGGTCCCATGGCGCCATAACCTGCGTTGTTGATCAGCACGTCGAGACCACCGCGCTCCTGGTTGATGCGCTCGCTCAACTGCTCAAGGGCAACACCGTCGTTTACGTCAAGTTGCACGGCGGTAAAACCGGCAGCGCTCAGCATGGCAACATCTTCGGTCTTGCGCGCACTGGCCCAGACTTCATAGCCGGCGACTTTGAATGCGTCGGCAAGGGCGCGGCCAATGCCGCTGGAGCAACCGGTAATCAACGCAACGGGCATGGCGCATTCCTTGTGCAAAAAAGGGGGGGAGGGATCAGTCGGAAAAACTACCCTGCAATCGCTCGGCGCGAAACTCCAGGGTTTCCGGACGGTAGCCAGGGCGCAGTGGCGGCAGCGGCAAACAGTCTTCCCAGTTGCCACCGGCCTGCAATTCACCAGGGCCACGATAACGCGGGGCGGTGTATTGATTGTCGGCCAGGTTCACCGTATCGCCCGGTGCATAAGCCGCGACCCGCCAGCGCAACTCAGTGAGCGGCACGTCATTGCCGTTGTTCAGGGTCAATTGCAATGGGCGGTCGGCGGGACACTGTTGCGGTGCGTAACTGATGCGCAACTCCAGGCGTTGCAGTTGCTTGAGTTCGTGGTGGTCCATCCAGATGACCCAGGTGGCGACGATGCCCAGCCCCACGGCGGCAGCCATGGATACGGGCAAGGCCTTGGCCGGATAGCGCAGCAACAGGATCAGCCAGGTGATGACCAGCAGGACGCCGATGAACATGACGTGAAATCTCGGGAATAGAGAGGGTCATCCTACCTAAGCGCAGGTGGGGTTGGCGATGGGCGATTCGGTGGTGTGCCGACTGGCCCCATCGCGAGCAAGCTCGCTCCCACAGTGTACCGAGCCGAGCACAAAATCCGTGATCAACCCAACACCCTGTGGGAGCGAGCTTGCTCGCGATGGGGCCAGGCAAGGCACTACAAAAACTCAGTACAAAAAAAGCCCCCGCCCAGCCTGCTGCGGATAGGGAACGCAGCAGGCTGGACGGGGGCTTCTGTTTTACTGAACGTTACTGCGCGATGGTTTTCACCGACACGCCACGCTCGACCGGCGTCGAGCGCCCGTAGATATCTTCAAACCGCTCGATATCGTCTTCGCCCAGGTAGCTGCCCGATTGAACTTCGATGATCTCCAACGGAATCTTGCCCGGGTTGCGCAAACGGTGAACCGAAGCGATCGGAATGTAGGTCGACTGGTTCTCGGTCAGCAGGAACACGTTCTCGTCACAGGTCACCTCGGCGGTGCCGCTGACCACGATCCAGTGCTCGGCGCGGTGGTGGTGCATCTGCAGGGACAGGCAAGCCCCCGGTTTGACCGAGATGTGCTTGACCTGGAAGCGACCGCCCATGTCCACCGAGTCGTAGGAGCCCCACGGACGGTAGACCTCGCAGTGGTTCTGGGTTTCGCTGCGGCCTTGTTCGTTGAGGGTGTTGACCATCTGCTTCACGCCTTGGACCTTGTCCTTGTGGGCGATCATCATGGCGTCCTTGGTTTCGACCACGACGATGTTTTCCAGGCCGATCACCGACACCAGCTTGCCGTTGCCGTGGATCATGCAGTTTTTGCTGTCCTGGATCACCACGTCGCCTTTGGTGACGTTGCCGTTGGCGTCTTTTGCATTGACTTCCCACAGCGACGACCAGCAGCCGACATCGCTCCAGCCCGCGGTCAGCGGCACGACGCAGGCGCGTTGGGTTTTTTCCATCACCGAGTAGTCGATGGAATTGTCCGGGCAGCACGCGAAGGTGGCTTCGTCGAAGGTGATGGTGTCGGCATCCTGGTGGCTGCGCTCCAGGGTCAGCACGCAGGTGTCGTAGATGTCCGGATCGTGCTTCTTCAGCTCTTCAAGGAAGCGGCTGGCGCGGAACAGGAACATGCCGCTGTTCCAGAAGTAACCGCCGGACTGGACGAACTCGGTGGCGCGCTTCACGTCGGGCTTTTCGACGAAGTGCGAGACGCGGCTGACGCCTTCAGGCAGCAGCGAGTCGTTGGTCGACTTGATGTAGCCATAACCGGTTTCCGGCTTGGTGGCCGGCACGCCGAACAACACCATTTCACCGTTTTCTGCGGCGACGGTGGCCAGGGCCAGGGCGCGTTGCAGGGCTTTCTGGTCTTCCAGCACGTGGTCCGCCGGCAGCACCAGCATCAGCTCGTCGCGACCTTCATTGACCAGCATCAGCGCGGTCAGGGCCACGGCCGGCGCGGTGTTGCGACCGAACGGTTCCATCAGGATGCGCTGGGTTTCCAGCTTGCGCGCGGCCAACTGCTCGTTGACGATAAAGCGGTGGTCCTTGTTGCAGACCACGATTGGCGAATCCATGCCTTCGAACACCAGGCGTTCCAGGGTTTGCTGGAACAGGGTGTGTTCGCCGGTCAGGGCCAGGAACTGCTTGGGGAATTGCTTACGGGAAAGCGGCCAAAGACGTGAGCCACTACCACCTGACAAGATCACCGGAATCATGTTTTTACTCCTTGAAAATCGATTGGTTAGAGCTACTGCGTTCTGTCGTTTCACTCTTGTTTTTGTTCCGTGTCCGGATTGACTACTCGATCTACTGTGGGAGCGGGCTTGCTCGCGAAAGCGGTGGGTAAGTCAACATCATCGTTGAATGTGAATCCGTATTCGCGAGCAAGCCCGCTCCCACAAGGGGATTGGGGTCAATCCGGCAAATTCATTAGCGCGTCGACACCGGGCGTTTCACCCAGACCGGCGACAGGCTGCTGCCGCTGCCAGTGACGTACAGCACTGCGGCTTCACCGCGTTCCAGGGCGACCGGTTTTACGTCGCCGACTTTGGTGGTGCCGTCGTACAAGGCCAGGCTGACCTTGACCGGGTTGATTTCACGCTCGCCGCGGCCCTTGGGCGCAACGTTCGGGACCACGTCGGTCTTACCGTCGGCGGTCTTCAGGGTCAGCGCCTTGTCGCTGAGGTTTTGCACGCGTACCAGGGACTTCTGTTTGTTCTTGAACGGCGGCTCTTCGATCAGTTGCGGGGCGCCGCTGGCGTTGTTGACCAGGGTGTAATAGTGGTCGCCGGCCAGTTTCACCGGCAGGGTCTGGCTGCCAACCTTGGCGCTGTAGTCGCCGCCCGGCATGAAGCTGAAGTCAGTGCTGGACAGTGGCGCGACGTCGCTCAGGTTGGTGCTGCCGACGGTGGCGCTGACTTCGGCGTTGCCGGCGTTGTAGATACGCACGAAGGTCGAGCCTTTCGGTGCGGTCGGGCCGTACAGGGCGGCGTCGCCTGCGGCGAAAGCCTGTACCGACAGCACGCTGAGGCCGGCAACCAGGGCAAAGCTTTTAGCGAGACGACGAGGAGTTGTAGTGAAAGTCATGGTGTACCTCTCTTTCAGTTTTGCGCCCGGTCGGGCGTCTCGGATTTAGTGTTTGCAGCTACGTTTTGTTGGCGGGCGCCGGCTTGTTTAAGCTCTGCGACCCACTGCGGGTCGGCGTCGCCGATTTCGTTGTTCACGGGCAGATATCGTTCAGGGAACTCCCAGATCAGCACCTGTGGCGGGCTGTTCTTGAAGGCGTCGCTCTTGAGGTAGCTGAGCATCGGCAGAATCGGGCCGTGGCCGTCTTCGGCGTAATTGACCACGTCGCTGTTCAGCGCTTGCTTGAGCGCACCGACGAAGTTCCAGTTGGGGTTGGCGCTGTAGCTGGTGCCGATCAGGGCCACCGGCACTTCGGTGTTGGCGAACAGCGCGTCGTCACCGGCGGATTGATCTTCAGCCACGACCGTATTGCGCTTCTGCAATTGCTCCTGTTTAGGCATCAGGTTTTCGAACAGCGGGTCCAGTGGCAGGAACAGACGCAGGTCGCCCTTGTGCGTAATGGTTTCGGCAGGTTCAGTGACGAAACGCTGGGGTTCGCCGCTCAGCGGGTACTTGTCGGCAATGGTCCTGGCCAGACGGTTGGCGGCGATCTCGGCACCTTGCGGCGTCCAGTGGGTGTCGGTGCGCAGGAACACTTGCTGGCCATTCTGCTTGGCCTGTTGCAGCGGGCCGAGCAGGTCAGGGGCCGGAATACGGTCGGCGGCCAGGCGCTGGTGGAAGTCCTTGTAGAGGTTGGCGTGGATGCTCGCCGGTTTCACTTCACCGAGGTGTTCCGGGTACAGGCGCACCTTGGCCGGCACCACAGCCATCACCAGTTGCACGCCTTTTTCCTTCAAGGTCTGGCGTACGCCTTCGACCAGCGCGTAGTTGCCTTGCAGGTTCAGCTCTTCGTTGACTACCGGGTGGAATTCTTCATCGCTGTACAACCACTGGTCGCGACCGAGCACCACGCCCGGACGACCTTCGTTGAACAGTTTGAAATCCAGCGCGGCCCAGAGGTTGGTGCCCAGGCGTTTGATCGGGAACTCGTCGTCGTAGTGCGTTTCCACGGCTTTGCTCCAGCGGCCGTTGAGCACCGTCGCATCGGCGTTGGTGCTGAAGCCGAAGAAGCTGCGCACCGACCACAGACCGAGCACCAGCAAGGTCACCAGGAACAGCGCGATGTAGAAGATGCGTAATGAGCGGGTCATGGTCAGATCCCTCAGAACTGGAAGTAAAGGAACGGCGAGAAGCTCTGCGCCGAGAGTTTGAGAATCGAGGCAATGAACAGCAGCAGCACCAGCGCACGCATCACGTAACGCGACCAGTCAGCGGTCCAGTAGGCCGGTTGCACCTGGGCTTCGACGCCGACGGTGTAGCCTGGCTGGTGGATGCTCGCCGGGTTATCCCCTGGCACGGCCTTGATCGTTCCCGGTGTCGCAGCGGCCGGGCCGTCGGTGTCGGCGCTCACGGCAGGCTTGGTCTTGACCGGAGGCTGGTTGGTGTAGAAATCGCGCAGGCCGAAGAACGCCAGGGTCACGTAGGCCACGATCAGGGTCGCCACTTGCAGACCGGTGAGGCTGGCCTGGTTGAGTTCCGACAGCGACCAGTCGCCGAAGCTGAACATCGCGCCGTACATGCGCCCGGCGACGTGCAGGTTTTCCGCGCGGAAGATCACCCAGCCCATCACCACCAGCAGGAAGGTCAGTGCCCAGCGGATCGGGTTGAAACTGCGTGGCGAGGTGTTCAGGCCGATGGCTTTTTCAATCGCCAGCCACATGCCGTGCCACGCACCCCAGACGATGTAGGTGATGTTCGCGCCGTGCCACAGACCACCAAGCAGCATGGTCAGGAACAGGTTGCGATAGGTCATCAGCGTGCCTTTGCGGTTACCGCCGAGGGTGATGTACAGGTAGTCACGCAGCCAGGTCGACAGGCTGATGTGCCAGCGCCGCCAGAACTCGGTGATCGACTGGCTGATGTACGGCTGCTTGAAGTTTTCCATGAAGCGGAAACCCATCATCAAGCCCAGGCCGATGGCCATGTCGCTGTAACCGGAGAAGTCGAAATACAACTGCGCGGTATACGCCAGGGCGCCGAGCCAGGCATCGCCCGTGCTCGGGTTTTGCAGGGCAAAGCAGTGGTCGGCCACCACCGCCAGGGTGTCGGCGATGAAGACTTTCTTGATGAAACCCTGCATGAACCGCGTGCAGCCCTCGGAGAACTTGTCGAGGGTGTGGGTGCGGTTGTTGAACTGGTCGGCCAGGTCACGGAAACGCAACACGGGGCCTGCGATCAAGTGCGGGAAGATCGCCACGAACGCTGCGAAGTCGATCAGGTTGCGGGTCGCCGGGGTGTCGCCACGGTAGACGTCGATGATGTAGCTGATGGACTCGAAGACGTAGAACGAGATCCCGATCGGCAGCAGCACGTGGGTCAGGATGAAGGGTTCCAGGCCCACCGACGTCATCATTGCGTTGATGCTGTCGACGCCGAAGTTGGCGTACTTGAAGTAGCCGAGGATGCACAGGTCGACAGCCACGCCGAGCAGCAGCCAGCGCTGCGCCGGTTTGGTCCTGACCCCGGCGGCACCGACTTTCAGGCCGATCCAGTAGTTCCACAGCGTAACGCCGGCGAACAGCGCGAGGAAGTCCACACGCCACCAGGCGTAGAACACGTAACTGGCAATCAGCAGCAGCAAATTGCGATAGCGTTGCCCGCTCAGATAGTACAAGCCGAGGAAGATCGGCAAGAATAAAAACAGGAACACGTTGGACGAAAAAACCATCCCGATCTCTCCTTGTTTGAACCAACAGTCAAGGGCCAACGGCCCCCCCAAACCCCCCACGGAAATCCGGGGGGCTAACTCACAAAACTCACTTTCGACACCGACCCTGTGGGAGCGAGCTTGCTCGCGATGAGGGAGTGTCAGTCGACATCGATGTTGAATGTCAGACCGCTATCGCGAGCAAGCTCGCTCCCACAGGTTTTGTGTCTGTCTTCAAGAACCCTTGCTGCCCTTTTCATTGGCCGGGTCGTAGACCTTGGTCAGGTCACCGCCGAGGCGGAAGGTCTTGAACGGTTGCATCTTGTGCTTCTTCGCCAGCACCTCGGGCGAGCAGGTGTAGAGCGAGCAGAACGGTTCGAGCCAGGCGAATTTCGAGTCGACCTTCAAGTCGGTCATGTCCTGTTCCTTGCCGTTCTTTTCCTCGAACTCATCCGGGTCTTTCACCCCGGCGAGCACGCGATCACCCAGGCGTTTCAATGCGCCGTTGTTTTCCTGGCGCAAATCCACACCGTTGACCTGGGCGAAACTGGCGATCATCGCCAGCGGCGGCAGGGCGTAGTTGTGGTAGGCCAGGGCCCGTTGCTGACGCTTGAGTTCGTTGGGCAGGTAGCCGTCGGCGTCGACCTGGTTGGCGCCGACCTTGTATTCCTTCACTGCCCAGTCGAACAGGTCGCGACGGTTGGTGGCGACGGACGTGGCCATCACCGACCAGGCGGCCCAGTACGAGTGGTTGTTGGTCTGGTCGAGCGGCAGGTTGTCCCAGTCGCTGACCACCTGGTCGGCCATCTTGCTGAACCAGGCTTCGATCAGCTGCGACTCTTGCTGATGGTTGGCCAGCGGACGGGAGTCGGAGAATTTCAGGCGAATGTACGACGACGCCATGCTGCCCAACGCCCATTTGCGCATGGACTTGCCGGTGTGGTTGAAGTCCTTGGACATCAGCGCATCGGCCTTGGCCCAGGCGGTCAACCAGGTCAGCGTGCACTCCAGTTGTTCCGGGCGGCCGTCACGCATGAACTGCATCACGCGCTTACTGATGCCTCGCTCGATCTTGGTGATGTCGGCGGTGCTTTCGCGGAAGGCTTTTTCCGACTGCTCGTTCAGGGTCGCGCGGGCCTTGTCCGAACCTTCGTATTTGCTGCGAAATTGCAGCGAGCCGGTGTACGGCGTCGGCATCGCATCGCAGCCTTCGCTCTTGTCGCCGGTTTTGATTTTTTCAATCGGCGCGAAGTATCCCTGCGGCGGGCGCAGTGGCGCCGCAGCCTGCGCTGCACCGGCGAACATCGCCAGGCTTAACAGGGTGGGTGCCAACAATTTTGAAAGTATCGGATTTCGCATAGCAGACCTCATTGCCCGACCGAAGCAGTACGCTGTTCGGCGCTCGGGAATACGTTGCGTTTGCAGATTTTCGCTTCGACTTTCTGTGGCGTGGTGGCGTTTTCAGGCCCCTGGATTTCGACGGCCAGCAGATTCTGCGTGGCCCAGTCTTCGTCCGTGCGCAACTCGAAGGCGAAACGCCCGTCGGTATCGGAGGTTTCCGGTTTTTCGATCTTGATGTCCTCGTGGCGTCCGTTCATGTACCAGAGGGTGGCTTGCAGGGTTTTCACCGAGGTGTCGGCGAAGCGGATGTCGACCTGGTGACTGCCGTTTTGCAGGTTCAGGTTTTTGCTGTTGACCATCAGTTCATTCTTGCCCGGCTTCAGGGTGGTGCTGCCGGACATCTGTGCATCCTTGCCTTCGCAACCGTTGTCCAGCAGCGCCATCATCTGGCGGTAGATGGTTTCCTGGTCGAGGCGATACAGCGGCGAGAATTCCCAGATGAGAATCTTCGGCGGGTTCTTCTGGAACTCGTCGCTGCCCAGGTACTGCAGCATCGAACCTTCCAGGCCGCCGCCGGGGAACGCCACGTTGAGAATGTCGGCGCCGATGGCCTCTTCGAGGAAACCGGCGAAGTTGTAGTTCTTGCCGCTGTGGGAGGTACCGACCAGGGTGATTTCCGGATTGCCGGAATCACCGAACAGATCGCCATCGCCCGCTTCGCCCTTCGGCTCGGTGGTGAACTGATCCATGTACTGGATCGCATAGCTGGTGCCACAGAGTTGACCGGCCATGTTGTGCAATGTTCCGGTCTTGCCCATGCGCCCCGACTTTTTGGTCTCGAATTCGCGCTTGGGAATGTCGGCGAATTCAGGCAACTGTTTGACTTTCTCGGCGACGATTTTCGCCGTGCGCTGGGCACCGTACGGGGTCCAGTGCTGGTCGCCACGGAAGTAGAAATCGTGGGCGGGCAGGGTGTCGGGCAGTTGCTCGTTGGTCAGCGGCGACAGGTCCGGAACGACATAGCCCATCTGCGCAAAACGACCGAGCATGGACTTGTAGTTCCTCAGCGCCTTGTCGAAGTCGAAGCTGGCTTTCTCTGCCGGATTGAGCTTGTTGCGGTTCACCAGGCCACGGGTCGGCTGATAGACCACGACCAGTTCGACGCCTTTGCTCTTGAACGCATCGTGCAGTTGTTTCATGCGTTTGTAGCCGGCGGGCGTGGTGTCGAATTCGGTGCGCAGGTCTTCCTGGGTCCGGAACAGCCAGTCGCCCTGGGCCTGTACCAGGGTGGTGAAGTTCTGCTGATAACGGGTGGTGTAGTTCTTCGCATCGTGGGCGGCCGGGCACAGGCTGCAGCACGGTTCTGCGGTGAAGCTAGGCGCTTTGACCTCATCGGCGCGAGCACCACCGCTGGCGGCGAGAATGCCGGCGGTCAGGGCCGACAGGCTGAGTAATTTGATCAAGTGTGGGTGCATAAGATTGTCCTCAGTCCCGCATTTCGGTCTGGCGTTCGACGGGGTCGATCAGCACGGCTTTCTGCTGGCGCACCAGCAGGTCGAGAATTTCATCCTGGCGCTCGCCGAGAATCCCCGAAAAGCTGATGCCGCTGGATTTGGTCGGGGCGAGCATGGACACGCGATACAACTCGACACTCAGCGGCGAGTCGATGGACAGCGGCCCGCTACCGTTGGCCGCCAACTCACCGCCGACCACGATCAGCGACACCTGGGCGTCGAACGGGTCGAGCTTGATGTCACGGTCGGTGTTGCTCAGGTCCTTGATGTGGCCATAGACGCCGGTCAGGCCGTTGGCCATGGCGACGTTTTCGTACAGGCGAATGTTCACGCTGTTACGAATGCGGATGCCGTGGCGACGGTTGCTGACGACTTTGTTGCCCCACAGCAGGTTGTCGGCACTCTCGTAGAGGGTGATGCCGTCGGTGTGGTTCTGGTAGATCTCGTTGTGGGCGATCAGGTTGTTCACGCTGTTACGGTCGATCACCAGGCCTGACAACTTGTTGTCGTAGCTGCGGTTGTTGAAGATGAAGCTGTCGTTGACCTCACGGGAAATAATGATCCCGTGCTTCTTCTTGGTCCCGTACACCGTGTTGTCGGCAATGATCAGACCGTGGGAACGGTCGTGGGGGTCGATGCCGTAGACGATGTTGTCTTTGTAGGTGTTGCCCTTGACCACGAAGTCGCGGGTTTCATAGCAGTAGAAGCCGTACCACATGTCCGAGAACTCGGAGCCGACGATCCAGCCGGTCGGCTCAGGGCGCTTGAGCACCTTGGCCATGTTCGGCGTGTACTGGGAAATACTCACGCCGTAGGATTTACTGTTGGCGTAGCCGAAACTGGCGATCTTGCTGTTGGCGATGTAGGTCTCGGTGCCGCCCCAGGACAGCAGGAACGGACGGAATTCCTTGGGCGAATTGAACGTCGCCGGGCCGTTGTCCTTCTCGCGCCAGCCAGTGATTTTTGTGTCACGCACGAACAGCTGGCCGTCGTTGACCAGGAACGAGCCGGCTTCCTGGGACAGGCGCAGTTCCTGGGTCTGCTTGTCGATTTCCAGGATGCCGTGGCGACCGACCACGATCGGCAACTTCGACAGGAACACACCCGGCGAGGTTTCGCTGAAGTACTGCTTGGGGACCTTTTTCGCCAGATCCTTGAGGTTCATGTAGCCGTCGTCGACGAAGATCGCCTGGGGGATGCCGTGCTGACGCACTACCCACTCGGCCATCTTGTTGTCGCCACCGATGAAGTCCTTCAGGGCGTCTTCCTGCATCATCCGGCGCAGGCTGATCTTGCCCGGTTTGCTGCGCACGATCTTCGCGGCTATGGCTTCGGCTGTGTAGCCGGAAACGTCCGGCAGTTTCGGCGTGGCCAGTTCCAGCGGCGCGGTCGGTGCGCTGCTGACGGTGTAGGTCTTGGCCTGTTGCAGTTCCTTGGCCGTGGTTGCCGGCTTCGCCGGCTCCACATTGGCGAAGCCAGTCGCACTGGCCAGCAGCATCGCGCCGGCCAACAGGCTGATCGAGCCTTTTCGGGCTGGATGATTCATCTGGGAGACTCCCTTCGCAATGTGCATCAGAAGCGCCAGATCACGTCGATGAACGCGCGGTGCATGTACGAATCGACTTCCTTGCCGTACGCATCGCCTGGCTTGAACACTCCGCCACGAAAGCGCACCAGGGCCGAAGGCTCATCGATCGCCTGACTCATCGAAGCTGGCAACAGGCCTTGCTTGAAGTACTTGGTCACCACCAGGTCCATTTCCTGACCGAGGTCTTTCTCGCCATCGTTCAGTGGCAGGGACGTACTGGAGAGGATCGCGCCAGTCACGTCATCGGTATTGTTCTGCACAGCGTCGATGCCGTTGCTGCCGACCGGCTTGTTGCCGTCGACGCGCCAGAATTTGTGGTAGATCAGGCTGGCGTCGTATTCGTCGTTGAGCATCCACGAACCGAACAGAGTGGCGCTCTGCATGTTGTTCATTTCGCCACGGAAGGCCTCGCCGAAGCGGTGCACGCGCGAGCGGGTACCGGTGTAGTTCGAGCGGTTACTTTCCAGACCGTTCTGTTCATAGTCTTCGCTGGCGCGGGCGTAGGCCGCACCGACTTGCCATTGCGGATCGAGACGCAGGCGAACACCCAGATCGGTGGCCCAGCCATCGACATCGCCGCTGCGCTTGGCTTGTGCGGGAGCGGTGCCATCGGCGTTCAGCGGATTGACCGTGTCGCGGTCGCCACTCATGCCGGTGATGCTGCCCCAGTAGTTGACTGTGTTGGTATTGCGCCAGTTGTAGGCGTCGCTGTCGGCGGTGAGGCCGAGCCAACTGATGTCGCCGTTCTGTTTCTTGTCCAGCGAATCGCTCGGCACGCCCGGTTGTGCGTAGTCGAGTTTGCCGTCGTCGTGGGTGTGATGACCGCGGATGCCCACCCAGTTGCCCGGTGTCCACTGGTACGCCGCATCGGCGTAAGCGTGCAGGCGATCCTTGTCCTCTGGCGCAAGCTCCTTGAGGTCGGTGCGGTACTCGCTGAAGCGTTCGGCGATACCGACGTTGGCGCGCAGCAGGGTGGTGTCGAAGGTCCAGTTAAGGGCTTCGATGTTGGTGTCGCGCCATTGGCCGTCGTCATTGCGCAGGCGCTGGCGACCGAACTTCAGGATCTCGCCGGGGTAGGGCGTGAAGCCGCTGTAGCCGACCCAGAACTCACGCATCGCCAGGTAGTTTTTCTTGGTCTCGCGATCACCATTGTCGGTGTTCTCGGCGCCATCGGATTGTTGCAGGGTGTCGGTCTCGATGATGTCGGTGGACGTCACCGCCTGACCCATGGCGTAGGCGCTCCACGCGCCGCTTTCGCCATAGACCCACGGACGCAGGTCGAGACCGACGCCGTTGACGTCGCCGCCGTCGGCGGTGCCGAGGTCACGGTCGTCTTCGGACTGGCCGGTGATTTTTACGTCCAGACCGAAGTTCTTGGTCTCTTCAGTCATCGCAGCCAGCGTCGGGCAAGACCAGATCAGCGCGAATGTCAGGCCGATGCCGGCCTTCATGAATGGATTCAACTTCATTGGGATTCCTCGCCATCTTCTTCTTGCAGGGCATGCAGTTCCGGCGTGTTCGGGCTCAGGGCACCGCGCACGGCCTGTTCTTGTTTCAACAGGCGTTGGGCTTCGGCCAACCGGTCGGGCGGCAATTGCGTTTGGATTGTTTGCGCAAGCTCGGTGGCTTGCGGAGTGTTCTGGGCCAAGGCCAGTTGGCTGAAAACGTAGGCGTTCAGCGGATCAGGCTTGGTGCCCTTGCCTTGGGAAAATAGTTGGGCAATGGCGAAGTCGGCGCTGTTCTGGCCGTTGCGCGCAGCGGTCAACAGATGGTCGAGGGCCTTCTGCGGATAGACCTTGCCCAGGTAGCCACGGCGATAGATCTGGCCGAGGTAGTAATCGGCAGCGACTTCACGGCCGACGGCTTTCTGGAAATGCGCTTCGGCAACCTTGGCGTCGGCCGGTACCAGTTTGCCTTCGAAGTAGAGCTTGCCCAGCAACAGCTCGGCGCGGGGCTGGTCGGCAGCGCGACCGTTGTCCAGGTACTTCATCATCTGGTCGACGTCGCCGAGTTCCGGGAAGTCGTAGAGCAGTTGCGCGAGGGTGACCCACGACGCCGGGTAGCCCGGTGCGATCGGTTCGAGCAGCGACTGTGCGGTCTTCTCGTCGGTCTTGCCCAGGGACGCATCGGCAAGCACGCGGGCGACGCTGTCGACGCGCTGCGCCGAAACGGTGCCTTGGGCATGAGCCGCTTGCATCTGCTTGATCAGCTCGGCCTGTTGCTCTGGCTTGGCCTGTTTCTGATAGACCGTGGCCAGTTCGACGTAGCAGATGTCGCTGGTGTTGAGCGCGGCCTTGCAGATTTTTTCCACGTCATCCAGATGCTGGTCGTAGGTGCCCTGGGTGCGATAGAGCAGCACCTGCGCCAGACCCGCTTCCGGCTTGCCTTCGGCGCGCCATTGGCTGATCTGCTGCTGGGCATTCACGTTGGGGAAGCTGTGCGGGTATTGCAGGTACAGCATCGCCAACGGGATCAGCGTATTGCCTTCGCCCGCCGCAGCGGCTTTTTTCAACAGGGTTTCGGCTTCGTGTTGTTCCGCTTCGGTGGAGCCGGGCTTGGCCACCAGCAGACGACCGAGGCGTGCCTGGGCGCGCGGCGAAACGCTGGCCGCGGCGCGGTAAGTCGCCTCGGCCTGTTTCATCTGCGCCGGGTCACGGCTGTCGACCTGGAGATCGGCCAGGCCGACCTGGGCTTCGCTGTAGCCCAGGTCTGCCAGTTGCCGGTAGTTCTGCGCGGCGGTGGCGGTATCGCCACGTTTGAGCGCTTCGTTGGCCAGGCGCTGGTCGGGCAGGCCGGCGCAGCCGGCCAGGCTCACCGCCAATGCCACAGCACACAGAGACCCCATGTGGGAGCGGGCTTGCTCGCGAAAGCGGTGTGTCATCCCACATTGATGTTGAATATTAAACCGCATTCGCGAGCAAGCCCGCTCCCACAGGGGCTGCGGCGTGTTTTGAATTTTTGTGATAGTCACAGGCATGTCCTCGACTTAAAGACCGACAGCCATGGCTTTGTCGATCAGCCAGTTCAGGTTCGGGCCACGGTCGCTGTTCACTTCCACCGGGCGGCCGGCGAGGGAGCTGTCCAGGGTTTCGTCCGGCTGGATCAGCACGCGGATGTCCGAAGACAGGTCGGCGCTTTTCAGGCTGGTGCTGCTGACGATCTTGCCGGTGCGGCTCTTGTCCTCGCCGGCGATCTGGAAGCGCACCGAAGTACCCGGGCGCACGTCGCCGAACTGGCGATAGGAGAAGCGCGCTTCAACATTGGCTTCGCTGTTACGCGGCACCAGTTGGAAGATCACGTCGCCCTTGCTGGCGTACTGACCGTTGGCGACCATTTGCTGGGCCACGGTGCAGTCGCAAGGCGAGGTCAGGGTACCGGTCATCTGCTTGCCGAACAGTTCTTCAACCTTGGCCGGTTGCAGTTGGTCTTCGTCCAGATGGCCCTTGAGCACGTCGAGCATGCTGGTGCTGAAGGTCGCCAGCGGTGCGCCCTTGGCGGCCACGCCGTCGGCTTTCACCAGGCTCTGCACGGTGCCGTCGCGGGGCATGGTGATGTTCACGCCCGGCACGCTGACCAGACCGGCCTGGGCGTGGCTGACGAAGTACATGCCATACACCGATTTGAAGACAAAGCCGAATGCAGCCACGCCGACAACGAAGATCCCCAGGCTGAAGGTCACGGCTTTCAGGCGTCCGAACGCGGACATGCCGTGGCCGCCGTCCTTGACCTTGCGCGCCTTGGTGAAGTTGTCGCGCTGCAGGGTCGCCAGCATTTCACCCACGCTGACGATGTCGCCAGCCAGGTGCGAAGTGATCAGGTGGCGCAGGGTCGAGATGTCCCGTGGTTCCAGGTTCTGGAACTGGCAGCCGGCGCGTCCGGTCTCGCGATCGAAAGAGCGGACCTGCAACTCGACGTCCATGGCCAGGCCGAGGTTGTCGATGACGAATTGCAGGCGGGCCTTGTACACGTCACCCATCTTCAGCGGCAATTGACCGGCGTTGAACGCCAGGCCACCGGCGGACAGGTCGATCACCCGGGCTTCGACCGGCGTCCGGTCAGGGCCGAAGAAACGCAACTTGGCCGGGATTTTCACTCGGGCGTGTTGGCGCTGGGCTTCGGATTCATGCACTACGTTGGCGTTGACGGCGGTATTCATAAAGGCGATTTCCTGGTTAATTCAATAAGGGGGCGGTCAGACCATCAACAGCAGCACGGCGACAAAAATGCTGCCGGCAGAGAAGGTCATGGTCCGAGACGACCAGGTGTTGAACCAACGTTGAAAGCTGGCGAGATCACGGGTCAGAGACGTGGGTTGGCGGGTCCAGGACTGTTGGTCGAGGCGGAAGAACACGTAGATCTTCACCAGCGCGCCGACGATCTGGTTGTAATAGAGAATCGCCGGGTAAGCCGGGCCGATCCGGTGTCCGGAGCACGACAGCAACAAGGTCAGGATGAACCGGGTGATGCCGATCCACAGCAGGTACACCAGGATGAACGCGGTGCCGTACTTGAAGCTGGCGATCAACGCCACGGTCAGGCCCAGCAGCGAGGTCCACATCGACACGCGCTGGTCGAACAGCACCACCGAAGTGAACACGCCGAGGCGTTTGACCCCCAGGCCCAGGGCACGGGAGTTCTGCCGCAGGTTGTTGCCGTACCAGCGGAACATCAGTTTGCGGCTGGCCTTGATGAAGCTCTTTTCCGGCGGGTGTTCAACGGTGTTGATCGCCGCGTCGGGCACGTAGAACGTGTCGTAGCCCAGGCGCATCAGGCTGAACCAGCTCGACTTGTCATCGCCGGTAAGGAACTTGAAGCGACCCAGGCGCCAATGTTGCAGCGAGTCGCTTTCCACGTCGGCGATGAAGTCCGGGTTGGTGACCACGGTGGCGCGGAACACCGACATGCGGCCGGTCATGGTCAGCACGCGCTTGGACAAGGCCATCGAGCACATGTTGATGTGACGCTGGGCGAAACGCAGCTTGTGCCATTCGCTCATGATGTAGCCGCCGCGCACTTCGCAGAATTCGTTGGTGGTCAGGCCACCGACGTTGCCGAACATCTGGAACCACGGCACGGTCTTGAGCACCACGCCTTCGGCCAGCACGGTGTCGCCATCGATCACCGCGACCACGGCGCGATCATCCGGCAGGTGCCGGGAGATGGCGCGGAAGCCGTAGGCCAGGCCATCGCGTTTGCCGGTGCCGGGAATGCGCACGAAGTCGAGCTTGACCCGGGACGGCGGGTTCATCCGTTTCCACAGGCTTTTGACCAGCAGCTCATCGGACATTTCCACGATGGAGCAGACCACGGTGGTCGGCAGACCGCAGTCGATGGCCTCGCGGATCACCGAGCTGTAGACCTGCGCGGTGGTCAGGGCGTCGATGCGGAAACTGGTGACCATCAGGAACACGTGGGACGGGTCAGCCGCTTTGCCCAGCTTGCGCACTTTGCGCCGCAGGTGCGGGTAGACGATGTACAGAAAAATCATGCCGCGCACAAAGTGGGTGGCACCCATCGAATAGCGCCAGATACCCACGGCGCCAATCAGGAAAATAAAGTCCTTCGACTCGGAGTCGAACGTGGACACGGGCAACGCCATGGCGAGGCCCATCAGTAAACTCAGGTAGAACAGCCAACCGGCGGCCTGGAGTAGGCCGTGTTTTAGCCTGTGCATAATCGGAATCCTAAAGTCAGTTGCAAGCCCCAAGCTTCAAGCCCCAAGCGAGGAGCTTTGAACTTGCGGCTTGGAGCTTGAAGCTTGCGGCTGCTTTACCAGCAGATACCTTCAGTCCGGCCAGTCACGCTGGTGGCCTTGGACATGAAACCGACCAGGTCGATCACTTGCTTGCCGTGTGGAACTTCCTGCACCAGCGCGCGGAACTTCTCGTCGCGGTTGCCGAGGATGATCACGTCGGAGTTGTTGATCACCGCGTCGAAGTCGGAGTTGAGCAAGGACGAGACGTGAGGGATCTTCGACTCGATGTAGTCCTTGTTCGCACCGTGAACGCGGGCGTACTCGACGTTGCTGTCGTAGATGCTCAGGTCATAGCCCTTGCCGATCAGCATTTCCGCCAGGTCGACCAGCGGACTTTCGCGCAGGTCGTCGGTGCCGGCCTTGAAGCTCAAGCCCAGCAGGGCGACTTTGCGTTTGTCGTGGCTGGAAACGATGTCGAAAGCGTTCTGCACCTGGGATTCGTTGCTGCGCATCAGCGAGTTGAGCAACGGGGCTTCCACGTCCAGGGAACCGGCGCGGTAGGTCAGGGCACGTACGTCTTTTGGCAGGCACGAGCCGCCGAAGGCGAAGCCTGGGCGCATGTAGTACTGGGACAGGTTGAGGGTCTTGTCCTGGCAGACCACGTCCATCACTTCACGACCGTCGACGCCGACCGCCTTGGCGATGTTGCCGATTTCGTTGGCGAAGGTGACCTTGGTGGCGTGCCACACGTTGCAGGTGTACTTGATCATCTCGGCGACCGCGATGTCCTTGCGGATGATCGGTGCGTCGAGCTCTTCGTACAGCGATTGCAGAACGTCGCCGGACGCCTTGTCGAATTCACCGATGACGGTCATTGGCGGCTGGTCGTAGTCGGCGATGGCGGTGCTTTCGCGCAGGAACTCAGGGTTCACGGCCACGCCGAAATCAACACCGGCCTTCTTGCCGGAGCAGTCTTCGAGAATCGGGATGACCACATTGGCCACGGTACCCGGCAGTACGGTGCTGCGCACCACGATGGTGTGGCGGGTGGTCTTGTCACGCAGGACAAAACCGATTTCGCGGCACACTGCCTCGATGTAGTTCAGTTCCAGATCGCCGTTCTTCTTGCTCGGCGTGCCTACGCAGATCATCGACAGGTCGGTGTCGCGAATCGCCTCGGCGAAGTTGGTGGTGCCACGCAGACGACCTGTCTGGATGCCCTGGGCCAGAAGTTCACCCAGGCCTGGTTCAACGATCGGCGATTTGCCGGCATTGATCATATCGATCTTGTCTTTGGCCACATCGACGCCAACGACGTCATGGCCCCGTGCAGACAGGCAACCGGCACATACTGCGCCGACGTAACCCAAACCAAAAATGCTGATGCGCATCGCAATTACCTCTCTGTTATCAAGCCTGTAAACATCAAGCCATTAAATGGCCGGAGTTAATGGTATTCAGCGTGTTTTAGTGCACTCGCAAGTGTGCCTTACAGGCACGACAATGCCCTGTGCTGGCATATAAGTTACGAGTGTCTAAATAAATGCACTCAAGGGGTGCGCAACTAGGCCTTGTTGTTATGATTTGCCCTGTTATGCAGCCGATCCTCCTGTCGGAAGGATGCAGGTGCAACAGCCTTGCACGCCTGATGTCAGGCCGAAAGCCCGTGGATCAAGCGGTTGGGTGCTCGGGTGAGCACGTTTATAGGGGCGCTGTCGTGGCCTTGTAGGGGATAGTCATACCGCGTTATCTCCTGTCCGATTGCTGTTGTCCAAATCGGTGATTAGTCAGCGCAAGTTAATATTACAACTTCGCTACACGAATCGCTTATCTGCGTAAGTTATCTCGTACACGCTCGGCGAGAATCGTTACCGGTGGTATGAGCGGCTCGTTTGGACATAGTTCCAGCCCACTCATCGCGAAATCTGAAATTTCTTGAAATATTGAGAAAGATGGCACTGCTCTCAAATTGATAGCACTTGCCGTTTCGCCCTTTATATATAGGCGGCTCAACAGAGGGGATATTTTTTTGCCACTACTGTTAAAAAAAGTCAGTGCCACTACGCAAAAAAATGATTGAAGTCGAGTGAAACTAAAGTTAGAAAATTAGTTGGTGTTTTTATGGCGCCAAAAAAATGGCGAAATGACAGGGAAGTCTGAAGTGAATCAAGGGTCGGCGCACGAGGGTTTGTGGAGGTCGTGCACCGACCGGATGCATCACTCTGGTGCGTGATCGCGTAGAAACACCAGATTGTCCGGCTTGGACTGTTCGGCGCTGTAGCGATAGCCTTGAACGTCGAACTGCTTGAGGGTGGCCGGGTCGTTAATGCGTTCTTCGATGACGAAGCGACTCATCAAGCCACGGGCCTTTTTCGCGTAGAAGCTGATGATCTTGTACTGGCCGTTCTTCAGGTCCTTGAATTCGGTATTGATGATGCGCGCGTTCAAGGCGTTGCGTTTGACGGCCGAGAAGTACTCGTTGGACGCCAGGTTGAGCAGCACGTCATCGCCTTGATCGACCAAGGCTTCGTTCAGCCACTCGCTGATGCGCGTGCCCCAGAAGGCATACAAATCCTTGCCCCGAGCGTTGGCCAGTTTGGTGCCCATTTCCAGGCGATAGGGTTGCATCAGGTCCAGCGGGCGCAGCAGGCCATAGAGGCCAGAGAGCATGCGCAGGTGTTTTTGGGCGTAATCGAAATCCGCTTCGCTGAGGGTTTGCGCATTCATGCCGGTGTACACATCGCCCTTGAAGGCCAGCAGCGCCTGCTTGGCGTTTTCCGGGGTGAACGCGGGCGTCCAGCTGCCGAAACGCGCGGCGTTGAGCCCGCCGATCTTGTCGGACACGTGCATCAATTCGCTGATTTGCGCGGGCGTCAGCTCGCGCAATTGCAGGATCAACTCCTGGGAGTGGTCGAGGTACTGCGGCTGGGTGAAGCGCTGGGTCGCCGGCGGTGTTTCATAGTCGAGGGTCTTGGCGGGTGAAATCACCATCAGCATGAAGTCGTCTCCTTTAATCGTGGCGGCGATTCTAGGGGGTTGTCCTCGTTGACTCCAGCTATCGCGTCCATAGGTGATGACTGGTGGCATAGCACAAAACCTGTGGGAGCAAGCTTGCTCGCGATGACGGTGTGTCAGCTGACATCATTGTTGAATGTCAGATCGCTATCGCGAGCAAGCTCGCTCCCACAGTGGTTCAGTGTTGCTGCAGGAGGTGTGTGTGGATCAGCTATAGTGCCGCGCGGGTTTTGTTATGGAGACATCCCATTGCGTATCGCTTTTCTCATTTCGATCTGGCTACTGAGCTTCGGCGCCATTGCGGCTCCGGGCGATGTGGCGACGCTCGATCGCAGCACCTGGCCGGAGAAACTCGGCAACCCGACACTGTTCGACGTGGCGTCCAGGGCCGAGATCCTCATGTTTTCCAGTGTCCTGTTGGCCAGCGAGTCGCTGGATGAGCCCGCCCTGGCCCAGCGCCTGGGCCTGCGCACGATCAATCTGGAGTCGGTCGACCGGGTTCGTCAGCGCATGTGGCAACGGCTGCTGGCCAACTACAACTTCGCCCAACAGAGTTGCGACCAGGATGCCTCCTTCTGTTTTCTGGTCGAAGACATGCCCACCTTGCGCGAGCAGGCTGCCAAATTCCAGGTCGGCGCAGACAGC
The DNA here is from genome assembly GCF_058794995.1 of Pseudomonas sp. GW823-FHT06E10. Classification (NCBI taxonomy): domain Bacteria; kingdom Pseudomonadati; phylum Pseudomonadota; class Gammaproteobacteria; order Pseudomonadales; family Pseudomonadaceae; genus Pseudomonas; species Pseudomonas sp. GW823-FHT06E10. The sequence continues at coordinate 401,850 of NZ_JBXAHJ010000002.1, read as the reverse complement.
TATTACATCAAGTGGGCCGAGCCGAGCCGTGCGTTCCACACCCAGTACCTGGACGAACAGTTGCGCAAGGCCGCTTTGTTCCCGCAAACCAGCAGCGAAGTCGATCATTTTGGCGACTATGAGCGCAGCGGCGACGGGATGCATGACCGGCTGTTTCTGCTGACCTTCGACAGTGCCGCCAACGCCGCACCGGATAACACCGCCTGGGTCGCCGAGTACCTGCGCAAGTCGAACATGAGCGGGACGTTCTTCGTCCTCGGCAAGGACATCCAGGCCCGTTTGGCCGAACATTCTGTGAGTAACCTGCAAGCGACCTACTCGAGCCAGTGCATCGGCGTACAAGGCTGGGAGTTCCGTTCCCACAGCCACTGGCAGGACTGGCAGGACTCGGTGCGCCGCAGCGCCGAACTGGTCAAGAGCAAGCTGCCGGAGAACTACGTGCCCCTGTTCCGTCCGCCCGACGGTCAGCGCCGTTCCGATGCCGAAGGCTTCTTCAAGACTCAGGGGTTGCAGGTAGCGTTGTGGGACATCGACGCCCAGGATGGTGCCGGCAAACTCAAGGGCAACCCGAGTGCGCAACGGGTGCTGACCCTGATGCTGCTGTGGCGGCACGGAGTGATCAATTTCAATGTGAAACAGGATGCAGTGAAAACGGCGTTGCCGTGGCTGGTCACGCAAACGGCGCCTGTCGGGATCGGCTGGGAGGATTGCCAGGATGCGTTTCGCTGAAAATGACAAAACCCCGTAAACATTGGGTTTTTGGCAATTTTGGAAGGGGATTCGTTGCAGGTGGACTTCCGACTTTAAACGGGTGATGGCAGTCCGCCAAGTGCTATTGGTCAATCTGCAAAATAAACTTCAAAAAAGCGTCAAAGTACTTTTTTCTGTCACACGTTTTGGAGTATTACGAAGACAGACCGCCGAAACCTGCAACACAGGTGGCGTCTTCCAAGACCCCGCATGTATGCAGAACACTTGAGTCCCCGCAGGTGTATTCGGCAGTCACTTCGAGGCGCAGCACCGTCAAGGTATTGCGTCGAATGGCTCCCACAAAGGTGACCGAGTATGGATGATCACGGACGTAGCTCTTCTTCCAACCAGCCAATCCTTTATGTACTCGATACCAACGTATTGATTCACGATCCAAACGCGCTGCTTAACTTCGAAGAACACCACGTCGCGATCCCGATGACCGTGCTTGAAGAGCTCGACAAGCTCAAGAGCGGGCATCACAGCGTAGCCGCCGAATGCCGCCAGGCCATCCGCCTGATCGACAAGACTCTGGGCGATGCCTCACCCGAGGACGTCGAGCAGGGTGTGCCGATCCAGCGTGGCAAAAGCGGACCCAAGGGTTTGCTGTCAATTCTGATGAGCAAGCATGCCGAGCCGAATCTGATTCTGCCCGAGCACCTGAACGACAACAAAATCATCAATCAACTGATCGACCTGCACGCGCGCGATCCGAAGAAGCCCGTAGTGCTGGTCACCAAAGACATCAACATGCGCCTCAAGGCGCGCGCCTGCGGAATCGCGGCCGAGGACTACAGCACCGACCAACTGGTCGACGACGTGTCCTTGCTGCCCAATGGCTACCACAACATGACCGGCTCTTTCTGGGACCGCGTGAGCAAGGTTGAAACCCGTCAGGACCACGGCCGCACCTGGCATCAGGTGCAATTGATCGACAACCTGCCGGCGGTGCACATCAACGAATTCATCATTGATGAACAGGGCTTTGTCGGCTGGATCAAGGAGATTGAAGAGGACCGCTTGCTGATCCTCGACCTGCACCAGGAACCGCTGCTGCACCAGGAAGCCTGGGGCCTCAAGCCGCGTGATATCTATCAGAGCCTGGCGTTGTACGCCTTGCTCGATCCGGATATCCACCTGGTCAACCTGTCGGGTGCCGCGGGTTCGGGTAAAACCATCCTGGCGCTGGCCGCTGCGATCGAGCAGACCATGGTCAGCAAACGTTATCGCCGCATCATCGCTACCCGTAGCGTGCAGGGCCTGGATCAGGAAATCGGCTTCCTGCCCGGTACCGAGGCGGAAAAAATGGAGCCGTGGCTGGGCGCCATCACCGACAACCTCGAAGCCTTGCACATGGATGACGAAAGCACCCATGGCAGCGTCGACTACATCCTCAGCAAAGTGCCGTTGCAGTTCAAATCCCTCAACTACATCCGGGGCCGCAGCTTCCAGCAGAGCCTGATTCTGATCGACGAATGCCAGAACCTCACGCCGCACCAGATGAAAACCATCATCACCCGTGCCGGTGCCGGTTCCAAAGTGGTGTGCCTGGGCAACCTGGCACAGATCGACACCCCTTACCTGTCCGCGACCAGCTCCGGGCTGACCTACCTCACTGAACGCTTCAAGGACTTCCCGAACGGGGTGCACATCACCCTGCAAGGGGTACCACGTTCGATCCTGGCCGAATACGCCGAATCGCATCTGTAACAGTCCACCGGAACCGGGCGGCCGCAAGGTTGCCCGGTTTTTTGTACGCGACGTAAAGGCTGTGCCTCAGGGCAGACCCAATACCGATGAGTGTGTTTCTGCAAAGCCTGGGGCGAAAGCAGTCTTGTTTACAGAGGTTGCGAAAAATAGCCCTTGAGGGTTTCCGTAAGAATTGATTGAGCGTTCAATACCACTTGGGTCGGCTCAGACTGTGAGCTACTAAACTTTTTTCGCGCCCAACTGAAAAAGAAGGGGCCATCAATAATATGTTCATTGTGTTCCGACAAATATAACTTGGTCACGGAAGCATATCTGGGGAAAACGTGAAAATGCAGTTCATGATTGAGTTCGGAAATACGCATTATGTATACTTTTTCAGGAGAAAATAGAGTGTTTAAGGCTCGCTCCGTAAATGCTAGCCCACTCATCAGTTCGGCACTTTCCTCTGCGCTTAGTTCTGCAAGTCTTGTTATGTCCCGCTTAAGAGAAATAATCATGTAGCCAGGGATATCACAGTCCCGGCAATGAGAGATTATGATGTGTTTTCCTGAGTAAATTGTCCGTGCTGACATGACTAACCTTCCGTGTGCCAACCATGGTTAGCGTGTAGGGCCCGCGCCGTTGAGCTCCTGCCGGAGGTCGGCAGAAAAGGGCGCGTGTTCATGATTTCTTCAGGAGATCCTGGCTGATGACTGCCGGAAACTGCGCCGGGAGCAATAGCGTAGACTTGGATATTGGATTTACTGAATTCGCGTGCCAAAGACCTTTTGTGATACCACTGACTTGAGTTTGTAGGGTCGTGAATTTTGTTGGTCAGTTTTTCTCGAATTAACAACTCGGTCAATCATTCAGTTGTAGGAAGTTTCACGGCAGGTTATGGGTGCGGACTTTCGGAGAGTTCTTACGTCGAGATTTGTTATAGGATAATCAGTAAGTTATCAACTGGTGAACAAGGTTGAGTCGTTCGGCGATGTCAAAAAAGCGCATTTTCAGTAGGGTTTTGTTACATGTGTTTCTGTTATTTGGTAATGCTTGTAAGCTTAATAAGGAATCGCATCTGTAACTGTCCACCGGAACCGGGCGGCCGCGAGGTCAGCCGGTTTTTTATGCCCAACACAAATCCAACTGTAGGAGCGAGCCCGCTCGCGATGGACGTCAACGATAACGCGTGTTGTCTGAATGCCCGCGTTGTTCCTGCGTTCTTCGCGAGCTGGCTCGCTCCTGCAGGGGATGTGTGACCCGATAATCGTGCGTGCGGAAAATTGACCCGCAGGTTTACAATCGACGCTCCTGATCAGGAGTAATCCCGTGCTGACTCATCTCGATTCCCAAGGTCGCGCCAATATGGTCGACGTCACTGAAAAAGCTGTGACGTTCCGTGAGGCGACCGCTCAAGCGCTGGTGCGCATGCTGCCCGAAACCCTGCAGATGATCGTCAGTGGCGGCCACCCCAAGGGTGATGTGTTTGCCGTGGCACGCATTGCCGGTATCCAGGCGGCGAAGAAAACCAGCGATCTGATTCCCCTGTGCCATCCGCTGATGCTGACCGGTGTCAAGGTCGAGCTCAGTGCCGAAGGCGAGGATTCGGTGCGCATCGTGGCGCGTTGCAAGCTGTCAGGGCAGACCGGCGTGGAGATGGAGGCCCTGACCGCTGCCAGCGTCGCCGCGCTGACGATCTACGACATGTGCAAAGCCGTGGACCGCGGCATGACCATCGAAAGCGTGCGTCTGCTGGAGAAGGTCGGCGGCAAGAGCGGACATTTCCAGGCGGAGCAGTCATGAACGTTACCGTAAAGTTTTTCGCCCGTTATCGTGAAGCGTTGGGTCTGGATTCGGTGAAAGTAGAAGGCAACTTCGCCACCGTCGACGACGTCCGCGCACTGTTGGCCCAACGTGACGGTGCCGAGGTGTTGAGCGAGCAGAACCTGATGTGCGCCCGCAACGAAGACCTGTGCCAGCTCGACGAACCGGTCAGCGACGGCGATGAAGTGGCGTTCTTTCCGACTGTGACCGGAGGCTGAACCATGGCGATTCGCGTGCAGTCCACGGCGTTCGACCCTGGGGCCGAAGTCAATGCCATGCACGATGCCAATGTCGGCGTGGGTGCAGTGGTGAGTTTTGTCGGCTACGTGCGCGACTTCAATGACGGCCTCGACGTCGCCGGGATGTTCCTCGAGCACTATCCCGGCATGACTGAAAAAGCGTTGGGCAAGATCGCCATCGAGGCAGAGCAGCGCTGGCCGCTGCTCAAGCTGGAAGTGCTGCACCGCATCGGCGCCCTGGAGCCGGGCGAGCCGATAGTCTTCGTCGGCGCGGCCAGCGCCCATCGTCAGGCGGCATTCGACGCCTGCGCCTTTGTCATGGATTACCTGAAAACCCGTGCGCCGTTCTGGAAGAAAGAAAACACCAGTGACGGGCCGCGTTGGGTCGAGGGGCGTGACAGTGATCATGCGGCGGCGGATCGCTGGAAGCAGTAGTTTCTGCGGCGTTCTTTAGTTCGTCTTCGCGAGCAAGCCCGCTCCCACAATGGATCTGGTTGAACACAAATTTTGTGTACGACACAGAACCCTGTGGGAGCGGGCTTGCTCGCGAAGGGGACATCCGACTCACCCAATACCTTGCAGAACCACCACCCGACCACCGGCCGGCGCGAGCTGCATTTGCCTGATTGACGACTTATACATAAAAGTCCAGTATGGAATTATAAGTACAAAAAAGTTTCCACCCGTTTCAGCTTTTTCTTCTGTCTTGCCAAACCAACAACAACCGCGAGAAAACGAACATGAAGAAGTTCCCCCTCATCACCGGTCTGGCCCTGAGCCTGTTGGCGTGCAGCTCTGTGTTCGCCGCCGAGAAAACCCTGCGCATCGGTATCGAAGCGGCGTATCCACCGTTCGCCTCGAAAACCGACAAAGGCGAAATCGTCGGTTTCGACTATGACATCGGCAATGCCTTGTGCGCACAGATGAAGGCCAAGTGTGTGTGGGTCGAAGGCGAGTTCGATGGTCTGATTCCGTCCCTGAAGGTGAAGAAAATCGACATGGCGCTGTCGTCCATGACCATCAATGAAGACCGCAAGAAGTCGGTGGACTTCACCCACAAGTACTATTTCACTTCGTCGCGTCTGGTGATGAAGGACGGCGCGGTAGTGGATGACCAGTACGCCAGCCTCAAGGGCAAGACTGTCGGTGTGCAGCGCGCCACCACCACCGACCGTTACGCCTCCGAGGTGTTCGAGCCCAAGGGCATCAACGTCAAGCGCTACAGCAACAACGAAGAAATCTACATGGACCTGGCCGCCGGTCGCCTCGACGCGATTTTTGCCGACACCATTCCACTGAATGACTTCCTGTCGATGCCGCGAGGCAAGGGTTACGCCTTTGTCGGGCCGGAGCTGAAAGATCCGAAATATGTGGGCGAGGGTGCCGGGATTGCGGTGCGCAAGGGCAACACCGAGTTGGTCAGCGAGCTGAACACGGCCATTGATGGCATTCGCGCCAGTGGTGAGTACCAGAAGATTTCCGAGAAGTACTTCAAGTCTGATATCTACGGCGACTGACAAACCGCCATCGCGAGCAAGCTCGCTCCCACAGGTTCAGTGGTGTACATATCTCTTGCGCACGACTCGGACACTGTGGGAGCGAGCTTGCTCGCGATGAGGCCCTTCCAGCCAATACATTTCTCAGGGCTCAGCCCTTCAATTCCTTCAAATGCTTGTACACCGTCGCCCGGCCCATGTTCAGCACATTGGCCACGTAGTTCGAGGCGCTTTTGCCCTTGAACGCGCCTTCGGCGTGCAACGCCAGCACCAGTTCACGCTTGTGGTCGCGGGTCAGCAGATTCAGGCTCAACTGGCGCTCACGCAGCCAGGCGTGGAGGAAGGTGTTGATCCGCTCCTGCCAGTCATCGCGGAACAGTGCATCCGGTTGCGGGATCAGCTTGGTCGGCGACAGGAACAGGTCCAAAGCGGCCTTGGCATTTTCGAACAACGAAATATTCAGGTTGATGCACAGCACCGCCAGCGGATGACCTTCGCTGTCCCGTAGCACCGTGCTGAGGCTGCGAATCTTCTGACCATCCCAGTTGAGCTTTTCGTACGGCCCGATATTTCGTTCGCTGACATCGTCGCTGAGCATGTCTTCCAGCGCCGAGTCGTCGCCGATTTCCCGCTTGGACAGGTTGTTGGCGATGTAGTCGACCTTTTGCGTGCGCAGGTCGTGCAGCACCACTTCGGCGTGGGGAAAAAACAACGTGGCGATGGCGTCGGCGATCGCGTGGAAGTTATCCAGGGACGTGTCGTCCAGGGCCGAGTCTTTTTCGGGGGCGTTCATACAGTGGAACTCCAGGCAGCGTCAGCGCCCCATCAAAGGGGCGCTGAAAGTGTGCCGTAATCGTGTGGACACGTCACCTGAGGATCAGGATCAGCCGAGGCGGGCAGGGGAGAGCATTTCGGCATTCAGGCCGAAACGGCCGAGCGACTCGGGCAACGCTGCACCGCGCACCAGTGCCGCGCTGGCCTGGCCCATGGCCGGCGAAGTCTGGATGCCATAACCGCCTTGTGCCGCGACCCAGAACAACCCCGCTACCTGTGGGTCGAAGCCGGACAACAGGTCGCCGTCGCTGACGAAGCTGCGCAGGCCGGCCCAGGTGCGGGTCGGGCGGCGAATGGTCAGGGTCGTGGCTTCTTCGATCTGGTAGATGCCCATGGCGATGTCCAGCTCTTCGGGCTGCACGTCGTGGGGTTCCACCGGGTCGGCGTTGGCCGGCGAGCCGAGGAACATCCCGGCATCGGGTTTCATGTAGAAGGATTCGTCGAGGCTGACCAGCATCGGCCAATGGTGGATGTCCACGCCTTCGGGGCCGGCGAAGATGAACGCGGCACGGCGTTTGGGTTGCAGGCCCAGCGGTTTGGCGCCGGCCAGTTCGCCGATCTTGTCGGCCCAGGCGCCGGCGGCGTTGATGATGATTGGCGCGCTGAACGTCTGGCTGTTGGTCTGAACGTGCCATACACCTTGGCCGTCGCGGCTCAGGCCGACGACTTCGCTGTCGGTATGCACTTCGCCCTGGTTGCGGCGGATACCGCGCAAATAGCCCTGGTGCAGGGCGTCGGTGTCGATGTCGCTGGCGGTCGGGTCGTAGATGGCGCCGTGGACCTTTTCCCGGCGCAGGATCGGCACCAGCGCGCAGGCCTCGTCGGCACCGAGCAATTGCATCTCCGGCACCGTGGTTTTTGCGCTCTGGTATTGCCTGTTCAGTTCGTCCGGGTCGCCGGTCAAGTCCACGGTCATTTCGCCCCGCGGGGTCAGCAGCGGGTGTTCGCAGAAACCGCTGGGCGGGTTGTCGAAAAAGTCCCGGCTGGCCAGGGTCAACGCCCGCACTTGCGGGGTGCCGTAGGCCGCGGTGTACAGCGCCGCCGAACGGCCGGTGGAGTGATAGGCCGGATGGGATTCGCGTTCGAGCACGATCACGCGGCCGTGCTGCGACAACCAGAAACCTGTGGAAGCACCGGCAATTCCGCCGCCGATGATGATGAAATCTGCCTGGCTCATGAACGTCTCCTGGTGGGGCGAAAATGCCAAAATTGTGGTTGCTACCTGTGGGAACCGGACTCTGTGGCGAGGGGGCTCGCCCCCGTTCGACTGCGCAGCAGTCGCAATTCCCGAGCATGGGGTTTTACTGAGTGACCACCGCCGTCGATTTTGGGGCGGCTTCGCCACCCAACGGGGGCAAGCCCCCTCGCCACAAAAGCTCGCTCCCACAGATGAGTGGTGGTGTCAGTGAGATAGGCGATAGATCGCATTGGCCAGCGCAATGTCTTCCAGGCCCAGGCCGATGGAGCGGAAAAACACGTGACGGTCGTAGTCGGGGCGCTGCACCTTCTCGCTGAGCAGGTCGGGCAGGTCGCCAACAATCGCGCCCTTGTCCCAGCCGTGCCGTTCGGCGGCGATCAGCATTTCGCCGGCCGAGCCCGGGGTAGTCAGGCGATAGTCACAGAACACCTGCATGTCGTTGAGGCTCTGCGGCGGCACTTCGTGGGCACGCGGCGCATTGGTGCTGATGGAGGTGATCAACGCCGGTTTGCGCAAGCTCGATGGATCGATCACCGGACCGGCGGACGAGGTGCAGAGCATGATCACGTCGGCGTCCTGAACGGCAGCTTCGCGACTGTCGACGATGTTCAGGCGTGGCTCGATGTTTTTCAGCAGGCTCACGGTTTCGGCATCTTCGCTCAAGCTCGGCGAGTACAGGCAGATGCTCTGCCAGTCGCGCAGGCCTTTCACGTAGTGCAGGTGCGCCTGGGCCACTTTACCGCTACCGATGATGGCCAGGCGATTGGCTGTGAGTGGCGCGAGGGCGTCGACCGCCACGGCGGTGGTGGCCGCTGTGCGCGCGGTGGTCAGTTCTCCGGCATCGCACAGCAACAGCGGCTGGCCGGTCTGCATCGACATCAGCAGCGTCCATGCAGTCACCAGCGGCCCCTGCTCACGGACGATGTACGGTGACGTCTTGATCCCGTACACGCCGTCTTCAGCCAACACGCCCAGGTAGTTGATGAAATCGCCGGCGCCCTGTGGAAACTCCACCAGTTGCTGCGCCGGTTGTACGGCCTGCCCAGCGGCCAGCTCGCGGAACAGTTTGCGCAGGATCTGCGGTACATCGACCTGCGCCAGTAGCTCGCGAGCCTGGGCTTGGGGGATCACTTGGGGCGTGCTGGACATGGTCGGCTCCGGAGTTGGAATTAAACTAATTTGTCTATTATGGACTTTTAGTTATCGCGAGCAAGCTCCTGTTGAAAAAAAGCCGGGCGAAAAAAAAGCGCAGTCCGTTTCCGGCTGCGCTTGTCTTTTCAGCGTCGCTTAATGAGGACGCTTGCGTTCAACGGCCCGCAACAGATGCGTCGGTGGCGTTTCACAGCTGATCTTGCGCCCCAGCTTTTCCTCGATGGACGGTAGCTGGTAGGAGTCGTCTTCACCGGCAAAGCTGATGGATACGCCGTCGGCACCCGCACGACCGGTACGACCAATGCGGTGCACGTAGTCGTCCGGCACTTCCGGCAGGGTGAAGTTGATCACGTGGCTGATGCCGTCGATGTGGATACCGCGACCGGCCACATCGGTGGCGACCAGTACGCGGATCTTGCCTTCGCGGAAGCCTTCGAGGGTTTTGATGCGCTTGTGCTGCGGCACGTCGCCGGACAGTTGCGCGGCGTTGATGCCGTCGCGCACCAGGCGTTCTTCGATGCGCCGCACTTCATCCTTGCGGTTGGCGAAGACAATGACCCGCTCCCAACTATTGTCGTTGACCAGGTTGTAGAGCAGCTTGTACTTGTCGGCACCGGCCACCGCGTAGATGTGCTGCTCGACGTTTTCGTTGGCAACGTTCTGCGATTCGATCTCGACGATCGACGGATCGGTGGTCCATTGCTTGGCCAGGTTCATCACGTCTTCGGTGAAGGTCGCGGAGAACAGCAGCGTCTGGCGCTCGGACTTCGGCGGCGTCTGTCGAATGATCTGGCGCACTTGCGGGATGAAGCCCATGTCGAGCATGCGGTCGGCTTCGTCCAGCACCATCACTTCGACCATGTCCAGATGCACGTCGCCGCGCTGGTTGAAGTCCAGCAGGCGGCCCGGCGTGGCCACGAGGATGTCGCAGTGGCGGGCTTCGAGGTGCTTGAGCTGCTTGTCGAAGTCCATGCCACCGACGAACGTCATGACGTTTAGGCCGGTGTACTTGGTCAGGTCGGCGGCGTCCTTGGCGATCTGCACCACCAGTTCGCGGGTCGGCGCGATGATCAGTGCCCGTGGCTCACCCATGTAGCGCTCTTTCGGCGGCGGGGTTTGCAGCAACTGGGTGATGATCGAGATCAGGAACGCAGCGGTCTTGCCGGTACCGGTCTGGGCGCGGCCGATGGCGTCTTTGCCCGCGAGGGTGAAGCCCAGCACCTGTGCCTGGATCGGCGTGCAATACGGGAAGCCCAGATCCTGGATGGCGTGCATCAGTTCAGGGGCGAGTTTGAAATCGTGGAAGCGGGTCTTGCCTTCCTGGGGTTCGACGACGAAGTCTTCGAGTTTCCATGGGATGACCGGTGCCTTGGGCTTGGGTTCGCGGCGCGGTTTGGCGGGTTTCGGCGTGTCGCTGCGCGGCTGCTCCGGGGCTGTGATCGCCGCAGGCTGGGCGTCTTCTACGGTCTTCGGCTCGTGCTTGGGTGCAGTCGTGGTGGCGGTCCGTTCAGACTGATTGCCGTCGGTGCGGTGGCCGGGAGCGTGAGACGGAGCGCTGGGGACTGGCGCGAGTTGCTCAGTCTCGCTTTTACCGAACATTTTCTTGAGTGCTTTGAGCACGGTCATCTCATCAATTGGTTAAGGAATGTACGCCGGGCAGTGTAATGCAAGAATCGGGCGCGGCGTAGTGGGATGGATCAAAGGGCGCTTTTAAACAGAAATGCTTAACGCAAGCGCTCGGCGAGCCAGACGCCGATGTCGCGAATTTCTTCGGGTAACACTTCGTGACCCATTGGGTATTCCTGCCATGTCACGGTGACACCACGCAGCTTCAAATGCTCGTAGGCGCTGCGCCCCATCGAGTTCTGCACCACATCGTCGTACTGGCCGTGCAGGCACAGCACTGGAATGCGCTGCTGGCTGGCGGACATTTCCAGTTGGTCACTGAAAGTCGGTGCATAAGTGGAGAGGGCGAGTACGCCACCCAGTGGTCCCTGCCATTTCAGAAACGCGGTGTGGAGCACCACCGCACCACCCTGTGAAAAACCTGCCAGGAAAATCCGCGAGGCGTCTATTCCGCTGGCCTTCTGCGTTTCGATCAGTTCGATGATCCAGTTGGCAGATTCTTCCAATTGCTCGCGGTTGATCGCGCGCGCGGGGCTCATGGCCAATATGTCGTACCAGCTCGGCATCTCGTATCCGCCATTGATGGTGACGGCGCGGCTCGGCGCCTGGGGCAAAACAAAGCGGGTGCTCAACAGGGTTTCCTGCAGGGCTTCGGCCACTGGCAGGAAGTCGTAGCGATCGGCACCCAGGCCGTGCAGCCAGATAACGCAGGCATCTGCGGTCTTGACGGGTTCAAGAATCAAGGGGTTGGTCATGGCTGCTCCAAAAGTGTGCGTGCGCTCTCATTGAGTGCTAAGGCTGAGTGCGTGTCTGGTTGATCAGTTACGAAGATGTCGCAAGGTTACAAGTTTTGCTATTGACCTGCAGCTGAACCGCTTCGGAGAGCAGTGTGGTACGGGCTTTGCTATGGCGAAGTCTGTATGAAAAATCCCACGCCTGTCGGTAACACTATCAGGCCAAGGTTATTAGTGGGATTGAAAAGAATCCGGTGATGGATGTTCGCCAAAGGCCGATATGGGGCTTCGCGAACGTGAAAGGGCTACAGCCCGTTCGGCCGACTGGTGAGAGTGAGTTTTCCATGACGTGGATTTTCTCCTACTAGACTCATAGCTAACGTCTTACGTCGGTTGACCCCCAAAACAAGCCAACACGGGTCGACTACGCCTCAAAAGGGTGCGACAGGACTCACGCTCCGACACAACAAGAGCAAAACTGGAGGTTTGAATGAAGATGTTGAAATCCACCCTGGCTATCGTGACTGCAGCCGCAGTACTCGGTGTCAGCGGGTTTGCCCAGGCGGGCGCAACCCTGGATGCAGTGATGAAGAAAGGTTTCGTGCAGTGTGGCGTCAGCGATGGCTTGCCAGGCTTCTCGGTTCCGGATTCCACCGGCAAGATCGTGGGTATCGATGCTGACTACTGCCGTGCAGTAGCGGCGGCAGTCTTCGGCGACGCGACCAAGGTCAAGTTCAGCCAGTTGAACGCCAAGGAGCGCTTCACCGCGCTGCAGTCCGGCGAAATCGACATTCTGTCGCGCAACACCACCATGACCAGCTCCCGTGACGCGGGCATGGGCCTGAAATTCCCGGGCTTCATTACCTACTACGACGGTATCGGCTTCCTGGTAAACAACAAGCTGGGCGTCAAGAGCGCCAAGGAACTGGACGGTGCAACCATCTGCATCCAGGCCGGTACTACTACCGAGCTGAACGTTTCCGACTACTTCCGCGGCAACGGCCTGAAATACACCCCGATCACCTTCGACACCTCCGACGAAAGCGCCAAGTCGCTGGAATCCGGTCGTTGCGACGTACTGACCTCCGACAAATCCCAGCTGTTCGCCCAGCGCAGCAAGCTGGCTTCGCCGAAGGACTACGTGGTTCTGCCGGAAACCATTTCCAAGGAGCCTCTGGGCCCGGTCGTGCGTAATGGCGACGACGAGTGGCTGGCCATCGTGCGCTGGACTGGCTACGCCATGCTCAACGCTGAGGAAGCCGGCATCACTTCGAAGAACGTCGAAGCCGAAGCCAAGGGCACCAAGAACCCTGACGTTGCCCGTCTGCTGGGTACCGACGGTGAATACGGCAAAGACCTGAAAGTGAAGAAAGACTGGGTCGTGCAGATCATCAAGCAAGTCGGCAACTACGGCGAAGTGTTCGAGAAAAACCTCGGCAAGAGCACTCCGCTGGAAATCGACCGCGGGCTGAACGCTCTGTGGAACGCTGGCGGCATTCAATACGCACCACCAGTGCGCTGATGGTTCTATCACCCGGTGGGCCAACCACCGGGTGATGTTCTGTTCCATTATTTCCGGGGCACTTCATGCAAAATTCAATCGGCGCACCAAAGCAGAGGCTCAGCCTCAGCGATCCGCGAGTGCGTGCGTGGGTATTCCAGATCATCACGATTATCGCGGTGGTCTCGCTGGGCTGGTATCTGTTCGATAACACCCAGACCAACCTGCAACACCGGGGCATTACCTCCGGTTTCGACTTTCTGGAGCGCAGTGCCGGTTTCGGCATCGCTCAACACCTGATCGACTACACCGAAGCGGACACATACGCCCGGGTGTTTGTCATTGGTCTGCTCAACACCTTGCTGGTGACCTTCATCGGCGTGATCCTGGCGACGATCCTGGGTTTCATCGTGGGTGTGGCGCGGCTGTCGAAGAACTGGATCATCGCCAAGCTGGCGACGGTGTATGTGGAAGTCTTCCGCAACATTCCGCCGCTGCTGCAGATCCTGTTCTGGTACTTCGCGGTGTTCCTGACCATGCCGGGGCCGCGTAACAGTCATAACTTCGGCGACACCTTCTTCGTCAGCAGCCGTGGCCTGAACATGCCGGCCGCGTTGATGGCGGACGGCTTCTGGCCGTTTATGACCAGTGTTGTAGTCGCCATCGTCGCCATCGTGCTGATGAGCCGCTGGGCCACCAAGCGCTTCGAAGCCACCGGTGTGCCGTTCCACAAGTTCTGGGTTGGCCTGGCGATGTTCCTGGTCATCCCTGCGCTGTGCGCGCTGATTTTCGGTGCACCGGTGCACTGGGAAATGCCGAAGCTGCAAGGCTTCAACTTCGTCGGCGGCTGGGTGTTGATCCCGGAACTGCTGGCGCTGACGCTGGCTTTGACCGTGTACACCGCGGCGTTCATCGCCGAGATCGTGCGTTCGGGCATCAAGTCGGTCAGCCACGGCCAGACCGAGGCGGCGCACTCCCTCGGCCTGCGCAACGGTCCGACCCTGCGCAAGGTGATCATCCCGCAAGCCCTGCGCGTGATCATCCCGCCGCTGACCAGCCAATACCTGAACCTGGCGAAGAACTCCTCGCTGGCGGCCGGTATCGGTTATCCGGAAATGGTCTCGCTGTTTGCCGGGACCGTGCTCAACCAGACCGGCCAGGCGATCGAGGTGATTGCCATCACCATGAGCGTGTACCTGGCGATCAGTATCAGCATTTCCCTGCTGATGAACTGGTACAACAAGCGCATTGCGCTGATCGAGCGGTAAGGAAAAGCGCATGAGTACTCATACTTTCAAACCCGACATGCCACCGCCGGCCAAGGTCTTCGGCCCGATGGCGTGGATGCGCGCGAACATGTTCTCCAGCTGGCTCAACACCCTGCTGACCCTGTTTGCGTTCTACCTCATCTACCTGGTGGTACCGCCGATCCTGCAGTGGGCGATCCTTGACGCCAACTGGGTCGGCACCAGCCAGGCCGATTGCACGAAGGAGGGCGCCTGCTGGGTGTTCATCCAACAGCGCTTCGGCCAGTTCATGTACGGCTACTACCCGCCGGTACTGCGCTGGCGCGTGGACCTGACGGTGTGGCTGGCGATTGTCGGCGTGGCGCCGTTGTTCATCTCGCGCTTTCACCATAAGGCGGTGTACGGGCTGAGCTTCCTGGTGCTGTACCCGATCATTGCCTGGTGTCTGCTGCATGGCGGCGTATTGGGTCTGGACGCCGTGGCGACCAGCCAGTGGGGCGGCCTGATGCTGACCCTGGTGATTGCCACCGTCGGCATCGCCGGTGCGTTGCCACTGGGGATCGTCCTGGCGCTGGGCCGTCGTTCGAACATGCCGGCGATTCGCGTGGTCTGCGTGACCTTCATCGAGTTCTGGCGCGGCGTGCCGTTGATCACGGTGCTGTTCATGTCCTCGGTGATGCTGCCGTTGTTCCTGCCGGAAGGCATGAACTTCGACAAGCTGCTGCGGGCGCTGATCGGCGTGATCTTGTTCCAGTCGGCCTACGTGGCCGAAGTGGTGCGCGGTGGTCTGCAAGCAATTCCCAAGGGGCAGTACGAAGCGGCGGCGGCGATGGGCCTGGGTTACTGGCGCAGCATGGGGCTGGTGATTCTGCCGCAGGCCCTGAAACTGGTGATCCCCGGCATCGTCAACACCTTCATTGCGCTGTTCAAGGATACGAGCCTGGTGATCATCATCGGCCTGTTCGACTTGCTCAACAGCGTCAAGCAAGCCGCCGCCGACCCGAAATGGCTGGGCATGGCCACCGAAGGCTATGTGTTCGCCGCCCTGGTGTTCTGGATTTTCTGTTTTGGTATGTCGCGCTATTCCATGCATCTGGAACGCAAGCTCGACACTGGCCACAAGCGCTAAGTCGCTACCTAATTTAGGAAGTTTTGTGATGAGCGAAGCAATCAAACAGCCTGTGAGCCCTGAAGGCATTATTCAGATGCAGGGCGTGAACAAGTGGTACGGTCAGTTTCACGTACTCAAGGACATCAACCTCAACGTCAAGCAGGGCGAGCGTATCGTGCTGTGCGGCCCGTCGGGTTCCGGAAAGTCCACCACCATCCGCTGCCTCAACCGTCTGGAAGAGCACCAGCAGGGCCGCATCGTGGTCGATGGCGTGGAGCTGACCAACGACCTCAAGCAGATCGAAGCGATCCGCCGTGAAGTCGGCATGGTGTTCCAGCACTTCAACCTGTTCCCGCACCTGACCATCTTGCAGAACTGCACCCTGGCGCCGATGTGGGTGCGCAAGATGCCCAAGCGCAAGGCCGAGGAAATTGCCATGCACTACCTGGAACGCGTACGCATTCCGGAGCAGGCGCACAAGTACCCGGGGCAACTGTCCGGCGGTCAGCAACAGCGTGTGGCGATCGCTCGCGCGCTGTGCATGAAGCCGAAGATCATGCTGTTCGACGAACCGACGTCGGCACTCGACCCGGAGATGGTGAAAGAGGTACTGGACACCATGATCGGCCTGGCCGAAGACGGCATGACCATGCTCTGCGTGACCCATGAAATGGGCTTCGCGCGCACCGTGGCCAACCGCGTGATCTTCATGGACAAGGGCGAAATCGTCGAACAGGCTGCGCCGAACGACTTCTTCGACAAGCCGCAGAACGAGCGCACCAAGCTGTTCCTGAGCCAGATCCTGCATTGATCAGCCCCTGGCACTGAAATAAACCCGGACTGAGTTCCGGGTTTATTTTTGTCTGCGGAAAACTCATACCCCTGTAGGAGCGAGCTTGCTCGCGATGGACTGGAGAGCGCTGCGGGGTGCCTGCCAACCAGCGTTATCGTTGACGACCATCGCGAGCAAGCTCGCTCCTACAGGGGGAGGGCTGTTGCCGTTCTGGGATATGTTGACTAACATGTCAGAAAATTCATCCTATGATTGGATGACAGGGCGAATTCCATGTCAGAAATTTCTCCATTAGTGAAACGATCCCTGGTCGATCAGGCCCTGGATCAGTTGCGCCAGCGCATCAACCAGGGCACCTGGGTCGTGGGTCAGCGCTTGCCCACGGAGCCTGAGTTGTCCGCCGAGCTGGGCATCAGTCGCAACACCGTGCGCGAAGCCATGCGCGTGTTGGCGTTTTCCGGGTTGATCGAAATCCGTCAGGGCGACGGCAGTTACCTGCGGGCGGTGGTCGATCCGCTCGATACTTTGAAGGCGCTGTCCCGTTGTTCTCTTGAGCAGGCCCGGGAAACCCGGCACATCCTCGAAGTCGAGGCCATTGGCCTGGCGGCAGTGCGCCGAACCGATGAAGACCTGGTGGCATTGCGCGAGGCCCTGAGTGTCAGCGGCAGCCACTATCACGGCGATCTCGACACCTACATCGCCTGCGACCTGGTATTTCACCGCCGTCTGGTGGACGCCGCACACAACCCGACTCTCAGCGAGTTGTATCGCTATTTCTCCAGCGTCGTCGGCGCCCAATTGCGCCAGATCCTGAACATCGTCCCGCGCCGTCAGGAAGTGTTCGACCTGCATATCGAGTTGCTCGATGCCGTTGAGCAACGCGACCCGGAACGAGCCAAAGCCCTGTCGAGGCAGTTGATCAATGAACCTTGAAACCGAGAAGTCCATGCACCGCAGTGAGTTATCCACAGCCCTCAAACGTTCGGCCGAGCTGGAAGAGTTGCTGATCGATGCCGAGGCCGATGACGAACAGGTCCAGCAAGCTCACCCGGTTCTGCACCGGCCCTGGCTGTTGCTGCTGGGCCTGATTCTGGTGGCGCTGAACCTGCGCCCGGCGCTGTCGAGCATGGCGCCGATGCTCAGCGATGTCTCGAAGTCCCTTGGCTTGTCGGCGTCCGCGGCGGGGTTGCTGACCACGTTGCCGGTGCTTTGCCTTGGCCTGTTTGCGCCGTTGGCACCCGTGCTGGCGCGGCGATTTGGTGCGGAGCGGGTGGTGCTGGGCATTCTTCTGACCCTGGCGGGCGGGATCATCCTGCGCAGTTCGTTCGGTGAAATCGGTCTGTTTGCCGGCAGTGTGCTGGCCGGTGCCAGCATCGGCGTGATTGGCGTGTTGCTGCCGGGCATCGTCAAGCGCGACTTCCCGAAACAGGCCGGGACCATGACCGGTGTCTACACCATGGCTCTGTGCCTGGGCGCGGCGATGGCGGCGGGTGCGACCGTGCCGTTGAGTGAACACTTCGACAAGAATTGGGCGATGGGCCTCGGCTTCTGGGTTATTCCGGCATTAGCGGCCGCACTGTTCTGGTTGCCGCAAGTCGGCCAGAAACACGGCGCGCACAACGTCGCCTACCGGGTTCGCGGATTGCTGCGCGATCCGCTGGCCTGGCAAGTGACCTTGTACATGGGCCTGCAATCGTCCCTGGCCTACATCGTGTTCGGCTGGTTGCCGTCGATCCTGATCGGACGCGGCCTGACTCCGACCCAGGCCGGTCTGGTGCTGTCGGGTTCGGTGATCGTTCAACTGGTCAGCTCCCTCGCCGCGCCATGGCTGGCGACGCGCGGCAAGGATCAACGCCTGGCGATTGTGATCGTGATGGCCCTGACCCTCGGCGGTCTGTTCGGTTGCCTGTACGCCCCGATTGAAGGTCTGTGGGGCTGGGCGATTGTGCTGGGGCTGGGGCAGGGCGCCACGTTCAGCCTGGCATTGACCCTGATCGTGCTGCGCTCGCGGGACTCCCACGTTGCGGCGAACCTGTCGAGCATG
Organism: Pseudomonas sp. GW823-FHT06E10; assembly: GCF_058794995.1. Classification (NCBI taxonomy): domain Bacteria; kingdom Pseudomonadati; phylum Pseudomonadota; class Gammaproteobacteria; order Pseudomonadales; family Pseudomonadaceae; genus Pseudomonas; species Pseudomonas sp. GW823-FHT06E10. The sequence goes on along the minus strand of NZ_JBXAHJ010000002.1, from coordinate 383,612 downwards.
GCCCAGGGCTTCGGTTACACCCTGGCGTCCATGGGGCCGTTCGCGGTCGGCATCGTGCATGACTGGACCGGCGGCTGGACGGCCGTGGGCTGGATCTTCGGTGTCATCGGCCTTGGTGCGATCCTCGCCGGCCTGGGGGCCGGACGTGCGTTGTACGTGCAGGTCGAAAGCGAAAAGGTCTGATTCCCGCACACTGTCGGTATTCGTCTTGCGAATGCCGATAGTGTTCGACCCGTTTGCAGACTATCGTGCAGGCAATCTTTCGATACCCATTGCACAACAGGGAGTCTGCCCATGAGTGAAGTCCACAGCGCCTTGATCACCCGTTTCTACCAGGCCTTCCAGCGTCTCGACGGCGAGGCGATGGCTGCCTGCTACACCGATGACGTGGTGTTCAGTGACCCGGCGTTCGGCGAGCTTCGTGGTCGTGATGCTGGCGATATGTGGTGCATGCTCACCACCCGCGCCAAGGATTTCTCCCTGACCTTCGATCATGTCCGTGCCGATGATCGTATCGGTAGCGCCCATTGGGTCGCGACCTATCTGTTCAGCCAGACTGGCAATACCGTGGTCAATGACATCCAGGCACGCTTTGTCTTTCGCGATGGCAAGATTTGCGAACATCACGACAGTTTCGACCTGTGGACATGGTCACGCCAGGCCCTGGGTTTCAAAGGTCTGCTGCTGGGCTGGACGCCACTTGTTCGCAACGCCGTTCGCTCACAGGCCCTGAAGGGGCTGAAGGCATTCCAGGCCAGTCGCTGATAAGATCGCGGCTTGTTTTCCTTCAAGCCCTGATCGTTACGTGACCACCCTCAGCGAAAGCCCTGTCGACAAAACCTGGTTCGTCTACCTCGTTCGCGCGGCCAACGGCTCGCTCTATTGTGGGATCAGCGATGATCCCGTGCGTCGCTTCGCCAAGCATCAAAGCGGCAAGGGCGCGCGATTCTTTCTTTCCAGCCCGGCCATGGCCCTGGTCTACACCGAACGCTGTCGCGACAAAAGCGATGCATTGCGTCAGGAGCGGCTGATCAAGAAACTCAAGAAGAGCGCCAAGGAATGCCTGGTGGCGAGCGCAGCGAGCGCCGCCCCAGGCTTATCACTCTGACTGATCGGTTCCCATCAGGCAGATCTGTAGGCTGCCAGGTGATTGCGCGCTAAGCTGCGGACTCCTGATCCTTGCGGCGGAGCCGAGCATGTCCGAGTTGATTCTGCATCATTACCCGACGTCCCCCTTTGCCGAGAAGGCCCGCCTGCTGCTGGGCTTCAAGGGCTTGTCCTGGCGCTCGGTGAAGATCTCGCCAGTGATGCCAAAACCGGATCTCACGGCGTTGACCGGTGGCTACCGCAAGACACCGGTGTTGCAGGTCGGTGCCGATATCTATTGCGACACGGCATTGATTGCCCGGCGACTGGAGCAGGAAAAGGCCTTGCCGGCGTTCTTCCCGGAAGGTCAGGAAATGATCGCCGCGTCCTTTGCCGCCTGGGCTGATTCGGTGGTGTTCCAGCATGCGGTGAGCCTGGTGTTCCAGCCGGAATCGATTGCCGTGCGTTTCGGTAATTTACCGCAGGAAGCGATCAAGGCGTTCCTGGCCGACCGCGCCGGATTGTTCAGTGGTGGTAGCGCGACAAAATTGTCTACCGAACAGGCGAAGCACCAGTGGCCGACGATCATGTCGCGTCTGGAACAGCAGTTGCAGCGCGAGGAGGGGGACTACCTGTTTGGCGAGCCGTCGATTGCCGACTTCGCCCTGGCTCATTGCCTCTGGTTCCTCAAGGCCACGCCGGTGACGGCTCCGCTGGTCGAAGCTTATCCGGCAGTCAATGCATGGCATGCGCGGGTATTGGGCTTCGGTCATGGCGCATCCAGCGAGATGAGCTCCGAGGAGGCTCTGGCAGTGGCGCGCACGTCCACGCCAGCGGCATTGCCGGATGAGCAGTTCGTCGATCCCAACGGGTTCACGGCGGGTCAGCAGGTGGTCATCGCGGCCACGGACTATGGTGTTGATCCGGTGGCGGGGGAATTACTGTTTGCCGGCCGCGAAGAACTGATTGTGCGGCGCGAGGACGAGCGCGGCGGTGTGGTGCATGTGCACTTCCCGCGGTTTGGTTTCCGGATCGAAGCCTGCTGAAAAAAACTTTGTGGGAGCGAGCTTGCTCGCGATGGCGGACTGACATTCGACAAAATTGTTGGCTGTGTTGGCCTCATCGCGAGCAAGCTCGCTCCCACAGTTACTTCAGCGCTGCCAGAATCGCATCCGGGTCATACCCGCGAATCAGCGTCCCGTTCACATCGATGATCGGAATGCCCCCACCACCCAGCGCCTGATAGTCCTCGCGCGCGGCAGCATCCTTCTCGATGTCGAACTCCTTGTACGCAATGCCTTTCTGATCGAGGAAGCGCCGGGTCAGCTTGCAGTAACCACACCATTCGGTGGCGTAGAGCACAACGTTGGCCTTGGCCTGCGTCTGCGCCGACACCACTTGCAATGGATTGAACACCCGCTCGATCTTGCCCCAGTTCTGATAGGCCACGACCACCAGCAGGATCAGCAGGAATTTCTTCAGCACGCCGCCGAGCATCAGTTGCGACGCTTCAGCTGATCGGTGAGCGAAGTGGGCAGGCCCTTGATGATCAACGTGCCGGCTTCCTCGTCGTACTCGATCTTCGAGCCCAGCAGGTGTGCTTCGAAACTGATCGACAGGCCTTCGGCGCGACCAGTGAATCGGCGGAACTGGTTCAGGGTGCGTTTATCGGCCGGGATTTCCGGCGAGAGGCCGTAATCCTTGTTGCGGATGTGATCGTAGAAAGCCTTCGGGCGTTCTTCGTCGATCAGCCCCGACAACTCTTCCAGGCCCATCGGCTCACCGAGCTTGGCCTGGCTACTGGCGTAATCCACCAGGGTCTTGGTCTTCTCGCGGGCGTCGTCTTCCGGCAGGTCTTCGCTTTCAACGAAATCACTGAAGGCCTTGAGCAGGGTGCGGGTTTCACCCGGACCGTCGACGCCTTCCTGGCAGCCAATGAAGTCGCGGAAATACTCCGAAACCTTTTTGCCGTTCTTGCCTTTGATGAACGAAATGTACTGCTTGGATTGTTTGTTGTTCTGCCACTCGGAAACGTTGATCCGCGCCGCCAGGTGCAACTGGCCAAGGTCGAGGTGGCGGGATGGGGTCACGTCCAGTTCGTCGGTTACGGCCACGCCTTCACTGTGGTGCAGCAGGGCGATGGCCAGGTAGTCGGTCATGCCTTGCTGATAGTGTGCGAACAGCACGTGGCCACCGACCGACAGGTTCGACTCCTCCATCAGTTTCTGCAGATGCTCGACCGCCACGCGGCTGAACGCAGTGAAATCCTGACCGCCCTCGAGGTACTCCTTCAGCCAGCCGCTGAACGGGAACGCGCCGGATTCCGGATGGAACAGGCCCCAGGCTTTACCCTGTTTGGCGTTATAGCTTTCGTTGAGGTCGGCGAGCATGTTCTCGATGGCCGCAGACTCAGCCAGTTCAGAGTCGCGGGCGTGGAGAACTGCAGGTGTGCCGTCGGGTTTTTTGTCGATCAGGTGGACGATGCAATGACGGATCGGCATGGGCTTCTCGGCTGAATGAAGAGAGGAGGGCGCGCTCCCCCGAAAAAGCACCCAGTGTACCGCAACCACTGGTTTTGGCGCGGTGCGAAGGGCAATTCCCGGGCGACCGGCGGCGCTTATGCGATTTTTTCCCGATTTAGAGCAATAAAGCTGACCAAATGGGTAGCTGGAGGCGGATATTTCCCCGTCTCTGTGCTAGCTTTGCCCGGTCTTGCGCGAAGTCACTGCGTTAAGCGTGCAGTCAGCATTTGTCAGGTCGAACCAAACCCTGATTTCGGTATCTATAACCCCGATCCCGAGGTTATTTGGCCGAGGGTGCCAGATCCAGAAGATCGGGCTCGATAGCTGACATTGCACTCTGCAATCCATATGAATTTGATAGGGAAGGAACACTAAATGGCTCTTACTAAAGACCAACTGATCGCCGACATCGCTGAAGCTATCGACGCGCCGAAAACCACCGCGCGTAACGCTCTGGACCAACTGGGCCAAATCGTTGCCGATCAGCTGGAAAACGGCGGCGAAATCACTCTGCCAGGTATCGGCAAGCTGAAAGTGACTGAGCGCCCTGCCCGTACTGGCCGTAACCCTTCGACTGGCGCTGCCATCGAAATCGCTGCCAAGAAAGTGATCAAGCTGGTTGTGGCCAAAGGCCTGACCGACGCTGTTAACAAGTAAGACTTGTTAAAAAAAACCGTGCACCGGAGCGATCCGGGCACGGTTTTTTTGTGCCTGCGATTGTAGGAGCGAGCCTGCTCGCGATGGGCGCAAACGATAACGCGGGCAGTCTGAATGAACGCGTTGCTCTCAGGTTTTTCGCGAGCAGGCTCGCTCCTGCAGGTGGACGTGTTTTAGTTTTTAGGCGCCCAACGTTCGCGCCAAACCTGTTGCTGGACTGGAGTCTGGAAGGTCCACGCCACGAAGCGGCTCTGCTTCTGTCCCTGACCCATTTCCACTACCTGACTATCCAGCGCGCCGGCCTTGTTCAGGGCCGCCTGGATCGCCGGCAGGTTCGACGCCTTCGACACCAGTGTGCTGAACCACAGCACTTGTTGCGCCACCTGCACACTCTCGCTGACCAGTTGCGTGACGAAACGCACTTCTCCGCCCTCACACCACAATTCCGCCGCTTGGCCGCCAAAGTTCAATACCGGCAGCTTGCGTTTCGGATCGGCCTTGCCCAGGGCTCGCCATTTGCGTGTGCTACCCCGTGTGGCCTCGTCCAGCGAGGCGTGGAATGGCGGGTTGCACATGGTCAGGTCGAACCGCTCTGCGCTCTCCAGCAGGCCTGTGAGGATCTGCTTGGGGTTGCTCTGCTGGCGTACCTGGATCGCTTTGTTCAGGCCATTGGATTGAATGATCGCCTTCGCCGCGGCGATGGCGGTCGCATCGATATCGGAACCGAGGAACTGCCAGCGATAGTCGCTGTAACCGATCAGCGGATACACGCAGTTGGCGCCCATGCCGATGTCCAGCACCTTCACGGCGGCGCCACGGGGGATCACACCGTCATTGCCACTGGCCAGCAGGTCGGCGAGGAAGTGCACGTAATCGGCGCGGCCTGGCACCGGTGGGCACAAGTAGTCGGCCGGAATGTCCCAGTGAGCGATGCCATAGAACGACTTGAGCAGTGCTCGGTTGAACACCCGCACGGCTTCCGGGCTGGCGAAGTCGATGCTTTCCTTGCCGTACGGATTGATGATTACGAATTTCTTCAGTTCCGGGGCACTTTTGATCAGCGCCGGAAAGTCGTAGCGACCCTGATGGCGATTGCGCGGGTGCAGGCTGGCCTTTTCCTTCGGGGCGACGGCCGTGGCCGGGGTCTTCGGGGCAGGCTTTTTGCGCGCAGGCTTGGGGGAGCGGGGGGCGGTCATGGCGGTGGTCGATTCGGGTATGGCTAAAAGTGGCGGGCATTGTCCCACATCCGGCCCGTGTGAACCCAATTGTGGCAAACACCGCTGTCCCTTGTGGGAGCGAGCTTGCTCGCGATGGCGGTCGGTCAGTCAATATTGATGTTGAATGTTATGGCCTCGTCGCGAGCAAGCTCGCTCCCACAGGGGATTTTTGGCGTTTGGGAAAATGGGACAGCAGGCACAAAAAAGGGAGGCCATTGCTGGCCTCCCTTTTTCATTGCGACTCGCCGTTACAGGCTGGCAATCCGCGCATGCTGCTCGGCCAGCTTGCCCAGGGCCTGTTCGGCCTCGGCCAGTTTGGCGCGTTCTTTCTCGATGACTTCAGCCGGTGCCTTGTCAACGAAACCGGCGTTGGACAGCTTGCCGCCGACTCGTTGCACTTCACCTTGCAGACGCTGGATTTCCTTGTCCAGACGCGCCAGTTCCGCACCTTTGTCGATCAAGCCGGCCATTGGCACCAGCACTTCCATCTCGCCGACCAGCGCGGTGGCGGACAGCGGTGCTTCTTCGCCAGCAGCCAGCACGGTGATCGATTCCAGGCGCGCCAGCTTCTTCAGCAGGGCTTCGTTCTCGGTCAGGCGACGCTGGTCCTCGGCGCTGACGTTCTTCAGGAACAGCGGCAGCGGTTTGCCCGGGCCGATGTTCATTTCGCCGCGGATGTTACGGGTGCCGAGCATCAGGCCCTTGAGCCATTCGATGTCATCTTCGGCCGCCTGATCGATGCGTGTTTCATTGGCCACTGGCCAAGGTTGCAGCATGATCGTCTTGCCTTCGATGCCGGCCAGCGGCGCGATGCGCTGCCAGATTTCTTCGGTGATGAACGGCATGAACGGGTGCGCCAGACGCAGGGCGACTTCCAGTACGCGCACCAGGGTGCGACGGGTGCCGCGCTGGCGTTCGACCGGTGCGTTTTCGTCCCACAGCACAGGCTTGGAGAGTTCCAGGTACCAGTCGCAATACTGGTTCCAGATGAACTCGTACAAGGCTTGTGCTGCCAGGTCGAAACGGAACTGGTCAAGCTGGCGGGTCACTTCGGCTTCGGTGCGCTGCAGCTGCGAAATGATCCAGCGGTCAGCCAGGGACAGCTCAAAGGCTTCGCCGTTCTGGCCGCAGTCTTCGCCCTTGTCCAGTACGTAGCGCGCCGCGTTCCAGATCTTGTTGCAGAAGTTGCGATAACCTTCGACGCGGCCCATGTCGAACTTGATGTCACGACCGGTGGACGCCAGCGAGCAGAAGGTGAAGCGCAGGGCGTCGGTGCCGTAGCTGGCGATGCCTTCGGCGAACTCGTCGCGGGTCTGCTTCTCGATCTTCTTCGCCAGTTTCGGCTGCATCATGCCGGAGGTGCGCTTCTGCACCAGGGCTTCGAGTTCGATGCCGTCGATGATGTCCAACGGGTCCAGGACGTTGCCCTTGGACTTGGACATCTTCTGGCCCTGGCCATCGCGCACCAGGCCGTGGACGTAGACGGTCTTGAACGGAACCTGCGGAGTGCCGTCTTCGTTTTTCACCAAATGCATGGTGAGCATGATCATCCGGGCAACCCAGAAGAAAATGATGTCGAAGCCAGTCACGAGGACGTCGGTGGAGTGGAATTTCTTCAGGAACTCGGTTTTTTCCGGCCAGCCGAGGGTGGAGAACGTCCACAGGCCCGAGCTGAACCAGGTGTCGAGAACGTCGTTGTCCTGTTGAAGCGCAACGTCCGGGCCGAGGTTGTGCTTGGCCCGCACTTCGGCTTCGTCGCGACCGACGTAGACCTTGCCCGACTCGTCGTACCAGGCCGGAATCCGGTGGCCCCACCACAACTGGCGGCTGATGCACCAGTCCTGGATGTCGCGCATCCACGAGAAGTACATGTTTTCGTACTGCTTCGGCACGAACTGGATACGGCCGTCTTCAACGGCGGCAATCGCAGGCTCGGCCAAAGGCTTGGTGGACACGTACCACTGGTCGGTCAGCCAAGGCTCGATGACGGTGCCGGAGCGGTCGCCTTTCGGTACCTTCAGGGCGTGATCGTCAACGCTGACCAACAGGCCGGCGGCGTCGAATGCGGCCACGATCTGCTTGCGCGCTTCGAAGCGGTCGAGACCGGCGTATTCGGCCGGGATCTTGCCGTCGATGGTTTCGTTCAGCGTGCCGTCGAGGTTGAACACCTGGCAAGCCGGCAGGACCGATGCGTTCTTGTCGAAGATGTTCAGCAGCGGCAGGTTGTGACGCTTGCCGACTTCATAGTCGTTGAAGTCGTGGGCCGGGGTGATTTTCACGCAGCCGGTGCCGAATTCAGGGTCGCAATAATCGTCGGCGATGATCGGGATGCGGCGGCCAACCAGTGGCAGCTCGACAAATTTGCCGATCAGGGCTTTGTAGCGTTCATCGTTCGGGTTAACGGCCACGGCGGAGTCGCCGAGCATGGTTTCCGGGCGAGTGGTCGCGACGATCAGGAAGTCGTTGCCTTCAGCGGTCTTGGCGCCGTCGGCCAGCGGGTATTTCAGGTTCCACAGGAAACCTTTCTCGTCGTGGTTCTCCACTTCGAGGTCGGAAATCGCCGTGTGCAGCTTGGTGTCCCAGTTGACCAGGCGCTTGCCGCGGTAGATCAGGCCGTCTTCGTGCAGGCGGACGAAAGCCTCTTTAACGGCCTCCGAGAGGCCGTCGTCCATGGTGAAGCGCTCGCGGCTCCAATCTACGGACGAACCGAGGCGACGGATCTGACGGCTGATGTTGCCACCGGACTCATCTTTCCACTCCCAGACTTTCTCGAGGAATTTCTCGCGGCCCAGGTCATGGCGGCTCTGGCCCTTGGCTTCGAGCTGACGCTCCACCAACATCTGCGTAGCGATACCGGCGTGGTCGGTGCCCGGCTGCCACAGGGTGTTGCGACCCTGCATGCGGCGGAAACGGATCAGGGCGTCCATGATCGCGTTGTTGAAGCCATGACCCATGTGCAGGCTGCCGGTGACGTTCGGCGGCGGGATCATGATGGTGTAGGACTCGCCCGCGCCTTGCGGGGCGAAGTAATTCTCTGACTCCCAGGTGTTGTACCAGGAAGTTTCAATGGCGTGCGGCTGGTAGGTCTTATCCATGCGCGGCGGGACCCTATTGGCATTTATTCAGGAAAAGCCGGGAAGTATAGCGGGGATGAGCCCATGCGCGTAGAGCGAGGTGACAATGGGTGGGGGAAAAGTTGTGGTTTTTTGGGGGAGTGTTTTGTCTGCAATGACGCCATCGCGGGCAAGCCACGCTCCCACAGGATCAGTGTCGATCACAAAATAGTGGTTCGACAAAAAACTGTGGGAGCGGGCTTGCCCGCGAAAGCAATCTGTCAGGCGACCTGATTCAAATCGTTATGTCGCGTTTCCTTCAGGCACAGCACCGCGATCAAACTCAGCACCGCCGCCGCGGACACATAACCGCCGACATAACTCAACCCGCCCATCGCCACCAGTTTCTGGGCGAAGAACGGCGCCGCGGAAGCACCGACGATACCGCCCAGGTTGTAGGCCGCCGAGGCGCCGGTGTAGCGCACGTGGGTGGGGAACAGCTCCGGCAGCAACGCCCCCATAGGCGCAAATGTCACACCCATCAGAAACAGTTCGATGCACAGGAACAACGCCACGCCCCAGGTCGAGCCTTGGGTCAACAGTGGTTCCATGAGGAAGCCGGACAGGATCGCCAGCACACCGCCGATGATCAGCACCGGCTTGCGCCCATAACGGTCGCTGGCCCAGGCCGACAGCGGGGTGGCGGCAGCCATGAACAACACCGCGAAGCACAACAGGCCGAGGAAGGTTTCGCGGCTGTAGCCGAGCGTTGCCACGCCGTAACTCAGGGAAAACACGGTGGAGATGTAAAACAGCGCGTAGCACACGACCATCGCGCCGGCTCCCAGCAAGACGGGTACCCAGTATTGGCCGAACAGCTCGAACAGCGGGATCTTCACTCGTTCCTGGCGCGCCATGGCGTTGGCGAATACCGGGGTCTCATGCAGCTTGAGACGAACGTACAGGCCGACCATCACCAGTGCGGCGCTGAGCAGAAACGGAATACGCCAGCCCCATGAGCGGAACTGTTCGTCATCCAGCACCACGGCCAGGGTCAGGAACAGGCCGTTGGCCGCCAGAAAGCCGATGGATGGACCCAGCTGCGGGAACATGCCGAACCACGCGCGCTTGCCTTTCGGCGCGTTCTCCGTGGCCAGCAATGCCGCGCCGCCCCATTCGCCGCCCAATCCAAGGCCCTGGCCGAAGCGCAGGACGCAAAGCAGGATCGGTGCCCAGGCGCCAATGCTGTCGTATCCCGGCAGCACGCCGATCAGCGTGGTGCACACGCCCATCAGCAGCAGCGAGGCGACCAGGGTCGACTTGCGGCCGATACGGTCGCCGAAGTGACCGAAAAGGGCCGAACCCAAGGGGCGTGCAAGGAAGGCGATGCCGAACGTGAGAAAAGCCGAAAGCATCTGGGCGGTGCCGGATGTCTGCGGAAAGAACACCGGGCCGATCACTAGCGCGGCGGCGGTGGCATAGACGTAGAAGTCGTAGAACTCGATGGCGGTACCGATGAAGCTTGCGGTGGCCACGCGGGTGGCGGAGTTCGTCGGTTGCGCAGGTGTGGAGTCGCTGTAAGTCGTGCTGGTCGTCATGCGGTTATCCCTGACAGTCATGTGCTCCAGTGGAGCGAATTATTATGGTCGAGAACCCAGGGATGTGGGCGGAGGCACGGTCGCTGTTCAAGGTAGGAACAGTCGTCGGTTTGTTGCGGACTTTGCTGGTGGACAGGCCGGATGCTGCGACGTGCGGGGTAAGCACGGGGCCGGCGAGGCTTGGGTAAGCGTTTCGATTATAGGAAGGTGGCTAACGATCGAACAAGAGGGCTTGCGAGGACAGGGATTTTTGTCGGGTTTTAGATAACGACAGGCATCGGGCTGGTCTGCCAGATCAGCACTCGCGTGACACGGTTTTCCTCGGTCTCGAGAATTTCCAGGCGATACCGGCCGATCTTCAGGCACACCGCGCTTTCGGGAATGGTTTCCAGGGCCTCGGTGACCAGACCGTTCAGGGTTTTCGGGCCATCGCTGGGCAGGTGCCAGCCGAGGCTCTTGTTCAGCTCGCGAATGGACGCGGCACCGTCGATCACCAGGCGTCCGTCGGCTTGCGGATGTATGTGTGGGTTGTCCAGGCTCTGCTGGCTTTCGAACTCGCCGACGATTTCTTCGAGAATGTCTTCCAGGGTGACGATGCCCAGCACTTCGCCGTATTCGTCGACCACCATGCCCAGGCGCCGCTGCTGCTTGTGAAAGTTGAGCAGTTGCAGTTGCAACGGGGTACTTTCCGGCACGAAGTACGGCTCGTGGCTGGCCGCCAGCAACGCTTCCCTGGTCAGGCTCGCATCGGGCAGCAAGTGAAGGATGTGTCGGGTGTTGAGGACGGCTTCGACCTGGTTGATATCACTGTGGAACACCGGCAGGCGCGTGCGCTTGTTGTGGCGCAGTTGTTCGATGATTTCCTCGATGGAGTCATCGAGATTGATGCCGTCCACGTCGCTACGCGGTACCAGGATGTCATTGACGGTAATGTTGTCCAGCGCGTGGATGCCTGGCAGCGGGTGGGGGCGGCTTGCGGTTTCGGAGGGCGCATGCCGCTCCGTCAGCGTTTCGTCCTCGCTTTGTTGCACCACTTTGGCTTTACGGGCGAATGGGCGCGTCAGCAGCTGACTGATGCTGTTGAGCAGCCATGCCGCGGGATAGATGATTTTCAGCGGCAACCGCAGCAGGTTGTTGCCCTGGGCCAGGATCGCATCCGGATAGCGGGTGGCGAGGGCGCGTGGCAAATAGTCGGAAAACACCAGCAACATGGCGCCCGCTCCGAGGCAGGCGACCCACGGGCCGTTCTCGGCCCAGGTGAACAAGGCCAGCAAGGTGCTGATGACCACCACGAGTGCACGGCAGAGGGTGTTGCAAAAAATCAGGCTGGCCAGTGGGAAGCTGAGTTTCGCTACCGGTTTGTCGCTGGAACGCGTTGCGGTGCGCTGGGCCAGCAAATGCTGGTGCGCCGCTTCGATGGCGGTAAACAGCCCTGACCATAAAACCAGCAGGGTCAATACCGCGAGCATCGGCCCTATGGGCAAGTCGTCCATTAATGCCGCCCGTCAGATATGCAGGATGTATTCACGAACCAGCTTGCTGCCGAAATACGCCAGCATCAACAGGCAAAAACCGGCCAGGGTCCAGCGAATGGCTTTGTGCCCGCGCCAGCCAAGGCGATTGCGTCCCCACAGCAGCACGCTGAAAACGACCCAGGCCAGGCAGGCCAGCAGTGTTTTGTGCACCAGATGCTGGGCGAACAGGTTCTCGACGAACAGCCAGCCGGAAATCAGCGATAGCGACAACAGCGTCCAGCCGGCCCAGAGGAAACCGAACAGCAGGCTTTCCATGGTTTGCAGTGGCGGGAAGTTCTTGATCAGCCCGGATGGGTGCTTGTGCTTGAGCTGATGGTCTTGAATCAGCAGCAACAAAGACTGGAACACCGCGATGGTGAACATGCCGTAGGCCAGGATCGAAAGCAGGATGTGGGCGAGGATGCCCGGCTCCTCAACGATGACCTGTACCGTGCCGGCGGGAGCAAAATGCGCCAGCAACACGGTCAAGGCCCCAAGCGGGAGCAGCAGGACCAGCAGGTTCTCCACCGGAATCCGCGAGCAGGCCAGCAGGGTCAGTGCGATGACCGCCACGGCTATCAGGCTGGCGGCACTGAAGAAGTCCAGGGCCAGGCCGGTCGGGGTCAGCAGGTGGGTGAGCAGGCTGGCGCTGTGGGCCAATACGGCGAGCACGCCGAGCATGACCAGCAGGCGTTTGTTGACCTTGGCGCCGGACGCCAGGCGAGTGCCCTGGTAAATGGTCGCAGCGGCGTACAAGCAGGCGGCGGCGAGAGTAGTTAGCAAGCTGGGTGACAAGGGGAGCATAAATCCTGTTAGGCAAGCCCGAAAGTCGCTGAGTTTGGCATAGAACCCCCGCCACACGAAAGACCGCGCAACCCGACGGCGAGGTGTCCGCCGGCCGCAGTCTTCGCTATAATCCGCGACCTGCCCACGCCGCAGGCTCGCCGAGCACACGTTTAGTCCGGTCCGGGCCGCCATTATCCCGGTCTACACAGGGCCTGAAAGGATCGCGCAATGTTTGAAAACTTAACCGACCGTCTCTCGCAGACGCTGCGCCATGTCACCGGCAAGGCCAAGCTGACTGAAGACAACATCAAAGACACCCTGCGTGAAGTGCGCATGGCGTTGCTCGAAGCCGACGTCGCCCTGCCGGTGGTCAAGGACTTCGTCAATTCGGTCAAGGAACGCGCCGTCGGCACCGAGGTGTCACGCAGCCTGACGCCGGGCCAGGCCTTCGTGAAGATCGTCCAGGCCGAACTCGAAAGCCTGATGGGCGCGGCCAACGAAGATTTGAACCTGAGCGCAGTGCCGCCAGCGGTCATCCTCATGGCAGGTTTGCAGGGCGCTGGTAAAACCACCACCGCCGGCAAGCTCGCGCGCTTCCTTAAAGAGCGCAAGAAGAAGTCGGTCATGGTCGTGTCCGCCGACGTTTATCGTCCAGCGGCGATCAAACAGCTGGAAATGCTCGCCGGTGAAGTCGGCGTTACCTTCTTCCCGTCCGACCTGAGCCAGAAGCCGGTCGCGATCGCGCAAGCGGCTATTAAGGAAGCCAAACTCAAATTCATCGACGTGGTCATCGTCGATACCGCCGGTCGCCTGCACATCGATGAAGAGATGATGGGCGAGATCAAGGCCCTGCACGCCGCGATCAACCCGGTCGAAACCCTGTTCGTGGTCGACGCCATGACCGGCCAGGACGCCGCCAACACGGCCAAGGCCTTCGGCGATGCATTGCCGCTGACCGGTGTGATCCTGACCAAGGTCGACGGTGACGCCCGTGGCGGTGCCGCACTGTCGGTGCGCGCCATCACCGGCAAGCCGATCAAGTTCATCGGTATGGGCGAGAAGAGCGAAGCGCTCGATCCGTTCCATCCTGAGCGTATCGCCTCGCGCATCCTCGGCATGGGCGACGTGCTCAGTCTGATCGAGCAGGCGGAAGCGACCCTCGACAAGGACAAGGCCGACAAACTGGCCAAGAAGCTGAAGAAGGGCAAGGGCTTCGACCTCGAAGACTTCCGCGATCAGCTGCAACAGATGAAGAATATGGGCGGCCTCGGCGGGCTCATGGACAAGCTGCCGAACATGGGTGGCGTGAACCTGGCGCAAATGGGCAACGCCCAGGGTGCGGCAGAGAAGCAATTCAAGCAGATGGAAGCCATCATCAACTCCATGACCCCGGCCGAGCGCCGCGACCCTGAGATGATCAGTGGTTCGCGCAAGCGCCGGATCGCCATGGGTTCCGGCACCCAGGTGCAGGACATCGGCCGCTTGATCAAGCAGCACAAGCAGATGCAGAAGATGATGAAGAAGTTCTCTGCAAAAGGCGGAATGGCCAAGATGATGCGCGGCATGGGCGGAATGTTGCCCGGCGGCGGCATGCCAAAGATGTAAAAAATCCGCGCCGGTCATCGCACCGGCGCAGACCCGCAAGGAAGCGGGATCTCCAGCAAACCCGCACTTGGCGGGAGCTGACCGGCCGTTTTCAACGACGGCTCTATAGCAAATCTGCATGGCGGCCGATAGACCGCCGGAAAAAGTCATTTGCAAAAGTCCGGATATTCCTTAGAATATGCGGCCTTTCGGGCACCCATGCCCGCTGTGCCTTTAGATTTGCAGCACCGACTACAGGAACGATGTTCACATGCTAACAATCCGTCTTGCCCTTGGCGGCTCCAAAAAGCGCCCGTTTTACCACTTGACCGTAACCGACAGCCGCAACCCGCGCGACGGTTCGCACAAGGAACAGGTTGGCTACTTCAACCCTGTTGCCCGTGGTCAGGAAGTTCGTCTGTCTGTGAACCAAGAGCGCGTAGCCTACTGGCTGAGCGTTGGTGCACAACCTTCTGAGCGCGTTGCTCAGTTGTTGAAGGAATCTGCTAAGGCTGCGGCCTGAGCAATATGAACGCGACGCCAGCCATTGCTGATGATTTGATCGTTATCGGCAAGATTTATTCTGTTCACGGCGTTCGCGGCGAAGTGAAGGTGTACTCCTTTACTGATCCGATTAAAAACCTGCTGGACTACAAAACCTGGACGCTCAAGCGTGACGGTAATGTAAAGCAGGTAGAGCTGGTCAGCGGACGCGGGAATGACAAGTTCCTGGTCGCAAAGCTCAAGGGTCTCGATGATCGCGAAGAAGCTCGTCTTCTGGCCGGTTATGAGATCTGCGTGCCGCGCAACCTGTTCCCTGAACTGACCGACGGCGAGTACTACTGGTACCAGCTGGAAGGTCTCAAGGTCATCGATACGCACGGACAACTGTTCGGAAAAATCGATCACCTGCTGGAGACCGGCTCGAACGATGTCATGGTGGTCAAGCCTTGCGCTGGCAGCCTGGATGATCGCGAACGCCTGTTGCCCTATACGGAGCAATGCGTGTTGGCCGTCGACCTGGCCGCGGGCGAGATGAAGGTGGATTGGGACGCGGATTTCTAAGCGTGGCTAACTTGCGCGTAGAAGTGATCAGTCTGTTTCCCGAGATGTTTTCCGCCATCAGCGAGTACGGCATCACCAGTCGGGCGGTGAAACAGGGGCTCTTGCAGCTCACCTGTTGGAATCCGCGAGACTACACGACGGATCGACATCACACTGTGGACGATCGCCCGTTTGGCGGTGGTCCGGGCATGGTGATGAAGATCAAGCCCCTGGAAGATGCTCTGGTTCAGGCCAAGGCAGCAGCCGGGGAGGCGGCGAAGGTGATTTACCTGTCCCCCCAAGGCCGTCAACTGACTCAGTCGGCGGTACGCGAGTTGGCGAATCTGGATGCATTGATCCTGATTGCCGGCCGCTATGAAGGCATTGACGAGCGTTTTATTGATGCTCATGTCGATGAAGAGTGGTCGATTGGCGACTATGTACTGTCTGGCGGCGAGCTGCCGGCGATGGTCCTGATCGATGCGGTTACACGACTGCTGCCTGGAGCTTTAGGGCATGCGGACTCCGCCGAGGAAGATTCCTTTACGGATGGTTTGCTGGATTGCCCGCACTACACCCGACCGGAGGTGTATGCGGATCAGCGTGTTCCCGACGTATTGCTAAGTGGCAATCACGCGCACATCCGGCGTTGGCGTTTACAGCAGTCCCTTGGTCGGACCTTTGAACGACGCGCCGATCTTCTGGAAAGCCGCTCGCTTTCTGGAGAAGAGAAGAAGCTGCTCGAGGAATACATCCGCGAGCGGGACGATAGTTAACAACGTATCGATGGTAGATCCGACGATTTACCTTAGGAGCACAGCATGACTAACAAAATCATCCTTGCACTCGAAGCAGAGCAGATGACCAAAGAGATCCCTACCTTTGCCCCGGGCGACACCATTGTCGTTCAGGTGAAAGTGAAGGAAGGCGACCGTTCGCGTCTGCAAGCGTTCGAAGGTGTTGTTATCGCCAAGCGTAACCGCGGCGTAAACAGTGCATTCACCGTTCGTAAAATCTCCAACGGTGTTGGCGTAGAGCGTACTTTCCAGACCTACTCCCCGCAAATCGACAGCATGGCTGTCAAGCGTCGCGGTGACGTACGTAAAGCCAAGCTGTACTACCTGCGCGACCTGTCGGGCAAAGCAGCTCGCATCAAGGAAAAACTGGCTTAAGTCCAGCTTCCGATGCAAAAAAAAGCAGCCTGCGGGCTGCTTTTTTGTTGCCTGCGGTTTAACGAATTCTCCGGATCGCGGCCTGACGCGAGACCGGGTTGCGGCCATCGCGAGCAAGCTCGCTCCCACAGTAGATCTACTGCGAGCACAATGCCTGTGAACGCCATAGATCCCCTGTGGGAGCGAGCTTGCTCGCGATGCGATTTACATAGCGTCGCTGGTTTCAGGCTGAATCAACGCCAACAACGTCCACCCTGCTGAAGGCTTGACCGCACTGTCCGGCGTCACCACATGCACCCAGCCACTGTCATCACGAGCAAACAGCAGAGTCGCACGCTCGCCATGCAACGCCTGATAATCCTCCCAGCCAAAGCCCTCGGTCAGGTTCGTGCTGTACAACTCAGTCCCCTGATGCAACTGATTGGCCAGCTTGATGTAGGTTAACTCCTCATTGCCTAGCAAACGCCCGCGATGTTCATGGCTGGCGCGATGTTTGTCGGTGCGTCGGCTCTCCTGGCCGCTGGCCAGTCCGAACAGCCGTTGATGGCCGAAATCATGGCGAAAACGCATTGCGGCGAGGGTGTTCAACTCCCCGGACGGTGACAACGCCAGCAAATGCCCGAGGCCGACCAGATCCAGATGCGCATCGGCATGTTGCGAGGCCGGGTTGCCAAAATAGGTCGGCAAGCCTTCCATCCGGGCTGCGCGAATGTTTTCCCAGCTCGAATCTGTCAACAGTACGCGACTGCCCAGTTGCTGCAGGGCCTTGCCCAGCGTGCGCGCAGGTCCGTTGGCGCCGATGATCAGAAAGCCGCTCGGTGCCGGTTCCGCCACCTTCAGCAGGCGCGCCAGCGGTCGTGCCGTGGCGCTTTGCAACACCACCGTGCCGATGATCACCGCAAAGGTGAGCGGCACCAGCAGCAACGCTCCCTGGTGACCGGCCTCATGCAGGCGAATGGCGAAGATTGCCGACACCGCCGCTGCCACGATGCCCCTTGGGGCGATCCACGCCAGCAGCGCCCGTTCGCGCCAACCCAGGCTGGAGCCCGCCGTGCTCAGCAGCACATTCAAAGGGCGGGCGATGAACTGAATGACCAGCAGCAAAATCAGCACCAGAGGCCCGAGGCCGATCATGGCGTTCAGGTCCAGCCGTGCCGCCAGCAGAATGAACAGGCCGGATATCAGCAGCACGCTGAGGTTTTCCTTGAAATGCAGGATGTGCCGTACATCCACGCCTTTCATGTTGGCCAGCCACATGCCCATCAGTGTCACGGCCAGCAACCCGGATTCATGGGTGACCTCGTTGGAGGCAATGAAAATACCCAGGACTGCCGCGAGCGCCGCCAGGTTGTGCAGGTATTCCGGCAGCCACTGGCGGCGAATCAGGGTGCCGAGCAACCAGCCACCCAAAATACCGAACAGGCTCCCGCACAAAATCACGCCACCGAAGGTCAGCAGGCTTTCCTTGAGGCCGTTACCTTCGGCACTGGCAATGATGAAGCTATAGACGACTACCGCCAGCAGGGCGCCGATGGGGTCGATGACAATGCCTTCCCAGCGCAGGATATTGGCAATCGACGCTTTCGGGCGCACGACGCGCAGCATCGGTACGATCACAGTTGGCCCTGTCACCAGGGTCAGGCTGCCGAACAGGATGGCCAGCAACCAGTCGAACCCCAGCAGCCAGTGAGTGGCGACAGCAATGACCACCCAGGTGGAGAGGGCGCCAATGGTGACCAGGCGATGGACGACGCTGCCGATTTCGCGCCACTCAGACAGATGCAGGGTCAGGCTGCCTTCGAACAGGATCAGCGCCACAGCCAAGGACACCAGCGGCATCAGTAATGGCCCGAACATTTCTTGCGGGTCGAGCAAGTGCAGCACGGGGCCAGCCAGGATGCCGGTCAGCAGCAGAAAAAGAATCGCCGGCAATTTCAAGCGCCAGGCCAGCCATTGGCAAAGCAGCGCCGCCGCTCCTATGCCGCCAAATGCCAATAAAATCTGCTGCTCGCTCATTGCTGCTCCCTGTTCCTTGAAATGGCGGCCTATGAAAGACTAGCGGCCGTTTTCATGTCCAATTTTAATTTTGCGTGCAGCCTCAAGGCTGCATGATTCGAGTACCCATGCCTGCCATCGATCACCCGCTGATAGACCAATTCCTCGATGCCCTGTGGTTGGAAAAAGGTCTTTCCGACAACACCCGCGATGCCTATCGCAGTGACCTGGCGCTGTTCAACGGCTGGTTGCAGGAAAAAGGGCTGGAGCTGATCAACGCTGGCCGCGAACTGATCCTTGATCACCTGGCTTGGCGTCTGGAACAAAACTACAAGCCTCGTTCCACTGCGCGATTTCTCTCCGGTGTGCGTGGGTTCTATCGCTATTTGCTGCGGGAAAAACTCATCGCCGTCGATCCGACCCTTCGCATCGACATGCCGCAGCTGGGTAGGCCGCTGCCGAAATCCTTGTCGGAAGCCGACGTGGAGGCGCTGTTGAAAGCGCCGGACCTGAGCGAAGCCATTGGCCAGCGTGACCGGGCCATGCTTGAAGTCCTGTACGCCTGCGGCCTGCGAGTGACAGAGCTGATCAGCTTGACGCTGGAGCAGGTCAATCTACGTCAGGGCGTGCTGCGTGTGATGGGCAAGGGCAGCAAGGAGCGTCTGGTGCCGATGGGTGAAGAGGCAATTGTCTGGGTCGAGCGCTACATGCGCGATGGCCGTGGCGAACTGCTCGGCGGGCGTCCCAGCGATGTGTTGTTCCCGAGTCAGCGTGGCGAGCAGATGACCCGTCAGACCTTCTGGCACCGGATCAAGCACCAGGCCAAGGTGGCCGGGATCGGCAAGTCGCTGTCGCCGCACACCTTGCGCCATGCCTTCGCCACGCATCTGCTCAATCACGGTGCAGACCTGCGGGTGGTGCAAATGCTGCTGGGGCACAGCGATTTGTCTACGACGCAGATCTACACCCATGTTGCCCGGGCGCGCTTGCAGGATTTGCACGCCAAGCATCATCCACGCGGGTGAACTTCCCGAGATCCGCTTTTCTGTGGGAGCGGGCTTGCCCGCGAAGAGGTCGGCACATACAACATTGATGTCGCCTGATACGACGATTTCGCGAGCAAGCCCGCTCCCACAGGAGATTGTGTCGCCACAAATGTCTTGCATCAGGTGCATTCGGCCATGTGGGCCTTATGTGATAGGCTGGGCCGGTTTGCACGATGGGCGTTTATGACCCGGTGTTTCGGCACGGGCGTTCTGATCGTCCCATTTGTCCGTCTTCAGGAGTTCTCATGCGTCTGACCCAGATTTTCGCCGCCGCAGCCATTGCGTTGGTCAGCACCTTTGCCGTCGCCGATGACGCGGCCGACAAAGCCATTCGTAAAAGCCTGGAAAACCTCCAGCTCGAAGTGCCGGTGGAGACCATCACCGCCAGCCCGTTGCCAGGCCTGTACGAAGTCAAGCTCAAGGGCAGCCGTGTGCTGTACGCCAGCGCCGACGGCCAGTACGTGGTTCAGGGCTACCTGTTCGATCTCAAGGACGGCAAGCCGGTCAACCTGACCGAGAAGACCGAGCGCCAGGGCATCTCCAAGCTGATCAACGCCATCCCGGTTGCCGAAACCGTTGTCTACCCGGCCATTGGCGAAACCAAGTCGCACATCACCGTATTCACCGACACCACTTGCCCGTACTGCCACAAGCTGCACGCCGAAGTGCCTGAGCTGAACAAACGCGGCATCGAAGTGCGTTACGTCGCGTTCCCGCGTCAGGGCCTGGGCTCGCCGGGTGACGAGCAACTGCAAGCGGTGTGGTGCTCGAAAGACAAGAAAGCGGCCATGGACAAAATGGTCGACGGCAAGGAAATCAAGGCCGCCAAGTGCGATAACCCGGTCTCCAAACAGTTCGCCCTCGGCCAGTCGATCGGCGTGAATGGCACACCGGCCATCGTTTTGGCCGACGGTCAGGTCATTCCGGGCTACCAGCCTGCGCCACAAGTCGCCAAACTGGCGCTGGGCGCGAAGTAAATTCGCATCGTCACGGCAAGCCTTGACGATCATGGTCCGGTAGCGACATTCGCCGGGCCATCAATAGAGAGCCGCGAGTCTGCGGTTGTTTTCACGGCCGGCCTCGAGTCGGCCGTTTTATGGGGAGTTCACAGTGAAACCGGTCAAAGTAGGCATCTGTGGGTTAGGAACCGTCGGTGGCGGTACCTTCAACGTACTTCAGCGCAACGCCGAGGAAATTGCTCGTCGTG
The DNA here is from genome assembly GCF_058794995.1 of Pseudomonas sp. GW823-FHT06E10. Classification (NCBI taxonomy): domain Bacteria; kingdom Pseudomonadati; phylum Pseudomonadota; class Gammaproteobacteria; order Pseudomonadales; family Pseudomonadaceae; genus Pseudomonas; species Pseudomonas sp. GW823-FHT06E10. The sequence goes on along the minus strand of NZ_JBXAHJ010000002.1, from coordinate 363,131 downwards.
CCGGGCGTGGAATCGAAGTGGCACAAATTGCCATGCGCACGCCAAAGCCTCAGTTCCAAACGACCGGTATTGCGATTACCAACGATGTCTTCGAAGTGGCCACGAACCCTGAGATCGACATCGTCATAGAGCTGATGGGCGGCTACACCGTTGCCCGCGAGCTGGTACTCAAGGCCATCGAGAATGGCAAGCATGTGGTCACCGCGAACAAGGCGCTTATCGCCGTTCACGGTAATGAAATTTTCGCCAAGGCCCGCGAGAAGGGCGTGATCGTTGCGTTCGAAGCGGCGGTGGCCGGTGGCATCCCGGTGATCAAGGCGATCCGCGAAGGCCTGTCCGCCAACCGCATCAACTGGGTAGCCGGCATCATCAACGGCACCGGCAACTTCATCCTGACGGAAATGCGCGAGAAGGGTCGCACCTTCGAAGACGTATTGGCCGAAGCCCAGGCCCTGGGTTACGCCGAAGCCGATCCGACCTTCGACGTCGAGGGTATCGACGCCGCTCACAAGCTGACGATCCTGGCATCCATCGCGTTCGGTATTCCGTTGCAGTTCGACAAGGCTTACACCGAAGGCATCACCAAGCTGACCACCGCCGACGTGAACTACGCCGAAGCGCTGGGCTACCGCATCAAGCACCTGGGCGTGGCGCGCAGCACCGCGGCCGGTATCGAACTGCGCGTGCACCCGACGCTGATCCCGGCCGATCGCCTGATCGCCAACGTCAACGGCGTGATGAACGCGGTGATGGTCAACGGCGATGCTGCCGGTTCGACCCTGTTCTACGGCGCTGGCGCCGGCATGGAGCCGACCGCTTCGTCGGTGATCGCCGACCTGGTGGACGTGGTCCGCGCCATGACTTCCGACCCGGAAAATCGCGTACCACACCTGGCGTTCCAGCCGGATTCGCTGTCGGCTCACCCGATCCTGCCGATCGAAGCCTGCGAAAGCGCCTACTACCTGCGCATCCAGGCCAAGGACCATCCGGGCGTATTGGCTCAGGTCGCGAGCATCCTTTCGGAGCGCGGCATCAACATCGAGTCGATCATGCAGAAGGAAGCCGAGGAGCACGACGGCCTGGTGCCGATGATCCTGCTGACCCACCGTGTGGTGGAACAGCGCATCAACGACGCCATCGCTGCTTTGGAAGCCTTGGCGGGTGTGGTCGGTCCAGTTGTACGGATCCGTGTCGAGCACCTGAACTAAGCCGATATCGTTGACCGGGCTCGCTTGCGGGCCCGGCACTACGAACACTGTCCATTGGAGTCAGTCATGCGTTACATCAGTACCCGCGGCCAGGCACCGGCCCTGAATTTCGAAGACGTCCTGCTGGCTGGTCTTGCCACCGACGGCGGTCTGTACGTCCCGGAAAACCTGCCACGTTTCACCCAGGAAGAAATCGCTTCCTGGGCCGGCCTGCCGTATCACGAACTGGCCTTCCGCGTCATGCGCCCGTTCGTCACCGGCAGCATTCCAGACGCCGATTTCAAAAAGATTCTTGAAGAAACCTACGGCGTGTTCGCCCACAGCGCCGTTGCGCCGCTGCGTCAGCTGAACGGCAACGAATGGGTGCTGGAGCTGTTCCACGGCCCGACCCTGGCGTTCAAGGATTTCGCCCTGCAACTGCTCGGTCGTCTGCTCGACTACGTGCTGGAAAAGCGCGGCGAGCGCGTGGTAATCGTCGGCGCTACTTCCGGTGATACCGGCTCGGCCGCCATCGAAGGCTGCAAGCATTGCGAAAACGTCGACATCTTCATCCTGCACCCGCACAACCGTGTGTCCGAGGTGCAGCGTCGCCAGATGACCACGATTTTCGGCGAGAACATCCACAACATCGCCATCGAAGGCAACTTCGATGACTGCCAGGAAATGGTCAAGGCGAGCTTCGCCGACCAGGGCTTCCTCAAGGGCACTCGCCTGGTCGCGGTGAACTCGATCAACTGGGCGCGAATCATGGCCCAGATCGTTTACTACTTCCACGCAGCCCTGCAACTGGGCGGCCCGGCGCGTTCGGTGTCGTTCTCGGTGCCGACCGGCAACTTCGGCGACATCTTCGCCGGTTACCTGGCGCGCAACATGGGCCTGCCGATCAATCAGTTGATCGTCGCCACCAACCGCAACGACATCCTGCACCGCTTCATGAGCGGCAATCAGTACGTCAAGGACACCCTGCACGCCACGCTGTCGCCGTCGATGGACATCATGGTCTCGTCGAACTTCGAACGCCTGCTGTTCGACCTGCACGGTCGCAACGGCGCGGCCATCGCCGGGCTGATGGATTCGTTCAAGCAGGGTGGCGGTTTCAGCGTCGAGCAAGAGCGCTGGACCGAAGCCCGCAAGTTGTTCGACTCGCTGGCCGTGGATGACGCGCAAACCTGTGAAACCATTGCCGAAGTCTACGAGCAGACTGGCGAAGTGCTGGATCCACACACGGCCATCGGCGTGAAAGCTGCCCGGGAATGCCGTCGCAGCCTGGATATTCCAATGGTGATCCTGGGCACCGCCCACCCGGTCAAATTCCCGGACGCCGTGGAAAAAGCCGGTGTAGGAAAAGCGCTCGAACTGCCGGTACATCTTTCTGATTTGTTTGAGCGAGACGAACGTTGCACCGTATTGCCAAATGACCTGAAGGCCGTGCAGGCCTTTGTCAGCCAGCATGGCAACCGCGGCAAGCCGCTGTAACCGGTCAGCGCTGTTACATTTTGAAGCCCGTCTCCTGACGGGCTTTTTCATTTCTGCATGCACACTTGTCGTGTTATCGCCGCGAAGGGACAGGCGAATGGATCACCAAGGACGTGGGAATGCTGTTTACAAGTGTGTTCAAGCCAGTCGCGCGCTGGCTGTTTTTATTCGGCATGCTGGGAATCGCCGAATGGGGAGGGGCAAGCCCTGCATCGATTCAGGAGCGTGGGAAGTCTGCCGCACGGTCAATGGTCGTGCTGGATGACCAGGAGTTGCAGTGGATGGCCAAGCATCCTCGGGTCGTGGTCACGGCGCTGGAATACCCGTTGTACCTGTTCAAGGATGAACATGGCCAATGGACGGGCTTGAACAGTGACCTGCTCAAGCGCATCAGTGACATGACGGGGTTGCAGTTCGTTTACCAAGAGTCTTTTTCCACCGATCAGATGCTGGCCCATCTGGAAAGCGGCGCTGCGGATTTGAGTACGACCCTGGCGATGAATGACGAACGCAAGGCGTTTCTCGATTTCAGTCATGCGTTCGGCGGTGCAGGATGGGTCTTTCTCGGGCAGGCCGGAGCACCACCGGTGCAGTCGCTGGAGGATCTGGCGAAGCGGGTACTGGTGCTGCCGACCCGGCATGCACTGGAAGCGATGATCCGTCGCAATTATCCGTCCATCGAGTTGCGTTCGGTTAAAACCTACGCCGAAGCCCGTGCCTGGGTGGAAAGCGGCGAAGCCTACGCCACCATCGAAAGCGAAATCGGCGCCCAGCTTATTCCGTCGGGCCGGCTAAAGATCGACGCCGTGGTGCCGGGAAAATGGGATGCGGATTATCTGGCGGTGCGCAAAGGCCAGCCGCAGTTGCTGAGTATCCTCAACAAGGCGCTTGAGGCGTTTCCTGAACAGGAGTTGCGCGGCCTTCGCCTGAAGTGGTTCGGCGGCGCTACCGCGCCACAGGCGCCTGGCCTCTGGCAGCGGATTGACCAGTGGGTTTGCTGGGGCGTGTTGGTGGTCAGCCTGTTCGGTCTGTTGTCCCTGCTCTGGAATCGGCGGTTGGCGGTGGTGGTCAGGCAACGGGTCGAGGCTCAAAGCAGTCTGCGCGATCAGCTCGCCTTCCAGCATGCCCTGATGGATGCCATGCCTGACCCGATGTTTGTCCGTGATCTGCAAGGGCGTTTGATCATGTGCAACAAAAGTTATGAGGACGCCTTGTCGACGCGTTTTGACCGGATGCAGGGGCGGCAGTTGATCGAGGTCGATGCCATGCCCAGACAAACCGCGGAACTGCTGCATGCCGAGTTCATGGCGCAATTGAGTACGCGCAGGACGCGCTTTTTCGAGCGTCAATTGATGTTCAAGGACGGTGTCAGGGATATCTACCAGTGGACAGTGCCCTTTTATACGGCGGATGGCCAGCTACGAGGATTGTTGGGGGGATGGGCCGACATCGCCCGGCGCACCCGACAGACGTGATGGTTGGGTTTTTTCTCTGTCATGTTCGCCGTGCATGCTCTCTTGACTGGGCTGCAGGTTCGCCTGCAGTCAGTACCCAGAACTTTCTTCTCGGGCCAGCGGTCATTTGTAGTAGGCATGCCCCAGGCACGTTGTTTTCGGACTATTGAGTGGTGATCGGGATGGAAAGTATCAGTCTGTTGCTCGGTGAGGCGCTAAGCCCGTATCAGGTTACGTTGACCCCGTCAGGCATTCGTGGCGAATGCCGGGTGACCCTGAAGAATGCTATCGGCGCGACCGTGGTCGAGCGCGAGTTCAATCAGGCCCAGTTGAATGACAAACGCCTGCTGACGGATGTGGTCGACGGTTTGCATCGCGACGTGCTGATTGCTGAAGGACGTCTTGAGCCTTGTGTGATCGCGGCATTGCGTAATGCGGCGCAGGACAAGCTGCTGGCCAGCCGCAATTGAACGGTTTTTTGCGGGAACCTTCCCGCGCCCAGGTCAGTCAGACTTTGTAACAGCAGGATCAAGCATTGTGCTCCGGTGCTTGTAGCTTGCTGTTACTGGTCTCCAAGCAGACCACGTTTGACCCCGAGTCGTCTCCCCACTTCTCGGGGTTTCTTTTGCCCGGGATTTGTCAGGGGTGCGCCAGATTGTCGAAAAACGCCTTGGTGTCTTTCAGGTAGTCGCTGCGGCTTTCGGGATCCAGCCAGGCGGCGTAGGCCTCATCTAGGCGTTCACGGGGAAGGGTGCGCAACACCTGATTGATTTCGACAATGGCCTGCCGGCCCTTTGGCGTGTCGGTGCAACCGATATAACCGGACAGGTATTTGCCCGTGCCACGGATCGGATAGAACTGCAATTCATCCTCGGCAATGCCTTGCAGCGAGGCCTGGTAACGTATTTCCGGGCGATAACCCAACAGCAGGCGCAAGCGTCCCAGGCGCTGCATCTGCAGCAGGCTGCCCAAGGCGTCGTTACCGTAATGAGGGGCCAGCGCGTCGACTGGCGCTTGCTTGAGCAGTCCGTCGAGGTATTCGCCGTAATTGCGCTCGGCAATAATTCCCAGTTTTTCGTTACCGCTGGCGAGCAGCGCTGCCAGGTCCACTTCGTCGTCCTTGATAAAGGGTGTCAGCACTTTCTGGTCGACGCGCCGCACGGCCAGGCCATTGCTCATGGCGCGGAAGACCGGAATGGAAAAGGCGATCCACTTTTCCCGTTCCTTGCTCCAGTTCAGCGCCGCGTCGCAGACGAGGGACGGTTCGTGGAGCATTTGCAGGCCACGCGCGCGATTGACCCTCATCACGCTGTGCTGGTATTGCGGCATGCCGGCAATCAACATTGGAAGCAATTGATCGATAACGCCCAGACCCTTTTTCGGCCCGTCGAAAATCGTCAGCGGCGGCAGGTCGCGCTTGAGCCAGATCAGGGGTTCCCCGGTTTGCGCCAGGGCTGACGGGATCGGTCCAGGGAGCAGGAACAAGATCGCCAGCATGCACAGCAGCCGCCCGCCGCGTGGCGGGCAGTGTCGAGTGGGCCATGCGGGCAGGTGCCTCAGCCTAGATGGCTCCGTCTTTGCGCAACTGTGCAATCTGCGTCGCGTCATAGCCAAGTTCCTGGAGTACCTGTGTGTTGTGCTCACCCAGTTGTGGCCCGACCCATTCACATTCCCCGGGTGTCTCTGAGAGTTTCGGCACAATACCCGGCATCTTGAAGTCTTTGCCATCCGGCAGCTTGGCTTGCAGGAACATTTCCCGCGCCAGGTACTGGGGGTCATTGAACATGTCTTCGGCGCTGAAGATCCGGCTGGCCGGCACCTCGGCCTGATTGAGCTGCGCCAGCACCCTGTCCAGCGGCAACGAGTTGACCCAGCGATCGATGACGCCATAAATCTCGTCGCGTCGGGCATCGCGGCCATCGTTGCTGGCAAGCTGGGGGTCGTTGGCCAAGTCTTCCCGGCCAATGATCAGCATGAAGCGTTTGAAAATCGCGTCGCCATTGGCGCCGATCTGCATGTGCTTGCCATCGGCACTGGTGTGGATCGAGGACGGGGTGATGCCGGGCATGATATTGCCCGTGCGTTCGCGGATGAAACCGAATACGTCGAACTCCGGAACCATGCTTTCCATCATCGCGAAGATGGCTTCGTACAGCGCCACGTCCACCACTTGCCCCAGACCGCCGTTGACTTCGCGATGACGCAGGGCCATCAGCGCGCCGATCACGCCCCAGAGCGCGGCAATCGAGTCGCCGATGGAAATGCCGGTGCGCACGGGTGGGCGGTCTTCGAAGCCGGTGATGTAGCGCAGGCCCCCCATCGACTCACCGACCGCGCCAAAGCCGGGCTGATCCTTCATCGGGCCGGTCTGGCCGAAACCCGACAGCCGCACCATGACCAGTTTCGGGTTCAAGGCGTGCAGGACGTCCCACCCCAGGCCGAGTTTTTCCAGGACGCCGGGACGAAAGTTTTCGATCAGTATGTCTGCCTCACCCAGCAGCTGTTTCAGGATGGCCTGACCGTCGGGGTGCTTGAGGTTGAGAGTCAGGGACTTTTTGTTGCGGGCCTGGACGAACCACCACAACGAAGTGCCTTCATACAACTTGCGCCATTTGCGCAATGGATCACCGCCGTCCGGGGATTCGATCTTGATTACGTCGGCGCCGAATTCCGCGCAAATACGCGAGGCAAACGGGCCAGCAATCAAGGTGCCCAATTCGATGACTTTCAGACCGGAAAGCGGTTTGGCGGTGAACGGCATGCTGGATCCTGTGGGGCAAAGGTTGAGCGGATAGAGCGTTTTAACATAGCCGACTGTCAGACGCTCCAGCTTGATTGTGTTCAATTCGTGGATTGCCCGTCGCATCGGTTAGACTTGCCGCCTTTCCTCGTATCAAGAAGCCCGTACATGGCCCAGCCGTCCACGACCTACAAGTTTGAACTGAACCTCACCGACCTCGACCGCAGCGTCTATGAGAGCGTGAAGCAGACCATCGCCCGTCACCCTTCGGAAACCGAAGAGCGCATGACCGTGCGCCTGCTGGCCTACGCCCTCTGGTACAACGAGCAGCTGTCTTTTGGCCGTGGTCTGTCGGAAGTGGATGAACCGGCCTTGTGGGAAAAAAGCCTGGATGACCGCGTCCTGCACTGGATCGAAGTCGGCCAGCCGGATGCCGAGCGCCTGACCTGGTGCTCGCGCCGCACTGAACGTACCAGCCTGTTGGCCTACGGCAGCCTGCGCGTGTGGGAGGGCAAAGTGGTGCCGGCGGTGAAAAACCTGAAGAACGTCAACATCGCTGCCGTGCCTCAGGAAGTCCTGGAAACCCTGGCCAAAGACATGCCCCGCGTCATCAAGTGGGACGTGATGATCAGCGAAGGGACGATCTTCGTCACCGACGACCGTGGTCAGCACGAAGTCCAGTTGCAGTGGCTGGCCGGTGAGCGCGGCTGATTTTTCGCAACTGCCCCGCGTCACCCGGTTTTATCCTACGTATTGAAGAGAAGCATCTTTCACCCCATGCGCATCGAACCTCGCCTGCTGCCCGACACCCTGCCATTCCTCGGTGATATTCCGCCGCTGTTGACCCGCCTGTACGCGGCTCGGGGCGTGCTGTCCGAGGCGGAACTGGACAAGAGCCTGGCGCGGTTGATTCCGTTCCAGCAACTCAAGGGCATCGATGCCGCCGTGGATCTGCTGGTGACTGCGCTCGAACAGCGTCAGCGCATTCTGATCGTCGGCGACTTTGATGCCGACGGTGCGACGGCGAGCACCGTGGGCACCTTGGGTTTGCGTCTGTTGGGGGCGGCACATGTCGATTACCTGGTGCCCAACCGATTCGACTACGGCTATGGCCTGACACCGGAAATCGTCGCGGTGGCGCTTGAGCGTCAGCCGCATTTGCTGATCACCGTCGACAACGGCATCTCCAGCGTCGAAGGCGTGGCAGCGGCGAAAAAGGCCGGGCTCAAGGTGCTCGTCACCGACCACCACTTGCCCGGTGACGAGCTGCCGTTGGCCGATGCCATCGTCAATCCGAACCAGCCCGGATGCGAGTTTCCGAGCAAGGCGCTGGCCGGCGTCGGGGTGATTTTCTATGTGTTGATGGCCCTGCGTGCGCGGTTGCGCGAGCTGGGCTGGTACACAAGCAGGCCGCAGCCGAATATCGGCGAACTGCTCGATCTGGTGGCTCTTGGCAGCGTGGCCGACGTGGTGCCGCTGGATGCCAACAACCGGATTCTGGTGCATCAGGGCCTGGAGCGGATTCGCGCTGGACGTGCCCGGCCGGGGATCAAGGCGATCCTCGAAGTGGCCAAGCGCGATCATGCGCGTATCACCTCCACCGATCTGGGCTTCATTGTCGGCCCGCGCCTGAACGCAGCGGGGCGCCTGGACGACATGAGCCTGGGTATCGAATGCCTGCTGACCGAAGACGCAGGTCTGGCCCGTGAGATGGCGGCGCAACTGGACGGCATGAACCAGGATCGCAAATCCATCGAGCAAGGGATGCAGCGTGAAGCGCTGGCGCAGCTCAAGGATCTGCCGGTGGAGTCGATGCCGTTCGGCTTGTGCCTGTTCGATCCCGAGTGGCACCAAGGCGTTATCGGTATCCTCGCGTCACGGATGAAAGAGCGCTATTTCCGCCCGACCATCGCCTTTGCCGATGCCGGGGATGGTTTGCTCAAGGGCTCGGGGCGTTCGGTCCAGGGCTTTCACATCCGCGACGCCTTGAGTGTGGTGGCGGCGCAGCATCCGAATCTGATCACCAAATACGGTGGCCACGCGATGGCGGCCGGCCTGACGCTGCCGGAAGCAAATTTCCCCTTGTTCGCCGAAGCCTTTGACGCTGAAGTGCGCCGGCAGCTGCGCGAAGAAGATCTGACTGGTCGCCTGTTGTCGGACGGCACCCTGGCGGTGGAAGAGTTCCACCTGGAGCTGGCTCGCGCCTTACGGCATGCCGGTCCTTGGGGACAACACTTCCCGGAACCGTTGTTTCATGGGGTGTTCCAGCTGGTCGAGCAGCGCGTCGTTGGCGAACGGCACCTTAAAGTCGTGCTCAAAAGTGAATGTGGTTCGGTGAAGCTCGACGGCATTGCCTTCGGGATCGATCGCGAAATCTGGCCGAATCCGACCATCAAATGGGTGGAGCTGGCCTACAAACTCGACCTCAACGAGTTTCGCGGGAACGAAACGGTTCAATTGATGATTGCCCACATCGAACCGCGTTGACCCCCTGTAGGAGCGAGCTCGCTCGCGATGGACGACAGGACACCGCGGGGTATCAGGTCCCCAACGCTATCGTTCACGCCCATCGCGAGCGAGCTCGCTCCTACAAGGGGGCAACATCCCTCGATGTCGACTAGGCTCTAAGCACTGCTTGATTTTGGCCTTGTGACGTCTTGTCGAATTTTTTGCCCGCGGGGGCGGGTGTTGTACCTTTTTCCTGTCACTCGTCGACTATTCAAACAGAACCTGGAGCCTGCCCACTGATTCGAGAGGTGCCCCATGAGTCTGCTGCTTGAACCCTTTACCCTTCGCCAATTGACCCTGCCCAACCGCATCGCGGTATCGCCGATGTGCCAGTACTCCAGCGCCGATGGCCTGGCCAATGACTGGCATCTGGTCCACCTCGGCAGCCGTGCTATCGGCGGGGCCGGGCTGGTGTTTACCGAAGCCACGGCGGTCACCGCCGACGGGCGTATCACGTCCGAGGATCTCGGTCTGTGGAATGATGAACAGATCGAACCCCTGCAACGCATCACCCGCTTCATCAACGCCCAGGGCGCCGTTGCCGGCATTCAGCTGGCCCATGCCGGGCGCAAGGCCAGCACCCACCGGCCGTGGCTCGGCAAGCATGGCAGCGTCAAACCCGACGAGGGCGGCTGGGTGCCGGTCGGACCTTCGCCGATTGCGTTCGACCCGCAGCACACCCAACCCAAACAACTGGATGACGACGAGATCACCGAGGTGATCCAGGCCTTTGTCGATGCGGCAAAGCGCTCACTGACGGCCGGTTTCAAAGTGGTCGAAGTGCACGCGGCCCATGGTTACCTGCTGCATCAATTCCTGTCGCCGTTAAGCAATCAGCGTCGCGATCAATATGGCGGTTCGTTCGAAAATCGTATTCGGCTGGTGCTGCAGGTCACCGAAGCGGTGCGTGCGGTGTGGCCTGAAGAGTTGCCGGTGTTTGTCCGGGTCTCGGCCACCGACTGGGTGGAAGACGGCTGGAACCCCGATGAAACCGTGGAGCTGGCCCGCCGCCTCAAAGCCTTGGGGGTCGACCTGATCGACGTCTCGTCGGGCGGGACGGCAGTCAATGCTGAAATTCCCACAGGGCCTGGTTACCAGACCCGCTTCGCCGAGCGCGTGCGCAAGGAGTCGGGCATGGCCACCGGCACAGTCGGCATGATCACCGAGCCGGCCCAGGCCGAGCACATCCTGCGCACCTGTCAGGCGGACATCATCTTCCTGGCCCGTGAGTTGTTGCGCGATCCGTACTGGGCGCTGCACGCGGACGACGACCTGGGCGGGCACAAGGCCGTGTGGCCGGCGCAATATCAGCGGGCGACTCACCGTGAGCAGCCCATTCATGAATCGGATTTGCGCGACTGAAATCCATCGATACGAAAAAGCCCCTGAATCGTGAGATTCAGGGGCTTTCGTTTATCCGGATCGTGGTCAGGCCGCTTCGATCTTGTTGCGGTTTTGCTCGACCTTGTTCAGGTAATCCTTGAGTTTATCCTGCTCCGCGGCTGTGGTGAACAAGCCGAGCTTGCTGCGCCGCCAGAGGATGTCGTGTGCGGTAGTGGCCCATTCTTCACTGCACAGGTAATCGACCTCGCGGGTGTAGAGACCGCCGCCGATATGCTCGCCCATATCGCTGAGGTCCTGTACGCCTTCGAGCATGCGCCAGGTACGGCTGCCGTAGGAGGTGGCCCAGCGGCGAGCAATATCGCTTGGTATCCAGTCGAATTTGTCGCGGATACGTGAGCTCAAGGCCTGCGGGGTGGTCATGTCTTCACCGCCCGGCAGCGTGGCGCTTGCGGTCCAGCTTGGCTGGATGTGCTTGAAGTAGGGTGCCAGTTGCGCCAGCGCCGACTCGGCCAGTTTGCGATAGGTGGTGAGCTTGCCGCCGAACACCGACAGCAACGGAGCCTCTTCGCCAGTGCCGGACAGCGCCAGGGTGTAATCGCGGGTCACGGCCGACGGGTTGTCGGATTCGTCGTTGCACAGCGGGCGCACACCGGAATAGCTGTGCAGGATGTCCTCGCGGCTGATTTGCTTTTTGAAATGGGCGTTGACCACGTTCAACAGGTAATCGGTTTCGCCGTCGGTAATTGCCACCTTCGCCGGATCGCCGGTGTACTCGCGGTCGGTGGTGCCGATCAGGGTGAAGTGATTCAGGTACGGAATGGTGAACACGATGCGCTGATCTTCGTTTTGCAGGATGTGCGCGTGTTCGCCTTCGTACAGTTTCGGCACGATCAGGTGGCTGCCCTGGATCAGGCGGATGCCGTAAGGCGATTCCATCTTCAGGTCATCGCGAATGAACCTGGCGACCCAGGGCCCGGCCGCGTTGACCAATGCCTTGGCGCGGATCGAAAACAGGCTGCCATCGGCGCGCTCCAGGTGCAGGTGCCACAGGCCCTTGGTGCGACGTGCGCTGACGCAGCGGGTCTGGGTGTGAATGTGGGCGCCTTTTTCCCGGGCGGCCATGGCGTTCAACACCACCAGGCGAGCGTCGTCGACCCAGCAGTCGGAGTATTCGAAGCCCTTGGTGATTTCGCTTTTGAGCGCGCTGTCGGGGCCGAACTTCAGGCTTTTCGAACCTTGCAGTTGCTCGCGCTTGCCCAGGTTGTCATAGAGGAACAGACCGGCGCGAATCATCCACGCCGGGCGCAGGTGTGGGCGGTGCGGCAACACGAATCGCATTTGCTTGACGATGTGCGGCGCCTTGGCCAACAACACTTCGCGTTCAGCCAGGGCCTCACGCACCAGGCGGAATTCGTAATGTTCGAGGTAGCGCAGGCCACCGTGAATCAGCTTGCTGCTGGCCGACGAGGTATGGCTGGCCAGGTCATCCTTTTCACAAAGGAACACCGAGAGACCGCGTCCGGCGGCGTCCGCTGCGATCCCCACGCCATTGATCCCGCCACCGATGACGGCGATATCGTAGACCTCGGCGAGAGGGGGCGTAGGCAAGGTGGAAGTGGGCATCGGCTCGGCCTCGGAATTCTTTGATGTTTTGTATTTGAATTCGAACATTAATGTTCATTTGCGAAAATACTAGCCCATAAAGACGCCCACAGCCAGTCAGCTTCGATTGAAAATACTCATCGAAGGGCCGTTAAAGGAAAATTTACGAACATTGAAAGGTTGCAGGCTGCTTTTGTGGCGAGGGGGCTTGCCCCCGTTCGACGGCGAAGCCGTCGCAGGTTGGGGCTATGAATGTGCCTGTCTGAACTCGGCTGAATGGTTTTAGGGCCGCTTCGCAGCCCAACGGGGGCAAGCCCCCTCGCCACAGGGGAGCGGTGTGCTTAAACGACTTCCAGGCGAACCTTGTGCTGGTTCAACAACTGCGCCAGCGCCGGGGAGGGCTGCTGATCGGTGACCAGGCAGTCGACCAGGCTGATCGGCCCCAGGCGAATCATGGCGTTGCGCCCGAACTTGCTGGAGTCGGCCGCGAGGATCACTTGCCGGGCATTGGCGATGATCGCCTGGGATACCCGCACTTCCTGATAGTCGAAGTCCAGCAGGCTGCCGTCTTCATCGATGCCGCTGATGCCGACCAGGGCGAAATCGACCTTGAACTGATTGATGAAGTCGACACTGGCCTGACCCACCACGCCACCATCGCGCCGCACGTTGCCGCCAGTGAGCAGGACATCGAAATCGTCCTTGGCGCTGAGCATGGAGGCGACGTGCAGGTTGTTGGTGATGATCTTCAGGTGACTGTGGTTGAGCAGTGCCCGGGCAATGGATTCGGTGGTCGTGCCGATGTTGATGAACAACGAGGCATGGTCGGGAATCTGCGCGGCAATGGCTTCGCCGATACGCTGTTTCTCATCGCGCATCTGATCGGCGCGCATGGCGTAGGCGGTGTTTTCAACGCTGGAGTCGTAAGCCGCGCCGCCGTGGTAGCGACGCAACAAATTGGCTTCCGCGAGCTGATTGATGTCGCGGCGAATGGTCTGCGGGGTAACTACGAACAGCGTGGCCATTTCCTCGATGCTGACATAGCCGCGTTCGCGGACCAGTTCGAGGATTTGCTGCTGGCGGGGAGGCAGATTCATGGGGCGTCCTTTGGGCTGCCGTGCAAAATTTGCCCATGATGCCGCAGGAATCTGCTCCCGACCAGTTACATACAGATACGAGCCTGCGTCTTGGCTTATTCAGCCTCGTCTTCAGCCGCCCAATCGCGGGTACGGCTGACCGCTTTTTTCCACCCCGCGTAGAGTTTTTCCTTCGCCGTTTCATCCAGCGTCGGCTCGAACTTGCGTTCGATCACTGCCTTGCCGCGCAACTCTTCCAGGCTGCCCCAGAAGCCACAGGCCAGACCTGCCAGGTAAGCTGCACCCAGTGCCGTGGTTTCGCGCATTTGCGGACGCTCGACCTGCGTGCCGAGGATGTCGGCCTGGAACTGCATCAGGAAATTGTTCGCCACCGCGCCGCCATCTACGCGCAGGGCCTTGAGGCGTTCGCCGGAGTCCTGTTGCATGGCGTCGAGCACGTCGCGAGTCTGGTAGGCAATCGATTCCAGCGCTGCGCGAATGATGTGATCTACGCGCACGCCGCGGGTCAGGCCGAACAAGGCGCCACGGGCGTACGGGTCCCAGTAGGGAGCACCAAGACCGGTGAAGGCCGGCACCAGGTACACACCGTTGCTGTCTTTGACCTTGTTGGCGAAGTATTCGGTGTCGTGGGCGTCGTTGATGATCTTCAGTTCGTCACGCAGCCATTGCACGGTGGAGCCGCCGTTGAACACTGCGCCTTCCAGCGCGTAGGCCACTTCGCCACGTGGGCCGCAGGCGATGGTGGTGAGCATGCCGTGTTGGGACTTAACGGCTTTGTCGCCGGTGTTCATCAACAGGAAGCAGCCAGTGCCGTAGGTGTTTTTCGCCTGGCCTGGCTCGACGCACATCTGACCGAACAGGGCGGCTTGCTGGTCGCCAGCGATGCCGCCGATGGCGATACCGCTTTTGGTGTGACCGTAGATTTCCGAAGAAGACTTCACTTGCGGGAGCATCTCACGCGGGATGTCGAGGACCTCCAGCATCTTCGCGTCCCACTCCAGGGTGTGGATGTTGAAGAGCATGGTGCGCGACGCGTTGGTGTAGTCGGTGACATGCACCTTGCCACCGGTGAATTTCCAGATCAGCCAGCTGTCGACGGTGCCGAACAACAGCTCACCGTTGCGCGCGCGCTCGCGGCTGCCTTCGACGTTGTCGAGGATCCACTTGAGCTTGGTGCCGGAGAAGTACGGGTCGGTGACCAGGCCGGTGGTGTCGCTGATGTATTGCTCGTGGCCATCGCGCTTGAGCTGCTGGCAGATCTCGGTGCTGCGTCGGCACTGCCAGACGATGGCGTTGTAGATCGGGCGGCCGGTGTTCTTGTCCCAGACCACGGTGGTTTCGCGCTGGTTGGTGATGCCGATGGCCGCCACCTGGTCGTGGTGCAGGCCGGCTTGTGCCAGGGCCTCGACCATCACGGCGCTTTGGGTCGCGAAGATTTCCATCGGATCGTGTTCGACCCAGCCGGCTTGCGGGTAATGCTGTGCGAACTCCCGTTGGGCGGTGCAGACCACGTTCGCGTCGCGGTCGAAAATGATCGCGCGGGAGCTGGTCGTACCCTGATCGAGGGCAATGATGTAGTTCTTATTCTGTGTGTCGGTCATGTCGATTGCCTTGGACGAAATAAGGGAGTGAGGTCTGGCGCGCGATCAAAGGGCAGGGGCACGCGCCAACGGTATCAAGAAGTTCTGGGTTTGCCGTCAATGACAGCTGTTGCATCCTTTGTAGCAGGTACGGCGCTGGGCAGATGGCGGGCAATCAGCCCGCGATAGGCGGCAGCCCCGAGGCAGGCACCGACAATCGGTGCAAAAACAGGAATCAGGAAATACGGGATATCGCGTCCGCCAGTGAAGGAAATTTCACCCCAGCCAGCGAAGAAAGTCATCAGTTTAGGGCCGAAGTCCCGCGCAGGGTTCATGGCAAAACCGGTCAGCGGTCCCATCGAGCTACCGATCACCGCAATCAACAGGCCGATCAACAGCGGTGCCAGCGGGCCTTTGGGCAGGCCATTGTTGTCATCGGTCAGGGACATGATCACGCCCATCAGAATGGCCGTGATGATCACCTCGACCAGAAATGCCTGGGCGGTGGTCAGCACCGGGTTCGGGAAGGTGGAGAACACGGAGGCCAATTCGAGGCTGGCTTGAGTGCCGCGAACCATATGGTGCGTTTGTTCGAATTCGAAGAATAGATTGCTGTAGAGCGTGTAAACCAACAGCGCTCCACAGAAGGCACCCGCCACTTGGGCGAATATGTAGAAAGGCAATTTACGTTTTTCGAAGTCCGCGAAAATGCTCAGGGCAATGCTGACGGCAGGGTTCAGATGAGCCCCGGAAACCCCAGCGGTAAGGTAGATCGCCATGCTGACGCCGACGCCCCAGATAATGCTGATTTCCCACAAGCCAAAACTGGCACCCGCGACCTTGAGCGCGGCAACGCAACCTGTACCAAAAAAGATCAGCAGCGCCGTACCCAGAAACTCGGCCATGCATTGGCTCGAGAGCGACGGTTGTTGTAAATCAGTTGTCATTGAAACCTCATTTTTGTTGTTGTCTGGCGCTTTTTCCATCATGGTCGGAGCGCGTTTTTCGCCGAGGCAGGATCCCCATCCTGGTCGCGGTTTACTGCTGGGTGCAGCGGTAGGACGTTTCGTACAGTTTCATAAACGAAAAAATATAGACAAGAAACGCTGCTGTCAAAGGTCGAAAGTGAACCATCGGTCACAAAGAAACTATTCGCTGTATGAATGACCGGGTTGTTGAGGAATGGGGTGGCCAGGCAATGGCGTCATGAATGCGCCGCTGTAGAGCCTTTTAATGATCAATGTCCTAGAATCGGGCGCAGTATTTTTCTTCTGCCGCCCAGTCTGGAGCTGTCATGACCCCCGCATTGGATTTGTTGAAAAAGGTTCGGGCCGAACATCGCGTACACAGTTACGAACATGACCCCAAGGCCGCCTCCTACGGATTGGAAGCGGCGGAAAAACTCGGGCTCGATCCGGCGCAGGTGTTCAAGACCTTGCTGGCGGCCAGTGAAAAGGGCGAGTTGCTGGTGGCCGTGGTGCCGGTTGTCGGCAGCCTGGACTTGAAAGGGCTGGCCCACGCCGCGGGCGTGAAAAAGGTCGAAATGGCCGACCCGGCGGCAGCGCAGCGCTCTACCGGCTATCTGTTGGGCGGGATCAGTCCGCTGGGGCAGAAAAAGCGCTTGCGTACCTTCATTGATAATTCGGCCCAGCCCTTCGCCAGCATTTTTGTCAGTGCGGGGCGGCGTGGACTGGAAGTCGAACTGGCACCGGCGGTGCTGGCCGAGCACACCCAGGCCAGATTTGCCGATATCGGCCGTGCGTGAACATCATCGGAGTCCGCGCAGCGCTGTATGGTGAAAATCAGCCTGCTCTGTCACTGGTGCCGGCTGAGCCTGCGCGGCATGCTGGGTGGTCTGACAAAGGGAGAAAGTTATGCAACTGGAGTTTCATCTGGTCGACGCGTTCAGCAATCAGCCATTTAGCGGCAATCCGGCGATGGTCTATCGGCTCGACACCTGGCTCGCCGATGAGTTGATGCAAAAGATTGCCGCCGAACACAACCTCGCCGAAACGGCGTTTGTCGTGCGTGAAGGGCAGGGCTGGCACATCCGTTGGTTTACGCCGACCACCGAGGTGCCATTGTGCGGTCACGCGACGCTGGCTAGCGCTCATGTGCTGTTCGAGATTTATAAGGAGCCCGTCGAGCGACTGGACTTCACCTGCAAATCCGGCCCGTTGGGCGTGACCCGTGAAGGTGGGCGGCTGTGGCTGGATTTCCCGGCGATCACTGCATCGCCGGTGAGCGTGATCTCGGACATCGAGCGTGCACTGGGCGTGAAGGCTGTTGAGGTACTGGCTTCAAATGAGCTGTTTGTGGTGCTGGAGTCGGAGCAAGCCGTGCTCGACTGCAAGCCGGACATGGTGGCCCTGGCGAAACTGCCATGGCTGGGTGGCATCGTGACGGCGCGGGGCGAGCAGCACGATTTCGTTTCCCGCTACTTCGCCCCGGCAATCGGCATCAATGAAGACCCGGTGACCGGATCGACCCATTGCCTTCTGATTCCGTACTGGTCAAAGCGTTTGGCCAAGTCGAGCCTGACGGCTTTTCAGCGTTCGGCGCGGGGTGGGGAATTGTTCTGCCAACTGGAAGGCGATCGGGTGAGGATCGGCGGCAATGCGACCCTGGTTGCCAGTGGCACGCTGATGCTGGGATAACGCAAACCCACTGTAGGAGCGAGCTTGCTCGCGATGGACGTCAACGATAACGCGTGCAACCGGAATGAACGCGTTATCCAGACGTTTTTCGCGAGCAAGCTCGCTCCTACAGGGATTTTTGTGTATCAGTTGGCCGTGCTGTAGCGCCGGACACCTGATTCAACAGCTGGAATCTGCGCCGCGGTGCTGCCGGACGCCTGGAACAGCACCAGGTGTTCAGCCGCGACACGAATACCCACATCCGCCCCAACCTGACGATCGACATGGCTCGGGAAAATCGACTCCAGCTGTGCGCCTGTCGGCAGTTGCAAGCGATACAGGGTCGATGCACCCAGGAACGTCTTGCCGGCAATTCGCGCCTTCAGTGCGCTGTCCGGCGCATAGACGATATCGTCCGGGCGCAGCAACACATCCACGGCGCCACCTACCGGCCAGGTGTAGGCCCGATTGCCGCGCAACTCACCCAGTTCGGTTTGCACCGATTCTGGGCTGCTCAACTGACCGCGAATGAAATAGCCCTGGCCGATGAAACTCGCGACAAAAGGTGTCAGGGGTTCGTGATACAGGTTGTAGGGCGTATCCCACTGTTCCAGGCGACCTTCCTTGAACACACCAACGTGGTCGCTGACCGCGAAGGCTTCTTCCTGGTCGTGAGTCACCAGAATCGCGCTGGTGCCACGGGCCTTGAGGATGTCGCGTACTTCATGGCTGAGCTTGCGGCGCAATTCGCCATCAAGGTTGGAGAAGGGTTCGTCGAGCAACAGCAGTTGCGGTTCCGGCGCCAGGGCACGGGCCAGTGCGACACGTTGCTGCTGACCTCCTGAAAGCTCGTGGGGGAAACGCTTGCCGAGATTCTTCAGGTTGACCAGTTCCAGCAGCTCTTCGGTCACGCGATCCTTTTGCGGATGCTTGCGAATGCCGAAGGCGATGTTGTCGGCCACGCTCAAATGCGGAAACAGCGCGTAGTCCTGGAACACCATGCCGATGCGACGTTTCTCCGGTGCAAGGGTGAAGCCGGCGCTGGAGATGGTCTCGCCAGCCAGCTGGATTTCGCCTTCGTGCACCGGTTCGAAACCGGCAATCGCCCTCAGGGTGGTGGTCTTGCCGCAGCCCGACGAGCCCAGCAGGCAACCGATGTCGCCTGCGTTCAGGTGCAGGTTGAGGTTCTGCACCACGCGCTGGTCTTGATAGCCGCAGGCGAGGTTGCGCAGGTTAAGCAGTAATGGCTGGCTCATGCGTGGTGATACGCCGGTTCGACGAGGAACTCGAGCAGGGCTTTTTGCGCGTGCAGACGGTTTTCGGCTTGATCCCAGGCCACCGAGCGCTTGTCATCGAGCAGGTCGATGCTGATTTCCTCGCCGCGGTGCGCTGGCAAGCAGTGCATGAACAGCACGTCTTCAGCGGCCAGGTCGAGCAGGGCGCGGTTGACCTGATACGGCGCGAACAGTTGCAGACGCTTGGCGGTTTCCTCTTCCTGGCCCATGGAGGTCCAGACGTCGGTGCTCACCAGATGTGCACCACGCACGGCTTCCTTCGGATCGCGAACGATGGTGACCCGATCACCGGCCTTGGCCAGGAACACCGGGTTGGGTTCATAGCCTTCCGGGCAGGCAACGCGCAACTGGAAGTCGAACTGGATCGCCGCTTCTATATAGCTGTTGCACATGTTGTTGCCGTCGCCAATCCAGGCCACGGTCTTGCCCTGGATGGAGCCGCGGTGTTCGAGGAAGGTCTGCATGTCGGCCAGCAACTGGCACGGGTGCAGGTCATCGGACAGGCCGTTGATCACCGGTACGCGGGAGTTGGCGGCGAATTCGGTCAGGTTGCTGTGGGCAAAGGTACGGATCATCACTGCATCGAGCATGCTCGACATGACGATGGCGCAGTCGCCGATCGGCTCGCCACGACCCAGTTGGGTGTCACGTGGCGACAGGAAGATCGCCTGCCCGCCGAGCTGGATCATGCCGGCCTCGAAGGAGATCCGGGTACGGGTCGAGGATTTCTCGAAAATCATTCCCAGGACGCGGTTTTTCAGAGGCTCGAACAGTACGCCGCGGTTACGCAGGTCCTTGAGCTCAACGCCTCGACGGATCACGCTGACCAGCTCTTCGGGCGTGCAATCCATCAGGGAGAGAAAGTGCCTTGCGCTCATCATTGACTACCTTTTGCTACAAACCGCAGATGCTCAAAGCCTTGTTTAACGGAACAACGGGCGAGACCTGCGGCGTAAGCCGCACGGGGCGACGAAATAGGGGAAGGCGCGATCTTATAATTAAATGTCGCGTCTTACCAATAGGGCTACAGTTTTTAGGGAGTTTCAGAGGTGCTACGGGTTTACCGAGGTAGCGCTTTTGAAGCCTGTTTCCTGATAGCGGCGGTTCATTTGTACACCGGCCCCTCGGGGCTTGGCAATCAGGCGAGGCGGCAATGGTGCGCTGACAGTCGGTTTTTGACTTGTCATTCATCAGCGCCGGGCTTGATGGGCACTGGCGCCTGATCGGCGAGCAGACCGGCGCGCATGGACCCCACGGACCGATTGAAACCCTTCAGGAAATTCAGTTGCAGACGCCGCCCAGGCTGCCTTCGAACTCAACTCGGGTGGCCATCGGCTGGCCTGATAACCCTCGATTCACAAGACGAACGTCGCTGGCGTGTCGGCGGCTCTGGCGCCATAGTTTTGTTTCCGCGGCCTACGTTGCCCGCCCATAACAAGACAGAGACTGGCCATGACCAAGACTCTCCATCACCGTGCGTGCCATTTGTGCGAAGCCATCTGTGGCCTGACCATCGAAACCACCAGGGTCGAAGGCGGTAACGTCCAGATCACTTCGATCAAGGGCGACCCCCAGGATACGTTCAGTCGTGGGCACATCTGCCCCAAGGCCGTGGCGTTGCAGGACATTCAGAACGATCCGGATCGCCTGCATCAGCCGATGCAGCGGGTGGGCAATGAATGGCAGCCCATCGAGTGGGAAGCGGCATTCAATCTGGTCGCCGAACGCCTCGCCGCCATTCAGGCGCATCACGGGCAAAACGCCGTGGCGGTCTATCAGGGCAACCCGAGCGTGCACAATTACGGGTTGATGACCCACAGCAATTACTTCCTCGGCCTGTTGAAAACCCGCAACCGGTTTTCCGCGACGTCGGTCGATCAATTGCCCCATCACCTGACCAGTCATTTGATGTACGGCCACGGTCTGCTGCTGCCGATCCCGGACATCGACCACACCGATTTCATGCTGATCCTGGGCGGCAATCCACTGGCTTCGAACGGCAGCATCATGACCGTGCCGGATGTGGAGAAACGCTTGAAGGCGATACAGGTCCGGGGTGGCAAGGTGGTGGTGGTCGATCCGCGCCGTAGTGAAACGGCGGCGATTGCCGACCAGCATCTGTTCGTACGCCCGGGCGGTGATGCAGCGCTGTTGTTCGGCCTGCTCAATACCTTGTTCGCTGAAGGTCTGACCCGCGACAGCCATCTGCCGGTGGACGGCCTGGAGGACGTACGGGAGGCCGTCGCACCGTTCACTGCCGAGGCCATGAGTCCGTTGTGCGCCGTACCGGCCGAACAGATCCGCCAGTTGGCGCGGGACTTCGCCGCGGCACCGAGTGCAGTCTGCTATGGCCGCATGGGCGTCTCGACCCAGGCCTTCGGTACTCTGTGCCATTGGGTGGTGCAATTGATCAACCTGGTCACCGGCAATCTCGATCGCGTGGGTGGTGCCTTGTGCACCGAGCCAGCAGTGGACCTGGTGGCGTCGACCTCGGGCGGGCATTTCAATCTGTGGCAGAGCCGGGTTTCCGGGCGCCCGGAGTACGCCGGAGAACTACCTGTCTCGGCGCTGGCCGAAGAGATGCTCACTGAAGGGGAAGGGCAAGTCCGCGCGCTGATCACCGTGGCGGGCAATCCGGTGTTGTCCACACCCAATGGCCGACAACTCGAACAGGCGCTGGACGGGCTGGAGTTCATGGTCAGTATCGACCTGTACATCAATGAAACCACGCGTTACGCCGACCTGATCCTGCCGTCCACATCGGCGCTGGAAAACGACCATTACGACACCACGTTCAACCTGTTCGCGGTGCGCAACGTCAGCCGTTTCAACCGCGCCATCCTCGCCAAACCCCAGGGTGCATTGCACGACTGGGAGATTTTCGTCGGCCTGGCCAAGGCATTTGCCGTCAGGACCGGCAAAGAACTGAAGCCCACCATCGCCCCAGCGCAAATGATCGATCTCGGCTTGCGCATGGGAATGTACGGCGACAATTCAGAGCACAAGCTGTCGCTGGCGACTTTGTTCGATCATCCCCATGGCGTCGATCTGGGCGCGCTCAAGCCTAACCTGACCCCACGCCTGAAGACTGCCAATCAACGCATCCAGGCCGCGCCTGCGGCGATTCTCGCTGACCTGGCGCGCTTTGCAGCCTTGAAGGCGCCGGCCGCCGACGAGTTGTTGATGATTGGCCGCCGGCATGTACGCAGCAACAATTCATGGATGCATAACTATCATCGGTTGGTAAAGGGCAAGCCACGTCACCAGTTGCTGATGCATCCGGACGATCTGGCCAGTCGCGGGCTCAGCGACGGACAGCGCGTTCGGGTCAGTTCACGGGTGGGTGTGATCGAAGTCGAAGTGCTTGGCAGTCTGGACATGATGAAAGGCGTGGTCAGCCTGCCTCACGGCTGGGGGCACGCGCGGCCGGGCGTGCAAATGTCGATTGCCAGCAGTCAACCGGGCTCCAGCGCCAACGACCTGACCGACGAACGCCAGATTGACGAACTGTCGGGAAATGCCGCGCTCAATGGTGTGCCGGTGATCGTGGTGGCGGCGTGAATCAGTCAGACGGAGAGACCGAGCAGGGCGCTCGGCTTTCCGTTACAATGCGCCACCGTGCCGACCCATGAGTCGGAAAGTTCAGCCGAGGTGCTCCATGGATATCATCGAAACGATTAAAGAGCAGATTGCCAACAACACCATTCTGCTTTACATGAAAGGCTCGCCGAATGCCCCGCAGTGCGGCTTCTCCGCGAAAGCCGCGCAGGCCGTGATGGCGTGTGGCGAAAAGTTTGCGTACGTGGACATCCTGCAGAACCCGGAAATCCGCGCCAACCTGCCAAAATACGCCAACTGGCCAACCTTCCCACAGCTGTGGGTTGCCGGTGAGCTGGTCGGCGGTAGCGACATCATGACTGAGATGGCTGCTGACGGTTCGCTGCAGAGCCTGATCAAGGACGCCGCCGCCAAGGCTGCTGCCAAGACTGAAGCCTGATTCGCTTCCTGTAGGAGCGAGCTCGCTCGCGATGGACTAAAGAACGCCGCTGGGTGTCAGGCTCCCAGCGTTATCGTTAACGTCCATCGTCGGAACGCCGCCCGGAGCAAGCTCGCTCCTACAAGAGCAGGCAATAAAAAGCCCCGCCACTCGAAAGAGGGCGGGGCTTTTTATCGCATCGAGATTAATGGCGTAGAACTTACTCGTCTTCGCCCATCTGCGATTGCAGATAGTTCTCAAGGCCCACTTTATCGATCAGGCCCAACTGGGTTTCCAGCCAGTCGATATGTTCTTCTTCGGACTCGAGGATATCTTCAAGCAGTTCACGGCTACCGAAGTCGCCAACTTTTTCGCAATGCGCGATAGCCACTTTGAGATCGGCATGGCCGGTTTTCTCGATACGCAGGTCACACTCAAGCATTTCCTTGGTGTGCTCGCCGATGTGCAGCTTGCCCAGGTCCTGGACATTCGGCAGGCCTTCAAGGAACAGGATGCGCTTGATCAGCTTGTCCGCGTGCTTCATCTCGTCGATGGATTCGTGGTACTCGTGCTTGCCGAGCTTGTTCAGGCCCCAATCTTCATACATGCGCGCATGCAGGAAGTATTGATTGATCGCGACCAGCTCATTGGCGAGGATCTTGTTGAGATGCTGGATGACTGTAACGTCGCCTTTCATGATGGGGTCCTGCCCTGTATTAGCTGTCAATAGAGCAGAGTTTGAGCCTCGTATTTAATAGTGTCAAACCTAAGTTATTGAAACTTAAATGAAAATTAATCGGAATAAGAATGTTTGTGTTCCGCGTCTAGAGCATAACTAGTTGATTTTGAGGCATAAAAAAACCGGACATATGTCCGGTTCTTTGAAATTCGATGTTTAAGCCGCGGTAAATTCTGCTGGATAAGGAATTGCAGCCTGGGCCGTTTGCAGTTTGGTCAGGGTCTCGCGGACCACTTCCTTGGCGAGGCAGGCACATTTGCCGCACTGGCTTGCAACGCCGGTGGCCACACGGACTTCCTTGTAGCTGCAGCATCCTTCATAGATCGCATCGCGGATTTGACCGTCGGTGACGCCAGTGCAGAGGCAAACATACATAGGGAAGGACCGTCGCTGATTGTGACTCAATTGCGATGGATCTTAATGTTAACGAGAATGATTGTCAAAGTGGTTTCAGAGCACTTTTCGTCATAAACGGGTATGGCTGACGAACGGTCTGCCTGGCAAATCGGTGATCCAAAACCGGCGGGGATTTCATCGTACGGGGAAAAAACAGCTAAGCCAGCTCAAACACGCGGTGTATGATGCCCGGTCTTTTGCGACCGGGGATCGTGTCACAGGGCTGTCGCCTCAAGGTGGCAGGCTGATGCGAACCCTGTTTCTCACGCTATTACACCAGGAGATATCCAATGAGCGTACTCGTAGGCAAACAAGCCCCTGACTTCACCGTACCGGCCGTACTCGGCAATGGCGAGATCGTTGACAGCTTCACCCTGTCCTCGGCGATCAAAGGCAAATACGGCCTGGTGTTCTTCTATCCACTGGACTTCACCTTCGTTTGCCCGTCCGAGCTGATCGCTCTGGACAACCGCATGTCTGACTTCAAGGCACGCAACGTTGAAGTGATCGCTGTTTCGATCGACTCGCACTTCACCCACAACGCATGGCGCAACACTCCAGTGAACAATGGCGGTATCGGCCAGGTTCGCTACACCATGGCTGCCGACATCAAGCAGGACATCATGAAGGCCTACGACGTTCAGTCCGCTGACGGCGTGGCTTTCCGTGGCGCGTTCCTGATCGACGACAAAGGCGTTGTCCGCTCGCAGATCGTCAACGACCTGCCGCTGGGCCGTAACATGGAAGAGTTGATCCGTCTGGTCGACGCTCTGCAATTCCACGAAGAGCACGGCGAAGTCTGCCCTGCCAACTGGAAAAAAGGCGACAAAGGCATGAACGCTTCGCCAGAAGGCGTTGCCGCTTACCTGACCGAGCACGCTGCCGCTCTGTAAGGCGTTCCAGGTATAAAAAAACCGGCCTTCGAGGCCGGTTTTTTTATGGACGGAATTCACTCAGTCGTCTGTAGGAGCGAGCCTGCTCGCGATGGACTTGAGAGCGCCGCTGGGTGTCAGGCTCCCCGCGTTATCGTTCACGACCATCGCGAGCAAGCTCGCTCCCACATTGATTCGTGAGTGCACTCAGTCGCCGAAGTCTTCCCAACCACCCATCTGCTTCCAGCGATTGACGATGCCGCAGAACAGCTCTGCCGTCTTCTCGGTGTCGTAGCGAGCCGAGTGAGCCTCGCGACCGTCGAAGTCGATGTCCGCTGCCTGGCACGCCTTGGCCAACACGGTCTGGCCGTAAGCGAGACCGGCCAGCGTTGCGGTATCGAAGCTGGAGAACGGATGGAACGGATTGCGCTTCATGTCCAGCCGCGCGACCGCCGCATTCAGGAAGCCCAGATCGAAACTGCTGTTATGCCCGACCAGGATCGCCCGTTTGCAACCGTTGGCCTTGAGGGCCTTGCGCACGCCGCGGAAGATATCGTTCAGGGCAGACTCTTCACTCACCGCCATGCGCAGCGGGTGATCGAGCTTGATCCCGGTGAATTCCAGGGCTGCCGCTTCGATGTTCGCGCCTTCGAACGGCTCGACACGAAAAAAGTAGGTGTGATCCGGGTAAACAAAACCCTTTTCATCCATGGCGATGGTGGTCGCGGCGATCTCCAGCAGGGCGTCGGTGGCCGAGTTGAAGCCACCGGTCTCTACGTCGACGACAACCGGCAGGTAACCACGAAACCTTGCCGCCATTGGATGACGAGGGCCGCCTCCGCCGCCATTGCCTTCCAGTTCGTCGTCGAAATGGTCTTCACTCACGCGTGTTCCTCCAGCAAGCGCCAGCGCAGTTTTTCACCGGCGCGCAGCGGGATAACGGTCAGCTCGCCAAATGGCAGGCTGGTCGGGGCGGTCCACTCTTCGCGGACCAGGGTGATGCGATCGGTGTTGGCCGGCAGACCATAGAAGCGAGGGCCGTTGAGGCTGGCGAAGGCCTCGAGCTTGTCCAGCGCATTGCGCTGTTCGAAGGCTTCGGCGTACATCTCGATCGCCGCATAGGCGGTGTAGCAACCGGCGCAGCCGCAGGCCGCTTCCTTGGCATGCTGGGCGTGGGGGGCCGAGTCGGTGCCGAGGAAGAACTTGTCGCTGCCGCTGGTGGCCGCGTCGAGCAGGGCTTCCTGGTGGGTATTGCGCTTGAGGATCGGCAGGCAATAGAAGTGCGGCCGAATCCCGCCCACCAGCATGTGGTTGCGGTTGTACAGCAGGTGATGCGCGGTGATGGTCGCGCCCACGTTGGCCGAAGCCGAGTTGACGAACTGCACGGCGTCCGCGGTGGTGATGTGTTCGAAGACCACTTTGAGGGTCGGGAAACGCTCGACCACACGACGCATGTGCTCGTCGATGAAGATTTTTTCCCGGTCGAACACGTCGACATCGCCCCGGGTGACTTCACCGTGGACCAACAACGGCATCCCGACTTCGGCCATGGCCTCGAGTGCAGGAAAGATCTTGTCGATGCTGGTGACGCCAGAATCCGAGTTGGTGGTCGCGCCGGCCGGGTACAGCTTGGCGGCGTGAATGAATCCGCTGGCCTTGGCCTCGCGAATTTCTTCAGGCTGGGTGCGGTCGGTCAGGTACAGGACCATCAGTGGCTCGAACAGGCTGCCGGCCGGGCGGGCAGCGAGAATCCGCTGCCGATAGCCGTCGGCTTCGGCCGCATTGCGTACCGGTGGAACCAGGTTGGGCATGATGATGGCGCGGCCAAAGGTGCGCGCGACATCCGCGACGGTATTGGTCAGCACGGCACCATCGCGAAGATGAATATGCCAGTCGTCGGGACGCAGCAGGGTCAGGCGGTCGGACATGAGGGGATTCCAGGCGGGTCAAACTCAAGGGAATGCTACCGGAAAAGACTCTTGCAGGCACTCGCTATCAAGTTTTGCAGGAAGCTTCCGATATCCAACAGGTATGCCGTAAACATGTGTGTGTCGGTCTTTTTGTTGTAGAAACCAGTGGAGCCTCCCGTGCGCCAGCGTTATTTAGCCTTGCTCAGTGTGTTTGCCAGCCTTCCGGCGATGGCGCTCACTTTCCAGACACGTCTGGAGAACATTGAGTGGACGGTCGAAGGCGACAAGTTCGAATGCCGCCTGACTCAGCCGGTTACCGATTTCGGTTCGGGCGAGTTCGTGCGTCGTGCCGGCGAGCAGGCGACTTTCCGTCTGAAAGCCTACAACCCGATGATCGGCGGTGGTTCGGCCACCTTGTTGGCCGCTGCCGCGCCGTGGCAACCGGGCCGTGACGATATCAACCTGGGCACGGTGAGAATCGGCAGTGGCAACGTATTGTTCAATAGCTCACAGGTTCAGGCCGGTCGTCTGATCAGTGGCCTGATGGACGGTCGCAGCCCGGTCGTTCGACATTCCTCGGGGGATGGGCGGGTGTCGGAAGTACGCTTGTTGCCGGTCAGGTTCACCAAGGCGTTTACCGACTACCAGGGGTGCGTGGCGAAACTGTTGCCACAGAATTTCGAACAGGTGAAGCAATCGGAAATCGGCTTCCCCGGCGGCGGAATCGAACTCGACAGCGCCGCAAAAGCCAAACTGCAGGTAATGCTGGAGTACATGAAGGCCGATCCGACGGTCAATCACATCGAGCTCGACGGTCACTCCGACAACAGCGGCAACCGCCTGACCAACCGCGACCTGTCGCGGCGACGAGCCCTGGCAGTGATGGAGTTCTTCAAGGCCAACGGCATCCAGGAATCGCAAATCACTCTGCGTTTCCATGGCGAGCGTTATCCGGTGGCGCCTAACACCAACAACACTAACCGCGCGAAGAACCGTCGAGTAGCGGTGCGCCTGGAGCGCGGAGCACCCGCGGAACAAGTTGCCCCGCAAGCGACGAAAGCGGCCACTTCGGCCACTTCCTGACCCGGCTGTAATCGTCGCGCCCTCGACATAATCTGTCGCTTCGTCGTCATAAGCTGTCGCGCCACTGTAAATTATTCTGCATGAGCGGTAGACTTCCCGGCTTTCCGTAGAACCCCGTGGAGTGATGGCATGGCGGACGTAAACAAGGTCGTTCTGGCGTATTCCGGCGGCCTGGACACTTCGGTGATCCTCAAGTGGCTGCAGGATACTTATAACTGTGAAGTAGTGACCTTCACCGCTGACCTGGGTCAGGGCGAAGAGGTCGAACCTGCACGCGCCAAGGCTCAGGCCATGGGCGTCAAAGAGATCTACATCGACGACTTGCGCGAAGAGTTCGTGCGCGATTTCGTTTTCCCGATGTTCCGCGCCAACACCGTTTACGAAGGCGAGTACCTGCTGGGTACTTCCATCGCTCGTCCGCTGATCGCCAAGCGCCTGATCGAAATTGCCAACGAAACCGGTGCAGACGCCATTTCCCATGGCGCCACCGGCAAGGGTAACGACCAGGTTCGTTTCGAACTCGGTGCGTACGCCTTGAAGCCAGGTGTGAAAGTGATCGCTCCTTGGCGTGAGTGGGACCTGCTGTCCCGTGAAAAGCTGATGGATTACGCCGCGAAGCACGCGATTCCGATCGAGCGCCACGGCAAGAAGAAGTCCCCGTACTCCATGGATGCCAACCTGCTGCACATCTCCTATGAAGGCGGCGTGCTGGAAGACACCTGGACCGAGCACGAAGAAGACATGTGGCGCTGGACCGTTTCCCCGGAAAACGCTCCAGACAAGCCGCAGTACCTGGAACTGACCTACCGCAACGGCGATATCGTCGCGCTGGACGGCGTCGAAATGACTCCGGCCACCGTGCTGGCGACCCTGAACCGTATCGGTGGTGAGCACGGTATCGGCCGTCTCGACATCGTCGAGAACCGCTACGTGGGCATGAAGTCCCGTGGCTGCTACGAAACCCCTGGCGGCACCATCATGCTGCGTGCCCACCGTGCGATCGAATCGATCACCCTGGACCGCGAAGTGGCTCACCTCAAGGACGAGCTGATGCCCAAGTACGCCAGCCTGATCTATACCGGCTACTGGTGGAGCCCTGAGCGTCTGATGCTGCAACAGATGATCGATGCGTCCCAGGTCAACGTGAACGGCGTTGTGCGCCTGAAACTGTACAAGGGCAATGTGATCGTCACTGGCCGCAAGTCCGACGACTCGCTGTTCGACGCCAACATCGCTACCTTCGAAGAAGATGGCGGCGCGTACAACCAGGCGGATGCCGCGGGCTTCATCAAGCTCAACGCCCTGCGCATGCGCATTGCGGCGAACAAAGGCCGGAAGCTGTTCTGAGACCTTTGATATCGTGATGGATACCTGACCTCGTCCTCGACGAGGTCAGGTACCTGAAAACGGAGTGTGATGCCAGTTACTGCGTTGTCGGGTGTTTTCTTTTCCACTGATGATTTCCTGTTTTTCTCCTTCTCGATGGCCTGACCTGTACTACAGGTTGCTGTTCGCCGGTTGCCCGGTGTGATCAATGACCGACAACCTGTGCGAGTCCAGATTGTAGGCCACATAAAAGGCGGCACCGCGTTTGCTGGCCTGCTTTGTATGTCCAAGCGCACTGGCTTTCAGTAATTTCTCCGAAACGGCACAAGTGACAAACAGAATCACGTACGCCGTCTTTTCCCGTGGCCTCTGGATTTTTTCCAGCAGCGCTCCAAACTCGACCTCTTCGCTCATCCAGCGTACATCAACGATGTACAGGTCTTTTACCGGTTCCGGTAACTGAAGGTGATGCTGAACAGAGACAGTGGTTTGCAGACCAATCCCGGTTGGCGGGTCCTGTGCGCCACAGGGCGTTCGGGCTGACCGCCAGTCATTCGCTGACGTTTCCAGTGTGGGGTTTTCAGGCGGTTTTGCGGACGCTTTTTTTTCCGAGCGCCCAACATCATCCATGACCTTCATGAAGTGCTTTCCCTTTTCAAAATCGGAGGGTGCATAAAGTGATTTATAGTTGAAGTTGAGTGTCGCGAAAAAAAGCAAAAGTAAATAAAACGGAAAGCTGATCAGGAACCAGACGTAGAGTTCTCTTTCCTCCTGATCAAGGAAGGGTAGAGAGACGGCTGCCGACGTTTCAGAGAGCGCTGCGAATATCGCGATAATTGTCATTGGGTTGGTGATTCGTTTTTTTATCATATTCTGTACTCATGCCGGGTTGTCTGTTCTCGAGTGGTTTATGAAGTTGGTTCGATGTGGTGCCTATTGTAGTGATTTTGATTGTCTGCTGGTTTTTGACAGGTTTTTATTTGTTTGTTGTATTGCTCTTCGGTTTCTTGAATTTTTGGCGTGTTTTAATGATTGCTCAAAAAATATTATTTGCTGTAAGAGTAATTGGATGCGAAGTGTGTGATATTTCTGGTGTGAGTGTTGAGTGCGAAAATATCAGTTACGTTTTAGCGGAAAGGTAGAGGCTAGTGTTTGTCAGGGCGGGACCGGATCAAGCTGGCTCTCGAAAAAATCTGGTCGTAAATCGACACAGGTGGCTGCTGGAAAGTGCGACACACTGACGCTGATACAGTTTTAAATTCATTCTGTTCGAGGGATTTTTGTAGGAGGAATCCGTGTTGTTTGTAGGGGATGTCTCTTGGTGTGGGTGGCCGGGAGGGGCGACATGCCATGGGTGAAACGACTAGGCTATTGTGCGGGCTCTAAAAATTCGAACAGCGAAAATTGGACTTGCCCATGAATAAAGTGCTGATCGTGGATGATCACCCCGTCATTCGTCTTGCGGTACGTATGCTAATGGAGCGTCATGGCTACGAAGTTATTGCAGAAACCGATAATGGTGTGGACGCACTGCAACTAGCCCGAGAACTTATGCCGGACATTGTCATTCTGGATATCGGGATTCCGAAGCTGGACGGGTTGGAAGTCATCGCGCGTTTGTCTTCGACTTCAATGCCGATGAAAGTGCTGATTTTGACTTCCCAGGCGCCGGGACATTTTTCGATGCGTTGCATGCAATCCGGTGCAGCCGGTTATGTCTGCAAACAACAAGATCTCACGGAGTTGCTCAGTGCAATAAAGGCCGTTTTGTCAGGCTACAGTTACTTTCCTAATCAAGCCTTGCATACCGTACGATGCAGTTTGGGGAATGCCAGTGAGGCCGATATGGTCGATCGATTGTCGGGGCGGGAAATGATGGTCCTGCAGCAGTTGGCCCGAGGAAAGACCAATAAAGAGATTGCCGATGGGATGTTTCTCAGCAATAAAACAGTCAGTACTTACAAGACCCGCCTGTTGCTCAAGCTGAATGCGCGGTCTCTGGTCGATCTGATCGAACTGGCACAACGCAATGGTCTGGTGTGATGGCATAACTGCGCGACAAGGGGCGCCTATCGGGGTACGGCACTTAGCAAAAAAAAGCCTCCGTTTCGGGAGGCTTTCAGGTGTCATAAATCAAAATCGTAATCGGCCAATTGCTTTTGCAGTCGGCGCTCCTCCAGCAGGTTGTCGATGGTGCGGCGTTTGCTCAG
Source organism: Pseudomonas sp. GW823-FHT06E10 (assembly GCF_058794995.1). Taxonomy (NCBI): domain Bacteria; kingdom Pseudomonadati; phylum Pseudomonadota; class Gammaproteobacteria; order Pseudomonadales; family Pseudomonadaceae; genus Pseudomonas; species Pseudomonas sp. GW823-FHT06E10. The sequence continues at coordinate 331,679 of NZ_JBXAHJ010000002.1, read as the reverse complement.
ATTAGTTTTCGCTACTTCAACCACCGGTTCAGCATCATCGGTTTCGGCGGTGGTGAAATCGTCTTCTACGTCTAATTGCTCTTTGCCAGTACTCATTTAGTTGCTCCAGGCTAAGAAGGCCTTTGGCGCCCCTTATATCGACATTCTCCCGGCGGGTAAAAAAGATTTTTTCAATCGACAAATCAATAAACCCAATAGCGCCTCAATCGTCGGAGGTTTTGTGCTTGTATTCGCACAAATCCTCGATCCGGCAGCTTCCGCATCGGGGCTTGCGGGCCAGGCAAACATAGCGACCATGAAGGATCAGCCAGTGATGGGAGTCGAGCAGGTACTCCTTGGGCACGAACTTCATCAGTTTTTTCTCGACTTCCACCACATTCTTGCCGGGAGCAATGCCAGTCCGGTTGCTGACCCTGAAAATATGCGTGTCGACGGCCATGGTCAGCTGACGGAATGCCGTATTGAGTACCACGTTGGCGGTCTTGCGGCCGACGCCGGGCAGTGCTTCCAGCTCTTCGCGGGTTTGTGGGACCTCGCCGGCGTGACGCTCGACCAGCAAACGGCAGGTTTCGATCACGTTTTTCGCTTTGCTGTTGTACAGCCCGATGGTCTTGATGTACTCCGACAGCCCTTCGACACCCAGGGCATGCATCGCTGCCGGGGTATTGGCGACCGGGAAAAGCCTGGCTGTGGCCTTGTTGACGCCGACATCGGTGGACTGCGCCGAGAGAATCACGGCAATCAGTAATTCGAAGGGGGAGGAATAGGCCAGTTCGGTCTTTGGTTCCGGGTTGTCCTCGTGCAGTCGGCGGAAAATTTCCAGACGTTTTGCGGCATTCATGGGCAGTGCGTTTCCTCGAAGGCAATCAATGTGTGGGCGTCGGGCGCCAGGCCTGCCAGGCGGCGATCAGGAGTCCGAGCATGATGAACCCGCCAGGGACCAGTGTGGTCAGGCGCAGTCCGCCGTCAGCCACCAGCACCCAGCCATGCCAGTCAGTTTGCGTTGCACCGAACAGCCACGATAGATGGTTTCCAAGTGTTCCGTTGCCGATGAGTTCGCGCAGCAGGCCCAGCGTGATCATCAGCGTGGCAAACAGGCTATTGAGTCGCAGGCGTTGACGCCAATCGCTCTGAAAGACCCCGGTGTGTTCCAGTACAACGCATTGCAAGGCGATCAAGGCTCCATAAATCCCCAGATGCTGCTGCCATTGCAGCGACCAGGCTTGTGCCATGAGTTCCGCGCAACTGGTGAGGGTGGCTGCCAACAGGATGCTGGCCAGCATACGGGTCGCCGGGACCAGTCGAGATCGCAGGGCACCCATGGCCAGACCGAACAACTGAGTCACCACCAAGAACATCAGGCACAGGCCAACTGCAGCCATCAGCGAGTGGGTGACGCCGATCAGTGGCGTCAGCATCAAGGCGTTGCGCAGAGTCGATGAGTTATCCATGGGCAGGGATTCCGAGCAGTTGTTGCCGGTGTTCATCGAAGTAGCGCAAGGCATCGTGGACGGCATTGATCACCGCTCTTGAGGTGATGGTTGCGCCTGCGATCTGATCGAACTGTCCCTGATCCTTTTTCAGCGCCCAGCCGCTGTCACCGGGTTCTGTTCGAGACTTGCCGGAAAAAACCTGGAGCCAGGCATTGGGCCAGTCGGCGATCCGAGCCCCAAGTCCTGGTGTTTCCGACTGTTTGAGGGTTTTGACGCCCAGCAACCTGCCATTGGCGTCGACTGCGATCAACAGGTCGATGGCACCGGCGTAGCCAAGGGTTTGACTGCGCAGCAAGACCGCGACGGGCTGATCGGCCCGGGTCGCCAGATAACCACCCAGCAAGGTGCTGTTGGTCAGTGCGGCTGCTTCAATCGTTATGGGGTGTTCGAGTGGTTGATTGTCGTAGCTGTCCGGCGCGATCAGGTCCAGCAGGTTACGGCTGTCGATCAGGCGCTGTTCGGCTGCAATGCGTGGCGCGCTGCCGAGTTGTACGAAGTACGTCACGCCAAGGCCCAGTGCGGCCAAAAGCACCACAAGCGCGATGCTTGATGTCCGGTTCATGGCGCCTCCGGCTGTTGCCTGGCCGCCACGAACCGCTCCAGCGCCGGCACGCACAGGTTCATCAACAGCACAGCGAAGGCGATGCCGTCCGGGTAGCCACCCCAGGTACGAATCAGATAAGTGAGAAGCCCAACACCAGCGCCGAACAACAGTTTCGCGCCAGGGCTTCTGGCGCCGGACACCGGTTCGGTGATGATGAAGAACGCACCCAGCATGGTCGCGCCGGTCAGCAGATGAAACAACGGCGAGCCATGGGAGTCGGAGCCCGAGCCGTTCCAGCACAACAGGCTGATGATGAACAGGCTGGCCAGCATGCCGACCGGTGCATGCCAGCTGATCACCCTTCGTTGCAGGAGAAACGCTCCACCCGCCACAAAGGCCAGGTTCACCCATTCCACCCCCCGGCCGCCAAAGTGGCCGAATGCCGGGTTGCCGGCAAACAGTTCATCCATGGTCAGGCTTTTGTTGATCCGCAGACTGTCCAGTGCCGTGGCCTGCACCCACGCATCCGGCACATGGCCGATGCCAAACACGTGCTGCAGGCCGCTCAACAGATCCATGCCATGGGGCAATGGCCAATGGGTCATTGGTTGGGGAAAGGTCACCAGTACCAGAGCCAAGCCAAGCATCGCCGGGTTGAAGGGATTCGAACCGACGCCACCATACAAGTGCTTGCCGAACACCATCGCAGAAGCGGCAGCACTGAGGGTCAGCCACCATGGGCAGTAAGGCGGCAGTGCCAGAGCCAGCAATGTGGCACTGACCAGCGCGCTACCGTCACTCAAAGTTGGCCCCGGCGGCTGCTTGCGCCATTGCACGACGGCGGCCTCGACGGCCAACGCGGCAGTGGCCGCCAGAAGCAGATTGATCAACACACCCCAGCCGTACAGCCAGAACGCCGCCAGGATTCCCGGCAGCGTGGCCAACAGCACCAGTTTCATCGCCTGTTGCAGGCGATCATCCACCGCGTCAAGGGCTGGCATGGGCGTCCACCAGGCGTTCGGCTTCACCGAGTGCGCGTTCCAGGGCTTCGATTTGTTCCGCTGGTGCTTCGTTGGCCTGAGCCTTCTTGAGTTCGGCGCGGCGCATGGCCAACTGGATTTTGGCCCGTTTCAGATCGGCATCATTTGACGACGCAGCCGCGACCGTCGGTGCAGGGGAAGGTGGAGCGGCGCTTTCCAGTTGCGCCAGGTTTTGTTCGGCGGCTTCGAACTGTTGTTGCAGTGCGATCAACTGCGATTGCTGTTCGAAGGTCGGCGGATGCCCGAAGGCCTTCAGCGATTTGTGCAACTGCGCCCGACTCATCGCCACCTCGATCTTGGCCTTTTTCAGCGCGGCATCGGCATTGGCGGTTTTCTGTGCGCGGACGCGCTCGAGGGCCGCCTGCACCGGGTCGGCTGTCGTCTCGGCAGGTTGCGCGGCTCGCTGCCTTGCCTGGCGCTCGGCGATTTTCTGTTGCTCCTCACGCTGCAAGCGGGCATTGCGTTGTTCGAAGCGGCGCCGTGCGTGATCGCGCTTGAGGTTGCGGGCCTGCCGCGCCTGCGGTGTGAGGGCCAGGCCCCCGACAACAGGCAGTACAGTGTTCGGCGGCAGTGGGCGCATTTCGATGCAGTCCACCGGGCACGGTGCCACGCAGAGGTCGCAACCGGTGCACTCATCAATGATCACCGTGTGCATCAGCTTGGCCGCGCCGACGATGGCATCGATCGGGCAGGCCTGAATGCACTTGGTGCAACCAATGCACTCGGCCTCGCGGATATAGGCGATCTGCGCAGGTGCCGAGCCGCGAGTGATGTCCAACTCCAGCACCGGCACCTTCAGCAGTTCAGCCAGGGCCGCGATGGTTTCGTTGCCTCCGGGAGGGCACTTGTTGATCGGCTCACCGCTGGCGATGCCTTCGGCATACGGCTTGCACCCGGGGTGCCCGCACTTGCCGCATTGGGTTTGCGGCAAGAGTGCGTCGATGCATTGAATCAGACTCATGTTTTGATCAGTCCGCTGAATCCGAGAAAAGCCACTGCGATCAGGCCGGCACCAATCAGGTCGATCGGCAAGCCGCGAAAGGGCAGGGGAACATCGTTGTCGGCCGTGCGTTCACGCAAATCAGTGAACAGGCTCAACACCAGCCAGAAGCCCAACCCTGCACCGAGGCTCAAGGCAGTGGCGTGAAAAAAACCCTTGTCTTCCTGAGCATTGAGCAGGGCCACGCCGAGTACGCCAGCATTGCCCAGCAGCAACGGCCAGAGGCCTTCGAATGGTAGTGTCGAAAACAACCGCGCCAGCAACTTCAGCAACGGGCTGATCAGCAGCACGCTCAATGGCAGAAACACAAACAGACGCAGCGGCGTCAATTGTAGTGGGACCAGCATCCATTGATAGAGCGCGTAGCCGAGCATGCCCACGACCAGCATCAGGCATGTCGTCGCAATGCCCAGGGCATGTACCTGACGACGCTGACCGGCCAACAGTGGATCGACGGCCAATGGCCATTGCAACACGAGGTTGTTGATCAGGGCAGCGCTGATAAGCGTAAGCAGGATTTCGGTCATTGTTCGTGCCGACAAGAACGGTAGTTTTTGTAGGAGCGAGCTTGGTCCGGGCGGCGTTCCGACGATGGACTCAAGGGCGCTGCGTTCAACCTGTGGACACGCATAATCGTTAACGACCATCGCGAGCGAGCTCGCTCCTACAGGAGATGGTCTAAAAAGCTTAGGCATTATCCGGCAAGGCGGGAGGGTGGGCCAGACATGAAAATCCCACAGCCGCGCCAGGCACGACTGTGGGATCGATTTGCCGCAGACCTTACTTGATGCGCTGGCCAGGCTTGGCGCCGCTGTCAGGGCTGAGCAGGTAGATTTCTTCTCCGCCAGGGCCTGCCGCCATCACCATGCCTTCGGAGATACCGAACTTCATTTTCCGTGGCTTGAGGTTGGCGATCATCATGGTCAGGCGCCCATCGAGCTTGGACGGGTCCGGGTAAGCGCTCTTGATCCCGGAGAATACGTTGCGTTGCTCGTCACCGATATCCAGGGTCAGGCGCAACAGCTTGTCGGCACCTTCCACGTGTTCAGCCTTGACGATCAGCGCGACACGCAGGTCGACAGCGGCAAAGGTGTCGAACTCGATTTCCGGCGACAGCGGATCCTTGGCCAGTTCGCCATTGCCGGCAGGTGCGGCTTCGCCAGTGTCGGTCTGGCTGGCGGTCAGGTCTTCTTTCGAGGCGTCGGTCATGGCTTGCACTTTTACCGGGTCGATGCGGGTCATCAGCGGCTTGAACTCGTTCAGCTGGTGATTGCCGAGCAAGGTCGCGTGATCGTTCCAGGTCAGCGGCGCGACGTTGAGGAACGCCTCGGCGTCGGCGGCCAGCAGCGGCAGCACCGGCTTGAGGAAGATCACCAGTTGGCGGAACAGGTTGACGCCTGTGGCGCAGATGGCCTGGACTTCATCCTGTTTGCCTTCCTGTTTGTTCAACGACCACGGCGCCTTGTCGGCGATCCAGGCGTTGGCGCGGTCGGCCAGGCCCATGATCTCGCGCATGGCACGGGCAAAGTCGCGGGCTTCATAGGCGTCGGCGATACCTGGCGCGGCGGCCAGGAAGGCTTCGGTCAGTTCAGGCGCGGCGTTGGTGTCGACCATTACGCCGGCATTGCCCTTGTTGATGAAACCGGCACAACGGCTGGCGATGTTGACGACCTTGCCCACCAGGTCGGAGTTGACCTTCTGCACGAAGTCTTCGAGGTTCAGATCGAGGTCATCAACGCCACGGCCCAGCTTGGCCGCGTAGTAATAGCGCAGGTATTCCGGCGACAGGTGGTCCAGGTAGGTCCGGGCCTTGATGAAGGTGCCGCGGGACTTGGACATTTTCTGACCGTTGACAGTCAGGTAGCCGTGCACGTTGATGCCGGTCGGCTTGCGGTAGCCCGCGCCCTCGAGCATGGCTGGCCAGAACAGGGCGTGGAAGTTGACGATGTCCTTGCCGATGAAGTGGTACAGCTCGGCGGTGGAGTCCTTGCCCCAGAACGCGTCGAAGTCCAGCTCCGGCGTGCGGTTGCACAGGTTCTTGAAGCTGGCCATGTAACCGATCGGCGCATCCAGCCACACGTAGAAGTACTTGCCCGGCTCGTCGGGGATTTCAAAACCGAAATACGGTGCATCGCGGGAGATGTCCCACTGTTGCAGGCCGGCATCCAGCCATTCGGCGATCTTGTTGGCGACGGCTTCTTGCAGAGTGCCGCTGCGGGTCCAGGCTTGCAGCATTTCCTGGAAGTCCGGCAGTTTGAAGAAGAAGTGCTGGGAATCCTTGAGCACCGGGGTGGCGCCAGAGATTGCCGACTTCGGATCCTTCAGGTCGGTCGGTGCGTAGGTTGCACCGCATTTTTCGCAGTTATCGCCGTACTGGTCTTCCGTGCCGCATTTCGGGCAGGTGCCCTTGATGAAGCGGTCGGCCAGGAACATTTTCTTTTCCGGGTCGAAATACTGGGTGATCGATCGCTGGGCAATGTGCCCAGCGTCGCGAAGCTTCAGGTAGATCTGGCTCGACAGCTCACGGTTTTCTTCGGCGTGAGTGGAGTGGAAGTTGTCGAAGTCCACCAGGAAGTCGGCAAAGTCGGCGCTGTGTTCAGCCTGGACATTGGCGATCAGTTGTTCCGGGGTGATGCCTTCCTTTTCCGCGCGCAGCATGATCGCCGAACCGTGGGCGTCGTCGGCGCAGACATAGATGCATTGATTGCCGCGGTGCTTCTGGAAACGCACCCACATATCGGTCTGGATGTATTCCAGCATATGGCCGAGGTGAATCGAACCATTGGCATAGGGCAGGGCGCTGGTGACGAGGATCTTGCGTGGCTCGGACATGGGGCTCGGCTACTTGATGAAACGGAGGTCGGCCACTATAAAGCGCCGGCGCATATTTTTCACCCTGTGAGCCTGTTTCATTGGATGAGTAACAGGTGAAGGTTCAACATCCCGCCGAACGCTCGGAACAGGTACGATAGCCACTATCTTTTCCAGTCCTGTTTTCGGAGTTGCCCATGAGCGCCGTCAATCGCGCAGCGGTGGAAGCCGTCCTTCGCCAATACACCGACCCTTACCTGAACCTGGACCCGGTCAGCGCCGGGTGCGTGCGCAACATCGAGATCCAGGGCGACCGCGTCAGCGTTCAGCTTGAACTGGGTTACGCCGCCGGTCTGTTCAAGAGTGGCTGGGCGCAGATGCTGGAAATGGCCATTCAGGGGCTGGATGGCGTGGCAAGTGCCAAGGTCGAAATCACCAGCGTGATCGCCGCGCACAAGGCTCAGGCGCAGATTCCGGGCTTGGCGAACGTGAAAAACGTGGTGGCCGTGGCGTCCGGCAAGGGCGGCGTGGGCAAATCCACCACGGCGGCCAACCTGGCCCTGGCTCTGGCCCGGGAAGGCGCCAAGGTCGGGATTCTCGATGCGGATATCTACGGCCCGAGCCAGGGCATCATGTTCGGCATCCCCGAGCGCACCCGCCCCGAGGTCAAGGATCAGAAATGGTTCGTTCCGCTCAAGTCCCATGGCGTCGAAGTGATGTCCATGGCTTTCCTCACCGACGACAACACGCCGATGGTCTGGCGCGGGCCGATGGTTTCGGGCGCCCTGTTGCAACTGGTCACGCAGACCGCGTGGGGTGACCTCGATTACCTGGTCATCGACATGCCGCCAGGCACCGGTGACATCCAGTTGACCCTGGCGCAGAAAGTGCCAGTGGCCGGTGCGGTTATCGTGACCACCCCGCAGGACCTGGCATTGCTGGACGCACGCAAGGGCGTGGAAATGTTCCGCAAGGTCAACATCCCGGTGCTGGGCGTGGTGGAAAACATGGCCGTGCACATCTGCTCCAACTGCGGACATGCCGAGCATCTGTTTGGCGAAGGCGGTGGTGTGAAACTGGCCAACCAGTATGGCGTTGAACTGCTGGCTTCGCTGCCGCTGTCGATGGTCATCCGCGAGCAGGCCGATGGCGGCAAGCCAACAGTGATCGCCGAGCCTGATAGCCAGATTGCGATGGTTTACCAGGAACTGGCCCGCCATGTCGGCGCGCGGATCGTGTTGCAGGAAGCGTTGACGCCGGCGATGCCGAACATCAGCGTCAGCGACGACTGAGGGTGTGAACGCAATCCCCTTGTAGGAGCGAGCTTGCTCGCGATGGTGGGTCAGTTACACCAATGTGCCTGACACACCATCGCGAGCAAGCTCGCTCCTACAGTAGTTGTTTTGTGGTGGATTTAGATCCGCAACCCGCCATCCATCTCCAGAATCCGACCGGTGTAATAGTCGTTCTCGAAGATGTAAGCCGCCGAATGGGCGATTTCCTCAGGCTTGCCCATGCGCTTGAGCGGGATCCCCGCAGTCATCTTCTCCAGCGCTTCAGGCTTCATGCCCAGGGTCATTTCGGTTTCGATGAAGCCCGGTGCAATGCCGGCGACGCGAATGCCGTAGCGTGCCAGTTCCTTGGCCCAGGTCACGGTCGCCGCAGCAACACCGGCCTTGGCGGCGGAGTAGTTGGTCTGACCGACGTTGCCGGCGCGGGAAATCGACGAGATATTGATGATCGCGCCAGTGTTGTTCAGCTCGACCATTTTCGCCGCGACTTCACGGGTGCACAGGAACACGCCGGTCAGGTTGACGTCGATGACGGCCTGCCACTGGGCCAGGCTCATCTTGGTCATTTCGCCATCCTTGACCTTGAGCAACAGGCCGTCGCGCAGGATCCCGGCGTTGTTGATCAAGCCATGGATCGCGCCGAAATCTTCAGCGACCTGGGCAACCATGTGGGTCACTTGCTCTTCGTTGGCCACGTTGCACAGGTAGGCGCGGGCCTCGACACCTTGGGCCTTGCAGGCCGCGACGGCGTCGTCGAGTTTTTCCTGGTTCAGGTCCACCAGCGCGAGTTTCGCGCCCAGGCCTGCGAAATACTCGGCCATGGAGCGGCCTAAACCCTGGCAACCGCCAGTGATAATGATTACTTTGTCAGTGAGTTGCATTCGCATGCCCCGGTAGCAGGTCTGAGTGGTTTCCTTTAGAGGGCCTCTCGATCTGCGCCTGACCTGGCTTGGCTGCACATGAGAACTGCCCCCGATGGCGTGCTGGGACTTTCGCCAGCAGCTCGTCCGTTTTTCTGACGGATTCTATTTAAGGAGTCATAAATTGAGCGTTGAAGCGGCTAAGCATGCACGAGAATTGCTTCTCAAGGAATACCGTGGGGTGCTCTCGACGCACTCCAAATCAATGCCCGGTTTTCCGTTCGGTTCCGTGGTTCCGTACTGCCTGGACGAGCAGGGCCGGCCGCTGATCCTGATCAGCCGCATCGCCCAGCACACTCATAATCTGCAAAAAGATCGGAAATGCTCGCTCTTTGTCGGCGAACGTGGTGCCGAAGATGTCCAGGCCGTTGGTCGACTGACTTACCTGGCTGAGGCGCAGCAGCTCGAAGACGAAGCCGCCATCGACGCTGCCTCCGAGCGTTACTACCGCTACTTCCCGGAGTCGAAGGGTTATCACAAGGCCCACGATTTCGATTTCTGGGTGCTTGAGCCTGTACGCCACCGTTACATCGGCGGTTTTGGCGCGATTCATTGGGTCAACGAGCTGACCCTGGCCAACCCGTTCGCCGGCAAGGCCGAAGTGAGCATGGTCGAGCACATGAACGCCGATCACGCCAAGGCCATCGCCCATTACGTCGATCTGGCCGGGCTGCCGAAAAACGTGCCGGCGCAAATGGTCGGCATCGATTGCGAAGGCATGCACCTGCGCATCGGTCAAAGTCTGTACTGGTTACCGTTCCAAGCGCCTTGTAATACGCCGACACAAGTTCGCGAAGCCTTGGTTTCTCTGGCCCACGCCGATCATTGGCCGAAAAATGAAGTGGCCGACGCTTGAATTCACGAAACGGCGACGTCATCTAAGGTGAACTGGCAAGGCATTCTTGCGTTGAGGAACCATTTGATGCGCCCTTTTTTGTTGCTCTTTCTGCTGTTCCCGGTGTTGGAGCTGTTCGTATTCGTCAAGGTGGCAGGGTCCATCGGGTTCTTCCCGGCCCTGCTGCTGATCATTCTCGGCTCGATGTTCGGCGTGTTTGTGCTGCGCATCGCCGGCCTGGCCACGGCCCTGCGTGCCCGTGAAAGCCTGAGCCGCGGCGAACTGCCGGCCCAGACCATGCTCGAAGGCCTGATGCTGGCATTGGCCGGTGGCCTGCTGATTCTTCCGGGCTTCATCAGCGATGTGATCGGCCTGTTCATGCTGCTGCCGTTCAGTCGTCGCCTGCTGGCCAATAAAATGCGTCAGCGCGCCGAAGAGCAGGCGATGCGTCAGCGAGCGTTCGCCGACGACCTCCAGGCCCGTGGCGGCCCGGTGCCTCGCGAGCCGCTGGGCCGCGAGCCCAACGTGATCGAAGGCGAGTTCGAACACCGCGATACCAAGTAATACGCACATCGACACGGCACCTTCGGGTGCCGTGTTCGTTTGCGGGGCATCGACCTGAAAAATTTTTCACCGCCGCCCTTGTAATAAGCTTATGCGCCCTTATGTAACGGTCACCGCAAGGTTTCTGGCGAACAAGCCAGACAGACTTCCGCGGTTCGCTTGACGAACCGCAACCGGCACCGCCGGCCTTTGTTAAACCCGCCGGGACTACACCGGCCGATGAAAACCACAATTAGGAGAGATCGACAATGAAGCTTCGTCCTCTGCATGACCGCGTCGTCATCCGTCGCAGCGAAGAAGAAAAGAAAACCGCTGGCGGTATCGTCCTGCCAGGTTCGGCTGCTGAAAAAGCCAACAGCGGCGAAATCCTCGCTGTAGGCACCGGCCGCGTACTGGAAAACGGTGAAGTGCGTGCACTGTCCGTGAAAGTGGGCGACAAGGTTGTGTTCGGTCCTTACTCCGGCAGCAACACTGTGAAAGTCGACGGCGAAGACCTGCTGGTAATGAGCGAGAACGAAATTCTCGCCGTTATCGAAGGCTGATACCCCCGTTCATTTTCCCGCTACTACAAAGTATTTAAGGAATATCGATCATGGCTGCTAAAGAAGTTCTGTTTGGCGATTCCGCCCGTAAAAAAATGCTCAAGGGCGTCAACGTCCTGGCTGACGCAGTAAAAGCGACCCTGGGCCCGAAAGGCCGTAACGTGATCATCGAGAAGAGCTTCGGCGCTCCGACCATCACCAAGGACGGCGTTTCCGTAGCAAAAGAAATCGAACTGGAAGACCGTTTCGAAAACATGGGCGCGCAGCTGGTCAAAGACGTTGCCTCCCGTGCCAACGATGACGCTGGTGACGGTACTACCACCGCTACCGTTCTGGCTCAGTCGATCGTCAACGAAGGCCTGAAAGCCGTCGCTGCCGGCATGAACCCGATGGACCTCAAGCGCGGCATCGACAAGGCGACCATCGCCATCGTCAAAGAGCTGAAAAACCTGTCCAAGCCATGCGCTGACACCAAGGCTATCGCTCAGGTCGGCACCATCTCGGCCAACTCCGACAACTCCATCGGCGACATCATTGCCGAAGCCATGGAAAAAGTCGGTAAAGAAGGCGTGATCACCGTTGAAGAAGGCTCGGGCCTGGAAAACGAACTGTCGGTTGTTGAAGGCATGCAGTTCGACCGTGGTTACCTGTCCCCGTACTTCGTCAACAAGCCAGAGACCATGGTCGCTGAGCTGGACGGCCCGCTGATCCTGCTGGTCGACAAGAAGATCTCGAACATCCGCGAAATGCTGCCAGTGCTGGAAGCCGTTGCCAAAGCCGGCCGTCCACTGCTGATCGTGGCCGAAGACGTTGAAGGCGAAGCCCTGGCGACTCTGGTTGTGAACAACATGCGTGGCATCGTTAAAGTCGCAGCCGTCAAGGCTCCAGGCTTCGGCGATCGTCGCAAGGCCATGCTGCAGGACATCGCCGTTCTGACCGGCGGTACCGTTATCTCCGAAGAGATCGGCCTGAGCCTGGAAAGCGCAACCCTGGAAAACCTGGGCAGCGCCAAGCGCGTGACCCTGTCCAAGGAAAACACCATCATCGTTGACGGTGCTGGCGTACACGGCGACATCGAAGCACGCATCACTCAGATCCGTGCTCAGGTTGCCGAAACTTCCTCGGACTACGACCGTGAAAAACTGCAAGAGCGTCTGGCCAAGCTGTCCGGCGGCGTTGCAGTGATCAAGGTTGGCGCTGGTTCCGAAGTTGAAATGAAAGAGAAGAAAGCCCGCGTTGAAGACGCCCTGCACGCTACTCGTGCAGCCGTTGAAGAAGGCGTGGTACCTGGCGGTGGCGTTGCGCTGATCCGCGCTCTGCAAACCCTGAACGATCTGAAAGGCGACAACGCTGATCAGGACGTAGGTATCGCTGTTCTGCGTCGTGCCGTTGAAGCACCGCTGCGTCAGATCGCTGCCAACAGCGGTGACGAGCCAAGCGTTGTGGTCAACGAAGTCAAGAACGGCAAAGGTAACTTCGGTTACAACGCTGCGACTGGCGAATACGGCGACATGATCGAAATGGGCATCCTGGATCCGACCAAGGTCACCCGTTCCGCGCTGCAAGCTGCATCGTCGATCGGCGGTCTGATCCTGACCACCGAAGCCGCTGTTGCTGATGCACCGAAGAAAGAAGGTGCAGCTGGCGGCGGTATGCCAGACATGGGCGGTATGGGCGGCATGGGCGGCATGATGTAAGCCAGCCTTACCCCTGTACGAAAAAACCCCGTCTGCGAAAGCAGGCGGGGTTTTTTATTGCCTTCAATTTGGGGTTGGCTGGAGATTGCGTCGCGCCCATCGCGGGCAAGCCACGCTCCCACAGGATCTGCATCGTCTCTGTGGGAGCGTGGCTTGCCCGCGAAGGCGTCAGGTCAGGCGCTGACAGGTTCTGCACTTGCCTCGCGATCCGCCCTCAAGGCCGGTCGATACAGAACGTAGTAATACGACCCCAAACAAATCAGCCAGCAGAACACCGCCGTCCACACGTTGTGCGAGAAGAAGTGCGCGCCCTGCATCATCCGCCCGATGGAGAACACCGAGCCGAGGGCAAAGGCGAAGACCAACGCTGCGCGAGCCATGCGCGGGCGACGGTCACGCAGTACGAAAAACAGGGCAAACAGGGTGAAGCCGGTGGCCGCATGGCCGCCGGGCCAGCAACGCCCTGGTTTATCGGTGTGCGGGCGAGGACTCAACAGTTCGCTGTAGGTCTCGTGACCGCCGAATTGTTCGAGGCTCCATGGGCATTGCACCGCGGTCACTGCTTTGATGGGCGTGACAAAGGAAGTCGCCAGGCCCAGGGACAGCACCAGGCAACCCAGTTCCCGCTTGAGCGGTTTGAGCCTGGCCATGAAGAACGAAGCGATGAAGGCGAGGATGGCAAACACCGAGAAGGCGATGACCACTTGCTTGGCGCGATCGTGCAGGATGTCCTCGAGGAAGTAACTGTGGCGTCCGATGAATTCCCCGGTGACCGGGTCGTAAAACAGCTTGGCCAGGTCCATGTCCAGACTGGTCAATTCGAGCAATACCAGAATGATCGCAGCTACGGCGGGGACTCCAAGGCACACCCAGAAATTGAGCGGACGAGGGGCAGGGCGGGCAAGGGTCGAAACCATGCTAGTTCCTTGATCAGTGAAATGTTCTCAAATGCGCAGCCGCGCAGAGTTTGAACCCGATTCTGTCGCCAGCATGTGAATCGCCGGTGAAAAACTCGTTAAGGCTGTAATCGGTCAATTTCCGCGCTTTTGCGCTTCACTCAGTCCTAGCCCTGAGCGGAACTTCGCCTTAAGCTGCGCGGGCCACGACGGCCGTTACTGTGGACGGAGAGATACCCATGCGAATTCTATTGGTTGAAGACAACCGCGATATCCTGGCCAACCTGGCCGATTACCTGGGGCTCAAAGGCTATACCGTCGATTGCGCTCAGGATGGTCTGTCGGGCCTGCACCTGGCGGCCACCGAGCACTACGATTTGATCGTGCTCGATATCATGTTGCCCGGCATCGATGGCTACACCCTGTGCAAGCGCCTGCGCGAGGATGCTCGCCGCGAAACGCCGGTGATCATGCTCACGGCCCGCGATCAGCTGGATGACCGTCTGCAGGGCTTCAAGTCCGGCGCCGATGACTATCTGATCAAACCGTTCGCCCTGTCTGAGCTGGCGGCGCGTATCGAAGCGGTCATGCGCCGAACCCAGGGCGGCGGGCGGCGGACCTTGCAGGTCGGCGACCTGAGCTACGACCTCGACACACTGGAAGTCACTCGCGAAGGCCGGTTACTGAAACTCAACCCGGTCGGCCTGAAGTTGCTGGCCGTGTTGATGCAGAAAAGCCCTCATGTGTTGCGCCGTGAAATTCTTGAAGAAGCGCTCTGGGGCGACGACTGCCCGGACAGCGACAGCCTGCGCAGTCATGTCCACCAACTGCGCCAGGTGATCGACAAGCCGTTCGCCAAACCATTACTGCAAACCGTGCACGGTGTGGGGTATCGCCTGGCCGAGGGCCGTGATGGAGTTTAAGCAGAGCCTTGCTCAACGCATCATCATTGCCTTTGCGCTGATGAGCGCACTGGTGGCGGGTGCCTTTGCCATGGGCATCGTGGCGACCGTGCACCTGGTGGAGGAAAAACTGATTTCGGCCGGTCTGGGCGGCGATTTGCAGCGCCTGTTGCTGATGGACAATGTCACGGACTGGAGCCACCGACCCGAACCGGACCAATTGTTCTACTTCAGCAACGGGCCAGGCGATTTCAATTTGCCCAAGGATTTGCGGCATCTGGAGCCGGGTTTCCACGAAGTGTTCCGTGAAAACCTGTCGTACCATGCCATGGTCGAAATCGTCGACGGCCGACGTTACGTGCTGTTGCAGGATCAGAGCGATTTTGAAGAGCGCGAGCGGGTGCTGTTTGCCGTGGTGCTGGTGGGTTTCGTACTGAGCCTGGCACTGGCTGTATTTCTCGGCTGGGTGCTGGCACGCAAGGTCATGGCGCCGGTGGTACGGCTGGCCCGCCAGGTACGCCATCGCGATCAACTGCTGGGTTTGGCTCCTCCCTTGGCTCCGGATTATGCCGCCGACGAAGTGGGCGAACTGGCCGTGGCCTTCGACGCCACCCTCGGGCGCTTGCGTCAGGCCCTGACCCGCGAGCGTTTGTTCACCAGCGACGTCAGCCACGAATTGCGTACGCCCCTGATGATCCTGGCCAGTTCCTGCGAGTTGTTGCTGGAAAACCCAGGTCTCGATCAGCGCGGTCGCGCCCAGGTCGAGCGCATTGCCCGGGCATGTGAAGAAATGCGTGAGCTGGTGCAAACCTTCCTGATGCTGGCCCGCGCCAAGCGCGAAGATAACAGCATGTCGCCGCAGCAGCCTCTGGGCCAGGTAGCCGAGGGCCTGGTCGGTCTGTGGCGCGGGCCCATTGAAAGCAAAGGGTTGAAACTGATCTTCGAACCGGGCAACCCTGAGGCCAAGGGCTACAATGCGACGCTCCTGCACGCGGTGATGGGTAACTTGCTGCGCAACGCCTTGCACTACACAGAACGGGGCTTCATCCGCCTGAGCCTGACGGGCACGGGATTTCTGGTCGAAGACAGCGGTGTGGGCATTCCCGAAGAAAAACGCGAGGCGATGTTCGAACCCTTCGTTCGGGGCACTGAAAAACGCGGGGAAGGCTTGGGCCTGGGGCTTTCACTGGTGCAGCGGATTTGTGAAAACCAGGGCTGGAGCGTCAGCCTGACTACGATGGAGCCCAGTGGCTGCCGTTTTCAGGTGGAGCTGTCCCGAACTTGATCTGTTAAGTCAGGCGTCCAGCAAACCCTGTCAACTCTGTAAAACCCTGTAATATTTCAGGTTTTCCCATAACGATATTTTCACAAATGGATGACCAGACGCCGACACTACAAAATCTAAGGTAGCTGCTATCAGAAGTTCAGGAGACCTGATGATGGACGGCCCGATCAAGCTCGATTTTTCCGAAAAGTACGACGATCAACACGCGCAACGCTATTTGCGCAAACACCAGGAAGGTCTCGGCCGTCGATTGTCCCACTGGCGTGACGAACAACTGGCGCGCAAGGCACTGGCCCTGGTTGGCGAGCCTGGTCTGGTCCTCGATTTGCCTTGTGGTGCAGGGCGTTTTTGGCCCTTGTTGGCGGAAAAATCCAACCGAGTGATCATCGGTGCCGATAACTCGCCGTCCATGCTGAAGGTCGCAACCCAGGCGCAACCTGCCGATGTGGTGAAGCGGGTACAACCCTTGCACACATCTGTATTCGACATCGCCTTGCCGGACAACGCCGTCGACAGCATTTTTTGCATGCGTTTGCTCCACCACATCGGTGAAGCCAAGCATCGCATGGCTATTTTGCGTGAGTTCGAGCGGGTTTCCCGCGACAGCGTGATCCTTTCGCTGTGGGTCGATGGCAACTTCAAGGCCTGGAAACGCAAGCGTTCGGAGAAAACCCGTGGGCAGGAAGGTTACCAAAACCGGTTTGTGTTACCGGCCGCTACCGTAGAGAAGGAATTTGAGCAGGCGGGTTTCCGAATCCAGGAACAACTGGACTTTTTGCCGCTCTATGCCATGTGGCGAGTTTACGTATTACGCAAGAGGTAACAGGATGGCAGTGCAGTGTGCAGCAGAAACGGAAGTCGTTCCCCAGGACCGCTTCGATTACTTTTGGAATCAGCGCGGTGAATGGGTAGAAGAACCCAACGTCCGTCGCGGCGGGGAAAGCGGCGTTCAACGCCTGATGGGCAGTGATGGTCAACTGCTCTACGTCAAGCGCCAGACCGGGCATATCCATCGTAGCTTGCAGCACCCTTTCGGGCGGCCGACGGTCATGCGCGAGCATGCTGCGCTCACCGGTGTGACCGCGCTTGGCGTACGGGTTCCGGAAATCGTTTTTTGTGGTGCACAGCGCGATCCAGTGCACAAGTGGCGTGCCTTGCTGGTCACCAAGTCGCTGGACGGCTTCGAGGAAATCGATCGCTGGTACGCCGGTGGCGGTCGCGAGCGTCATGGTGAAGCCATAAACGAACGAGTGCTCAAGGATCTGGCTGAAAACCTGGCTCGCATGCACAAGGGCCGCTGGCAGCACGGTTGTATTTACGACAAGCACGTATTCGTTCGCGTGACCGGTGAGGGCGAGACGGCCAAGGTCGAAGTGGCCCTGATCGATCTGGAGAAATGCCGACAGCGTTTGACGGCTCATCGCGCAGCTGTCCATGACATGAAGCAATTGCGTCGCCACTCGTCGTTCAGCGACGCAGACTGGGAAAAACTCATCTACTTTTATGAGACGGCGTTTGGCAGCGCTATCAAGGGTTTATAGCGATGAAACTCGAAATTGCACGAGGTTTGTTTCTGGTAGGAGCCTTGGCAGTTGCATCGATCGCGATGGCAACCTGGGAGCAACCACGCCCCCAGGTTCTCAGCTCGATAAACGCAGAAGAACATTGTCCGTTGCCACGGATTGCCAAGGCATCCGTGGCCACTCGACCCGATCATGACTTGTTGCTGTTCATGTTCGGACTTTCTCAGGGATTGAGGCCGCAGAGTTGAACCGATTGAAGCCAAAATGAAAGGCCTCGCTGATGCGAGGCCTTTTTTTGTTGCCCTGACTTCGGGCTCCCACAGGTTTTTCTGCATCAGGGTTTATCCGGCTTGGCCAGCAAGGTGTAGACGCAAGGCAATACAAACAAGGTGAACAGTGTGCCGATCGACATGCCGGTCGCGATGACCGTGCCGATGTCGAACCGGCTGACCGCGCCAGCACCGCTGGCGATGATCAATGGCACCATGCCGAACACCATTGCCGCCGTGGTCATCAAGACCGGACGCAGCCGGATGGCCGCTGCTTCCTCCACCGCTTCCCGTGCGGTCAGGCCCTTGTCCTTGCGTAACTGGTTGGCGAACTCGACGATCAGAATGCCGTGCTTGCTGATCAGCCCGATCAAGGTCACCAGCCCGACCTGGGTATAGATGTTCATGCTCGACCAGCCCAGGAACAGCGGAATCAATGCACCGCAGATAGACAGGGGCACGGTGACCAGGATCACCAGCGGGTCGCGGAAGCTTTCGAACTGGGCCGCCAGCACCAGGAAAATGATCGCCAGTGCCAGGGCAAAGGTGACCCACAGGGCACTGCCTTCCTGAACGTACTGCCTCGATGCGCCAGCGTAGTCGAAGGCAAAACCGGCGGGTGCCTCTTCCCGGGCGATCTGGCGCACGAGGTCGATGGCTTCCCCCATGCTCACCAGCGGCACGCCGGACAGGATGGCCGAGTTGAGTTGCTGGAACTGGTTCAGCTGTCTCGGTCGGGCACGGTCGGTGACGGTGATCAGGGTCGACAACGCCAACAGTTCACCCTTGGTGTTTTTCACGTAGTAATTGTTCAGCCAGTCCGGATTGTCACGGAACGGCCGCTCGACCTGGGCAATGACCTTGTAGCTGCGACCTTCAATGGTGAATCGGTTGATCTCGCCTTCACCCAGCAGGGTCGCCAGGGTCCCCCCCAAGTCCTGCATGGAAACCCCCATCTGCGCAGCCTTGGCGCGGTCGATATCCACCACCACTTCCGGCTTGTCGAAGGCCAGGTCAACGTGGACAAACGCAAACTTGCCGGATTCCTTCGCACGTTTTTTTACCCGGTCGACCACCTGCAGCAGCAATTCGTAATCGTTGGCGGAGTTGATGACGAACTGGAACGGCACGCCTTCGCCGGTGCCCGGCAGCGACGGCAGGTTGAAGCCGAAGATCTGCAGCCCCGGGATCTTTTCCAGTTTGGCTTGCACCTCGGGCAGGATCGCCATTTGCGTTCGACTGCGATCGTCCCATGGCTTGAGCAGGAAACCGCCGATGCCCGATTGCACGCCGTTGAAACCGTTGATCTGGAACGACGAGTAGTACTCGGGAAACGCCTTGAAGATCGAGACGAACTCGTCGGTGTAGGTGTTCAGGTAGTCGAGGTTGGTCGGTTGCGGGGCGTTGGCAATCATGAAAATGATGCCCTGGTCCTCATCCGGCGCCAGTTCCGATTTGGTGAAGTTGAGAAGGACCGGAATCAGGCACAACACGATCACGGCGAACACCAGCACCACCGGCCGGGTGTTGAGGGTGCCATGAAGCAGGCTCTGGTAGCGGCGCTTGAGGCGTTCGAAAATCATGTCCAGGCGATGGGCCAGGCCGCTGGGGTTCTCGTCGTGACGCAGCAGAAACGCACACATCATCGGCGACAGGGTCAGGGCGACGATACCGGAAATCACCACCGCGCCGGCCAGGGTCAGGGCGAACTCCTTGAACAGCGCCCCGGTCAGGCCGGTCAGGAAACCGATCGGTGCGTACACCGCCGCCAGGGTGATAGTCATCGAAACCACCGGCATGGCGATTTCCCGGGCGCCTTCAATGGCGGCCTCGAGCGGTGTCTTGCCTTCCTCGATGTGACGGTGAATGTTTTCCACCACCACGATGGCATCGTCCACCACCAGGCCGATGGCCAATACCATCGCCAGCAGGGTGAGCAGGTTGATCGAGTACCCCATCATCTGCATGAAGAACATGACGCCGATCATCGACAGCGGGATGGTCACCACCGGGATCACCACCGAGCGCAGGGCACCGAGGAACAGGAACACCACCACAATCACGATCAGCACCGCTTCGAACAGGGTCTTCACCACTTCGTCGATCGAGGCCTGGATGAACAGAGTGGCGTCGTAGGCGATTTCACCTTTCAGGTTCGGCGGTAGCTGGGCCTCCAGGTCCGGCATGATCTTGCGCACTTCCTTGATCACTTCCAGCGGGTTGGCGCCGGGCGTCGCCTTGATGCCGATGTACACCGACGGGGTGCCACCGAACGAGCTGATGGAGTCGTAGTTCTCCGCACCCATTTCCACGCGCGCCACATCCCGCAGCAACACTCGGCTGTCGCCATCGACCTTGAGCGGAATCGTCCCGAAGGCTTCGGCGGACTTGAGTTCGGTATTGGCGTTGATGCTGGTGACCACGTATTCGCCCTTCACCTCGCCGGCGGCAGAGAGGAAGTTGTACTGGCGCACCGCATTGGTCACATCGCTGGCACTGAGGCCGAAACCCGCCAGCTTCATCGGGTCCAGCCACAGGCGCATGGCAAATACCTGGTTACCGAGGATCTCGGCTTCGGCCATGCCGGGCAAGGTCGCCAGCTTGGGCTGGATCACCCGTGACAGGTAATCGGTAATCTGCGGGTTGCTCAACTCCTTGCTGAAGTAGCTGATGTACATCAGCACTGACGCATCGGCCGATTCTTTGCTCAGCACCGGGTCTTCAGCGTCCTGGGGCAGCTGGTTCTTGACCTCGTTGGCCTTGGCCAGCAGTTCGGTAAACAGACGGTCGCTATTGGCGCCGACGCGCGCGTAGATCGAGATCACCGAGAAATTCTGGCGACTGACCGAGGTCATGTAGTCGATGCCCTCGGCGCTGGCCAGGCTTTGCTGCATCGGTTGGGTGATGTAGCCCTGGATGGTCTCGGCGTTGGCCCCGGGGTAGGCGGTGGTCACCGTGATCAGGGCGTTTTCCATTTGCGGGTACTGGCGTAGCGGCAGCTTGCTCCAGGCCTGAAAGCCCAGCAGTACAATCAACAGACTGACCACGGTAGCGAGAACCGGACGGCGGATGAACGGGTCGGTAAAAGCCATGGGAATTCCTTGATCAGTCCGCGCGTGGCTGGCTGTTCTGCCCGGCCAGGGTCTTGTCGTCGCTGATGGCAATGCGTGAGCCGTTATCCAGTTTGAGCTGGCCGGCGGTCACCACTTTCTCGCCGCTCTGCACGCCTTTGGTGATCATCACTTGCCCATCGCGGCGTTCGCCGGTCTCGACAAACCGCCGTTCGGCGATCAGCACCGGTTGGCCCTTGTCGTCCTTTACCAGGCTGCCATCCTCGGCTTTCTTTGGTACGGCCACATACACCGAGTTGCCGTAGAGCGTGTAGGTAATCGCGCTTTCCGGCACCACGATGCGCGGTTGCGGGTCGGGCAGGAGCACCTGGAGGCTGGCGAACATGCCTGGCATCAACTTGCCATCGGGGTTGGCCAGGGTGGCGCGGACCTGCACGTTACGGGTGCTGTTCTCGACTTTAGGGTTGATTGCACTGATGGTGCCGGGGTACTCCACGGTCGGATACGCCGCGACAATGACCTGCACTGGCTGGCCGAGCGCAATCTTCGGCACCGACTGCTCGGGCACAAAAAAGTCGACATACAGGCTACTGAGGTCTTGCAGGGTGGCGATCATGGTGCCACTGGCCATGTAGTCGCCAACGTCCACCTGACGAATGCCGATGGTGCCGCTGAACGGCGCGATGATGCTTTTTTTGCCGAGCGCAGCCTTGAGTTGATTGACCGTGGCCTTGCTCTTTTTCAGCACCGCCGAAAGTCGGTCGAATTCGCCTTTGGAAATGGCCTGGCTGCCGACCAGTTGGCTACCGCGACCGTAATCAAGCTGTGCCAGCCCGAGGTCGGCCAGAGCAGTTTCCAGCAGGGCACTTTCAACGGCGCTGTCGAGGCGCAGGAGTGGTTGGCCGGCCTTGACCTTCTGCCCCGACTCGAACTGGAGATCGATGACGGTGCCATCGGTCTCCAGGCTCAGGTCGACGCCCTGCAATGCCTTGAGCGTGCCAACGGTAGGCAGGCGGGCTTGCCATGGGCGCTCGGTGGCGGTGGCCACGGCAACGCTGACGGCCGGTCTGGGCGCAGAGAAGCCTTGAACCATCGTGTAGATCGAGAAGGCTTTATACGCAGCCAGGACCAGCACAATCAGTAGAACAACACCCAACATGATCAGCATGCGGCGACGCAGCATATTCCAGTTCCTTGGACAAAATCAGGCGAGACAGCGGGGCACATTACCGGGAGTGTAGAGGGTAATCCAACTGCCGTTTTTACAGGTTGTGAGGTATTAGAGGGGTGAAAGCCTGAAAAAATTCGCCGCCTCGGGTCGCGCCTGCGGGGTGTAGGTCATCCCGATGCAGGCGCGGCCCAAGGCGGCGATTTTTCAATGATTCAGGCCATCAGGTGCAGATGGTTGTCCCAGAGCCCTGCGGGTAGCTCCAGCGGTTTTGCAACAAGGTTTGTCTGGCGGCAGTCGTAGTAACGGCAGCGTCCCTGGCCCGAGGTCACGACAAAACCATCAGCCACGGCGCCGACGCCCGCGCAATCGGGCAGTGGCGCGTCCAGGCGTACTTCACCGCTGTCCAGGTCCCAGATGAAAAAGCGGTTGCCCCGCGGTGCGGTCAACGCCACCAGGCGCAAGTCGCTGTGTATTGCGACGCTGGCGGTGTAGTGTCCCATGGCCTGCAACTGGTGCTCGGGTACCGGGAACGCGACGAAGGGCTGACCGGGGCGCTTGATCGCCAGCAACTCCGACGACTCGTGGGCCGCACCCATGAACTGCTGGCTGGCGACGATGGTGCCGTCGCTGGCGATGGCCAGATGACGCACGCTGTTCATCTGCTGGGCAAGGGTTTCCTTGCTCAGCAGGGTGCCGTCGCGGTGCATCAGGACCAGGCTCGGTTCCATGGCGCTGAGGTTCATCTCCACCCGGCTTTCGGCCTCGGTGCGAATCCCGCCGTTGGCCACCACCAGGGTTTCGCCATCGGGCAGCCACGACACCTGATGCGGACCGAGGCCGTGGGTGGAAATCTCACCACTGTGCACCAGCCGTTCGCCTTCGAACTTATACACGCCGAGCAGGCCGCGCCCCGGATCGGAGGTGTCGTTTTCCGTGGCGTACAGCCAGTCGCCGCTGTGGTGAATGACCGCGTGCCCGTAGAAGTGCCGGTTCGGCTGTGACACCACGGTTTGCAGGAGCGCGCCGTCGCGCAGGTCGATCAGGTAGCTCTCGGTGCCCGGACGGCGAGCGACGAACAGCGCAATCGGCTGTGTCGGGTGGTTGATGATGTCGTGGCAACGCTGGCCGACCCGGGTGGCGAACACTTGGGTGCCATCGAGCCGGTAACCGACGGCGTAATGCTGGCCGTCGGTGTCGTCCCGTGCCGAAAGCAACAACGGACTCCTGTCCTTTTGCTTGAACAGCTTCCAGCCGCCCAGCGTCACTGCACCCAGCAGCAAACTACCTAATGTCAGAACCTGGCGTCGCAGCATGGAACCGGCCCTCATCAGTCACCGTCGTTGGCGTTGAAGCCCAGCTGGATGCCCAGTGCCTTGGCCAGATCGGCCTCGTGCAGGCGATGGACGACGTTGAGGCTGTCATACAGCTCGTTGAGTTGCTGGCGGCCGGCCTCGTCATTGAGCATGTCGGTCAGCGAGCGCTGGTTGCCGGCGAACAGCTTCAGCGAGGCGGCATAGGCTGCATCGATCTTGTCGGCCAACGGCTTCTGCTCGCTCGGCAACAGGCCGCGCAGGCCTTTGTTATCCACACCTTCCCAGACGGTCCTGGCGGCCGCGAGGCTGGCTTCGAGGCTGGTCAGGGACGCCTGGCTGCGCCATGCATCGGCCTGGAATGGTTGCGGCACGCCCTTGCTCTGGCGGCCCATCGGCGTGCCGAGCTTTTTCTTCAGGGTGTCGATGGCGGTGACTTGCACGCGCAGCAAATCGGCGATCGCTTCGTGGGAGTCCGCGTAGCGCTGGTTCGGGAACTTGCTCATTTGCGCGAGCATGCCGTCGGTGTTGTTCCAGGTTTGCAGAATTTCTTCGGCCAATTGCTTCTGGCGTTCGCCGATGGCGATCAGCAGCGGGCAGTATTTGCTCTTCTGCTCAGCGTTGGCCACGTCGGGCTTGCTGTCGAACAGAATGTATTCGTAGGCCGAGAGCCCCTGTACCACGACGCTGGACTTGGCCAGGGCGGCGGCATCGATTTGCGGCTGGGCGGTGACCAGTTGCTCGACCTGACGGCCGACCAGGTTTTTCTTGTCCGGCCAGAACTGCACTTGCCACGAACGGTTGCCTTCGGCCAAAGGCCCGATCAGCAGCGGTTGCAGCTCGGCCCAGGCTTTTTGCGCATGCAGGAAGTCGGCACGGGCGGTTTCCAGGTTTTCCTTGCCTTCGCAGTAGGCGAGGGCGCTGACCGCCAATTGACGATCGGCCTCAACCCAGCGGGTGTAGGTCGGCAGGATCACCGACTTGGCAATGGCCGCCGACGTGACCGCTTGCGGGTCCTGGGGCGAGCAGGCGCCCAGGGCGAGGGCGGCAAGGCTGGTGAACAACAGTTTGGGACGGAACATGTCGGGCTCCCGCGAGTGGAATGCGTGTTAAAGGGAATTCAGGAACGCCAGCAACGCAGCGCGTTGCTCGGCATTGAAAGACAAAACCTGTTGTTGCGCCGCAGTCGCCTCGCCGCCATGCCAGAGCACGGCTTCGAGCAGGTTGCGGGCGCGGCCGTCGTGCAGGAACTGGGTGTGGCCGCTGACCGCCTGTGTCAGGCCGATGCCCCATAACGGCGGGGTGCGCCATTGGCGGCCGCTGGCCTGGAATTCGCTACGGTTGTCGGCCAGGCCGTCGCCCATGTCATGCAGCAACAGATCGCTGTACGGGCGAATCACTTGATTGGCCAGTTCAGGTTCGGCGGCGTTGGCGGCGGTGGTGTATTTCGGTGTGTGACAGGACTGGCAACCGGCCTGATAAAACAGGGTCTTGCCGGCCAGTACTTCAGGGGCGTTGACGTCACGGCGGGCCGGTACGGCAAGGTTGCGGCTGTAGAACAGCACCAGGCGCAGGATGTTGTCGCTGACTTCCGGCTCGCCATCGGGGCCGTTGCCACTGGGTGCCTGTTTGCAGGCCGTTTGCGCGTCCGTGCAGTCATCAAGGGGTCTAAGGCTGGTTGTGAGCCCCATATCTCCCGAAAACGCGTGGACATTCTGTTGATTGAGGTTCGGTTGTCCGGCTTTCCAGCCAAATCGTCCCAGAACGGTCTTTTGCAGAGCGTCATCCCAGACCCGGTTCGGTCGCCCGTTGATGCCGTTGTTCGCCTTGGCCTGTGCCTCGGCGTTGGCCAGGATCGCCTCCTCGGGGATCGCTTCGAGCAGGCCCAGGCCAATCATTGGCGGCGCCACACGGGCCGAGAAACGGGTGTCGGGGTGCATCGGGCCGTAACCCAGCTGGGTGATGTTCAGGCTCGGTTTGCGTAACTCGACTTCGGTGCCGTCCTTGAAGCGAACCGGCACGGGAGTGTAATCGACCCGCACTTTGCCTTCGGGGGGCACGCCGGGTACGGACATGTCCTGGAACTGGC
Source organism: Pseudomonas sp. GW823-FHT06E10 (assembly GCF_058794995.1). Classification (NCBI taxonomy): domain Bacteria; kingdom Pseudomonadati; phylum Pseudomonadota; class Gammaproteobacteria; order Pseudomonadales; family Pseudomonadaceae; genus Pseudomonas; species Pseudomonas sp. GW823-FHT06E10. The sequence continues at coordinate 306,425 of NZ_JBXAHJ010000002.1, read as the reverse complement.
CGCCGTAGACGGGCTCCGGCACCACGCCGAGCTGTTCGATGACCTCGGCATACGCCGGGGCGTCGGGAATCGACAGGCGTACCAGCATCGACACCGCGTTCACATCGTCGGGCGTCGGCGGATGGCCGCGGCCGTCCTTGATGTGGCAGCCCTGGCAGGCATTGGTGTTGAACAGTGGACCGAGACCATCGCGAGCGGTCGTCGTCGACGGGGCGATCACCCAAGGGCTGCGGAAGAAGCTGTTGCCGACACTGAAATCCACACGCCGTGATGGCGGCAGGTTCGCCGAGGGCATGGAAAACGCGTTCTGATCGGTCTTGCGCACCGTCGCACTGCCGCCGGAGCGGGCTTCACCGGGTTCGGCCCGGGTGAATTTCGGGGCGTCATCGCAGGCACTCAGGCCCAGGGCCAGAAACAGTGCGGACAAGCGAAGAGGCAGCGGGGGCATCAGACATCCTGCAAGACGAGCAAAACAAGGGCGCAAAGTCTAACAGGGGATGGGAATTTGAATAAGAGGAATTATCGTTTGCTTGATGTGGGGCAAGAGTCTATTTGCAAACCACGATCCCCTGTGTAGGAGCGAGCTTGCTCGCGATGGACGTGAACGGTGACGCGTGCTGACTGGAAAAATGCGTTGCCTTCAAATTCATCGCGAGCAAGCTCGCTCCTACAGGGGGGGGGGCACATCCGGGCAGACAAGAAAAAGGCGACCCGAAGGTCGCCTTTTTCATTCAGCCAGCGTTGATCAGAATTCGTGATCAGCGTTGTCCGGGTTCAGATCGTTGATGCCCAGTTTGCCAGCGGCGGCTTCGATCGAACCGGTCTGCTTGACCAGGGACGCGATAGCGTCACGGACAATCTGGTTGCCTGCGGTGTTGCCGGCAGCGATCAACTGGTCGTAGTGCTCGCCCTTGTTGGCGTGGTCGACCATGACCTGAAGCTTGGCTTCAGTGGCGGCCAGGTCGTCTTTGAGCGCGGTGTCGGCAGCCGGGTCGGCTTTGGCCACCAGGGACGACAGGCTGGCGCCGGTCATTTTGGTGCCATCGACGCGAGTGTATTCACCCAGGTACACGTTACGAATGCCCTTGGCATCGTAGAAGTGCGAGTTGTGGGTGTTGTCGCTGAAGCAATCCTGTTCGTCTTCCGGGGAGTTGGCTTCCAGGGAAACCTTCATGCGCTCGCCCGCCAGTTCGCCCAGGGACAGGCTGCCCATGCCGAACAGCATTTTGCGCAGGCCGGTTTCAGCCGGTTCTGCTTCCAGGGTGGCGCGATAGTTGTCGGCCACGTTCGGCTTCCAGTTACCGACCATTTCTTCCAGGTCGCTGACCAGCAGCTGAGTCACGGACTTCAGGTAGGCACGACGACGATCATTGTGACCGCCGGTAGCGCCTTTGCCTTCCAGGTAGTCCGAAGCCGGACGGTTGCCGGCGCCAGGGCCGGTGCCGTTCAGGTCCTGGCCCCAGAGCAGGAATTCGATGGCGTGGTAACCGGTGGCGACGTTGGCCTCGGAACCGCCCAGCTCGTTCAGGCTGGCGAGTTTTTCCGGGGTGATGTCTTTGACATCGACCTTGTCTTCGCCGATCTGCACTTGAGTGTTGGCGATGATGTTGGCAGTGGCACCCGGGTTGCCCAGGGCGTGTTCGTAGGATTTGTCGACGTAGTCGATCAGGCCTTCGTCCAGCGGCCAGGCGTTCAGCTGACCTTCCCAGTCGTCAACGATGGTGTTGCCGAAACGGAACACTTCGCTCTGCAGGTAAGGCACGCGAGCGGCAACCCAGGCAGCCTTGGCGGCTTTGAGGGTGTCGGCGTTCGGCTTGGCGAGGAAGGCGTCTACGGCGGTTTGCAGGGTCTTCGCGGTGGATTCGGCATCGCTGTAAACGGCGAAAACGATGTCGGCGTAATGGGCGACAACGGCTTTGGCGGCAGCTTCGTCGACCTTACCGGCAGCGGCAGGCGCAGTGGCTGGAGCAGCCGGGGCAGCTGCAGTGCTGGCAGCTGGCGCGGCAGCTTTTTCTTGGTCTTTACCTTCGCCGCAACCGGCGAGGGAAATAGCGATGGCCAACAGACTGGCGGTAGCCAGAGGCATACGAATCATGGCGAACATCCTGCTTCGATAGGGGTGGAGTCGTGCTATGCACACGCAAAACTGCGACATAATGCAAATCTTTCGCATTATGTGTAAAGGGTTGTACCTGTAAATATTTCTTATTCACAGAGCGCGGCTCGCAACCCTGTAGGAGCGAGCTTGCTCGCGATGAACCTGAGAACCACGCGCTCATCCAGAATGAACGCGTTATCGTTCACGACCATCGCGAGCAGGGGTTACAAAATAGCCGCATTGCTGCGTTGGGCCTGCTTGAGGTAAACGCCCAGTTCCCGTGCCGGCAGCGGTTTGCTGTAGTGATAGCCCTGACCTTCGTGGCAGCCTTCAGAAATGATGTAGGCCTCTTGCTCGGCGGTTTCCACGCCCTCGGCAATCACCTGCATGCCCAGGCTTTTGCCCAGCTGGATGATGGCGCGAACGATGGTCGCATCGTCGTCGTCATCGAGCAGGTCCTGGACGAAGCTCTTGTCGATCTTGATCTTGTCCAGAGGCAGGCTCTTGAGATAGCTCAAGGACGAATAGCCGGTTCCGAAATCGTCGATGGCGATCAGCGCGCCGGAGCGGCGCAGGCTGAGCAAGTGCTGGGCTGCGGTGCTGATGTCTTCCATCAGGCCGGTTTCGGTGACTTCCAGCTCCAGGCTGCGCGGTGGCAGGCGGTACATCTGCAGCAGGTTGTTGACCACCCGTGGCAGTTCGGCGTGGTGCAGTTGAACCGTAGACAGGTTCACCGCCATGCGCAGGTCGGAGAAGCCCTGGTCATGCCACTCGCGTAGTTGTTTGCAGGCCTGGTCCAGCACCCATTCGCCGATGGCGATGATGGTGCCGTTCTGTTCGGCCAGCGGGATGAACAGGTCCGGCGGCACCATACCGTGCTCAGGGTGTTGCCAGCGAATCAGGGCCTCGACGCCCACCACGCGGTTGTCGCGGTAGCTGATCTGCGGTTGATAGACGAGGTAGAACTGATTGCGGATCAACGCATCGCGCAGGTCTTTTTCCAGCTCGCGGCGGCGACGCATTTCGGTATCGACGCTGGCGATATAGAACTGATAGCGGTTGCGCGAACGGGTCTTGGCCAGCGTCATGGTCTGCTCGGCCTTTTGCAGCAACTTCTCGGTGCTGTTGCCGTCCTCGGGGAACAGGGTGATGCCGATAGTGGCGCGCAGGCGGATCTCCTGATGATCGAGGGCAAACGCCGCTTCCAGGTCATCGAGAATGCTTTGCGCCAGCTCGGCGGCTTCGTAGGGTTGCTCGATATCGGCCTGGACCAGGGCGAACTGGTCGCCGCCGAGGCGGGCGAGGGCGCCCAGGCGACCGCTATGACCGCGCAGGCGATCGGCCAGGGCCAGCAACAATTGGTCGCCGGTCTGGTAGCTGAACTGCTCGTTGATGCCCTTGAAGTCATCGAGGCCGACACACAACACCGCGACCCGGCGCTGCAATTTGCCGGCGTCGATGAGGATCTTGTCCAGTTGCTGCTGCAATTGCTGGCGGTTCGGCAGCCCCGTCAGGAAATCGTACTGGGACATGCGCACCAGGCTGTTTTCCGCTTCGTGGCGCAGATGGGTATTGCGTTCGATGGATTCGAGCAACTGGTTGGCGGTGTTGATCCAGATGCCCAGTTCGTTGTTCTCGTGGCCCTTGAGCAGCGGAATCTTGTGTTCGCTGGGACGATCCGGATTGATTTCCGTGAGGTGCTCGATGATCCGCGACAGCGGCTTGGTCAGCAGCCAGTGGTAGACCAGGTACAACACCAGTCCCATGGCGAGTGCGCGCAGGACGCCGGAAATGAAGATGATCACCGAGCTGACAATGAACCCTTGGCCGTAGGTGGCGGTATCGAGGGTGATGCTCAGGTCGCCGTAATACTCACTGTAGGGCCCGCGACCGACCAGTTGGGTGGTGAAGGTGCGTTCCTTGCCAAGAATCAGGTCGGTCAGCCAGCGGCTGTGGGAGTGCTGCAATTCGCGGGTTTTTTGCGCGAGCATGGCTTCGTTGGGATGGCCGATGGAGGCCTTGCGCACGGCGGCGTCCTGAAACAGGCCTTCGATCACCTGCATGCCCATTTCCCGGTCCAGGCTGTAGACGGCCTGGGTCGAGGGGTCGCGAAACATGTCGAGGATGCGTTCGGCATCGCTGGCGACGGCCTGGCGTGTTTTATAGGCATCGAACACAATCTGCGCGCAGCTCAAGACCACGCCGACGATCAATGCCGACAGGAGTACGACCCGGAGCAACTTCACCGACAAGCTGTTCTTGAGTTCCAGCTTCAAAGGGTTATTCCTTGTTCCGTGCGGGTAGCATCAAGTTGCCATGAGTATTGGCAATCCCGTGATGGCAGTCAAAGGGACAATCATCCTTGGGGGATTTTGCCTGCTGCTTGGCCGATTTGCAGTTGACCTGGCGAGTTAGCCTATTAGTACTGTGTCGGTTGTCGAGTCCTTCAACTTGAGGGGCGGGATGGAGATATTTTCCTTTTGTTTGATGTTAGTCGGCGTGGGCGGGGGAGCAAGGGGCTGGAGGCTGGTTTCATCTTGGGAAATTGGCTTCGTCCGGGTTTTTTTTGGGGGGGCATATCCATTGCTGCGGTAACGGCAGCTGGCGGTTTCGCCCTTACGGCGAGTCCCTTTTGTCAAACGACACAAAAGGAACCAAAAAGTCTCGCCCCGAACGTACGGCCCCTCGCCAAGGCTCGGGGTTCCTTCGCTCCGGCATTCATCCGGGGGCATCGCCCTCCGGTTGGCTTCGCTGGCACCTACATGCGATGTGTTCGACTGCGTCGAACGGCGCTGCGCGCCAATCCCCGGATGAACACCTCCGCTCAGCCTGCCGAGGGGGCGGGTGGATCAAGATCAAGAGCTGCAGGCGAGCTAACGCTCGGCCTGATGAGTGGTGAGAAGCGTGGGTGTATGCCGATCTGCCTTTGCTCTGCTCTTCTGTAGGAGCGAGCTTGCTCGCGATGGACGTCAACGATAACGCGGGCTGCCTGATTGATCGCGTTGTTCAGACGTTTTTCGCGAGCAAGCTCGCTCCTACAGGGATCTTCAGTGGCCACAAGTCCCGACTGAAAGCCGGGGACCCAATGTGAGCGAGTCATACCCATGTGTGGCCAGGGATGCTTCGCGTTACGTTTTGGGCGTTAGCGCGGTGTAGGAAAGCGCCAGAAGTTTCCCACGCAGTTTTCAGGTTGTCCGTCGGAAGCGGGCTGAATAACCTTTGGCTGTCGCTGAAACTCAGTGATCGGGTGTGAGAACCCGGCTACTTATGGTCATCCAGAGCCTGTGCACGCATAATCGCCGCCAGCTAATCCGCTGTCTGTAAATGCGTCATGGCGGCTGTGTGCGGGCAGACTTAGGTCTGGCCCGGGTGTCCATACCGGTTTCTCACCTCGCACATAGCTGCCACCTCTTCACCGCGTGAGAAACGGCAAGTGGTGGCCCCAGCGCTAGAGGAATGGTTTTATGGACAAATTAATCCCCGATCCCCCCTGCAACACCACCAAACCCTACAGCCCTCGCACCATGTTCATGATCGTCCCCGACATGGACACTGAAAGCCTGCTTGCCCACGCTTGTGAATCACTGGCTTCAGCCAATGTCATGGCGAGTGATTTCGCTACCTGCCTGGCTGGCCCCCAGCGCAACACGGCGCTGGCCATTTCGCAGATTGTCATGTTGGCGGAGCTGGCGGTGAATCGTGCGCTGGATAACCTCGATCCGCAGTAGTTGGCAGGCTGATCGCGTTATCGTTCTTCGCGAGCAAGCCCGCTCCCACTGGCTCGGGGGGTGATCTGTGGGAGCGAGCCTGCTCGCGAAGACGGCGGGACAATCACCACCGTCCCTTTGCTCATATTCCTTCCATAAAAAAACCCGGCACAAAGCCGGGTTTTTTGTCTGGCATCGAGCTTAAGCGGTGAAGGTTTTGCCTTCGAACTGCTCAGCCACGAATTTCCAGTTGACCAGGTTCCAGAACGCTTCGACGTACTTCGGACGCAGGTTGCGGTAGTCGATGTAGTAAGCGTGTTCCCAGACGTCGCAGGTCAGCAGCGGGGTGTCGCCGTTGGTCAGCGGGTTGCCGGCGCCGATGGTGCTGGCCAGGGCCAGGGAACCGTCAGCCTTCTTCACCAGCCAGCCCCAACCGGAACCGAAGGTGCCGATGGAAGTCTTGCTGAACTCTTCCTTGAACTTGTCGAACGAACCGAAGGCCGCGTTGATGGCTTCAGCCAGAGCGCCGGTTGGTTGACCGCCAGCGTTTGGCGCCAGGCAGTTCCAGTAGAAAGTGTGGTTCCAGACCTGAGCGGCGTTGTTGAAGATACCGCCCGAGGAAGTCTTGACGATTTCTTCCAGGGTCTTGCCTTCGAACTCGGTGCCTGGCACCAGGTTGTTCAGGTTCACGACGTAGGTGTTGTGGTGCTTGTCGTGGTGGAACTCCAGGGTTTCCTTGGAGATGTGCGGCTGCAGGGCATCGTGTGCGTACGGCAGTGGCGGCAATTCGAAAGCCATGATGATTCTCCTAATCAGGTCAGTTGCGGTGAGCGCAAGGCCGATCACGGGCGGCCAGACAAGCGCCGGGGAGTTTGTACTCTTTGCGGCGCAGGGAGTCGGATCATAGCACCGGGGGGGCGGCATAACCACGCAACAACTGTGTGGAATAGAGGTTCCGCCAATCAGATGGCCGCGATCAGCTGCAGCGCTACGGCAAACATCATCACCGCCACCAACAGATCGAGAATTCGCCAGGTGCCGGGCCGGGCGAGCCACGGTGCCAGCCATGCCGCACCGAGGGCCAGGGTGAAGAACCACAGCAGCGAGGCACTGGCCGCGCCTACGACATAAGCGCCCGGCTCGGTTTGTTGGGCGCCCAGGGAGCCGATCAGCAAAACGGTGTCCAGATAGACGTGCGGGTTGAGCAAGGTCACCGCCAGCGCGCTGAGCATCACCGCCCGCAGCGAGCGTACGGTCTGGCCTTCGCCCTGCTCAAGGCTCTGCTTCGAGAAGGCCCGGCGCAGCGCCTGGCTGCCGTACCACAACAGGAACGCTGCGCCGCCCCAACGGGCAATCGCCAACAGCGTCGGGTTCTGTGCCAGCACCGTCGCCAGGCCGAATACCCCGGCAGCTACCAACAGGGCATCGCAGGTCACGCAGAGTGCCGCCACCGGCAGGTGATGTTCACGCCGCAGACTTTGCGCCAGGACAAACGCATTCTGGGTGCCGATCGCCATGATCAGGCCGAAGGCCACGAGCAGCCCGTTCACATAACTTTGCCACATGATTTTTTACTCCGCGTTGGCTGCCAGATCCCGCAGCACTTGCAGGGCACGGTCGGCGTCGGCCTGGCCGACGAACAAATGATCGTGGTAGTAGCCGGCAATCACGTTGCAGCTGATTCCGGCCTTGCCCAGTGCCGTGGCGAACGCGGCGGTCAGGCCGACCGCTTCGAGGGCCGAATGTACGTTCAAGGTGATCCAGGCGGCGATGTAGTCGAAGCTGAATCCGGCTGTTTCGGCGTGGGAACGCTCGAGAATCACGGTCAGGCCTTCCTGCTCGCGGAAGCTGCCGACAATCTCCAGATCCGCAGGCAACTTGCCGTCGCGCAGGGTGCAGAACACGTATTCGCCTGCGTTGAGTTGCGGGCTCATGCTGCGCAGCAGCGTTGCCAATGAAGTTTCGCCAGCCATGTGGGTGATCCTTGTTCAAGAGTTCTTGCTGGTCATTGTCCTTGTGAAGGTTGTATAAGAAAAACCAATCTTGCTGATCGCTCATTAGGAAAACTGATGTTCGACTATAAATTGCTTTCTGCCTTGGCCGCCGTGGTCGAACAGGCCGGTTTTGAACGGGCGGCCCAGGTACTGGGCTTGTCGCAATCGGCGATTTCCCAGCGCATCAAGCTGCTGGAGGCGCGGGTTGGCCAACCGGTGCTGGTGCGGGCCACGCCGCCAACGCCGACGGAAATCGGTCGACGGCTGCTCAACCACGTGCAGCAGGTGCGATTGCTTGAACGGGATTTGCAAAGCCTGGTGCCGGCGCTGGATGAAGAGGGCCTGCCGGAACGCCTGCGCATCGCCCTGAACGCCGACAGCCTGGCCACTTGGTGGGCGCAGGCCGTGGGGGCGTTTTGCGCCGAACAGCATCTGCTGATGGATCTGGTGGTCGAAGACCAGACCGTCGGCCTCAAGCGCATGCGCGCCGGTGAAGTGGCGGCTTGTGTCTGCGCCAGCGAGCGGCCGGTGGCGGGCGCGCGCAGCGTGTTGCTGGGGGCCATGCGTTACCGTGCGCTGGCCAGCCCCGCCTTTATTGCCCGGCATTTTCCGCAGGGCGTACGCGCCGATCAGTTGGCCCGAACCCCGGCGCTGGTATTTGGCCCGGACGATTTCCTGCAGCATCGCTACCTTGCGTCCCTAGGCGTCGAGGGTGGATTCGAACACCATTTGTGCCCGTCCTCCGAAGGTTTTATCCGCCTGACGGAAGCCGGTCTGGGCTGGGGGCTGGTTCCGGAACTGCAGGTGCGCGAGCAACTGCAAAGGGGTGTATTGCAGGAGCTGCTGCCAGATAAGCCGATCGATGTGCCGCTGTACTGGCATCATTGGCGTAATGGCGGCCAGCTGCTGGGGCTGCTCACCGATCAATTGGTCAGCGCATCGAAGCAATGGCTGGTGCCCTTGGACTGACGCGCAGCGTCAAGACCTCACGTAATACGCAAAACGAAATATTCGGAGCAATTCATGAAGATTCTGGTTACCGGCGCAAGCGGCTTCATCGGCGGGCGCTTTGCGCGTTTTGCCCTGGAGCAGGGCCTGGACGTGCGGGTCAACGGTCGCCGGGCCGAGAGCGTGGAGCATCTGGTACGCCGGGGAGCCGAGTTCATCCAGGGTGACTTGAGCGACCCGGAACTGGCGCGCGAGCTGTGCTCGGACGTCGAGGCCGTGGTGCATTGCGCCGGTGCTGTTGGATTATGGGGACGTTATCAGGACTTCCATCAGGGCAACGTCCAGGTCACCGAGAACGTGGTCGAAGCCTGCTTGAAGCAACGGGTTCGGCGGCTGGTGCATTTGTCGTCGCCGTCGATCTACTTCGATGGTCGCGATCACCTGGGTCTGACCGAAGAACAGGTGCCCAAGCGCTTCAAACACCCTTTCGCCGCCACCAAGTACCTGGCCGAGCAAAAAGTCTTCGGTGCCCAGGAGTTCGGTCTCGAAACCCTGGCCTTGCGCCCGCGTTTCGTCACCGGGGCCGGCGACATGAGCATCTTCCCGCGCCTGTTGAATATGCAGCGCAAGGGGCGCCTGGCGGTCATCGGCAACGGTCTGAACAAAGTTGATTTCACCAGCGTGCAAAACCTCAACGAGGCGTTGCTCAGCAGTTTGCTGGCCAGCGGTTCTGCGTTGGGCAAGGCTTACAACATCAGCAACGGCACGCCGATTCCCCTGTGGGACGTGGTCAATTACGTCATGCGTAACATGGAAGTCCCACAGGTCACCCGCTACCGTTCCTACGGCCTGGCCTACAGCGTGGCGGCGCTCAACGAGGGCATGTGCAAGTTGTGGCCGGGGCGTCCCGAACCGACGCTGTCGCGTCTGGGCATGCAGGTCATGAACAAAAATTTCACCCTGGACATCAGCCGCGCGCGGCATTATCTGGATTACGATCCCAAGGTCAGCCTCTGGACGGCGCTCGATGAATTCTGTGGCTGGTGGAAGGCCCAGGCTGTTCGCTGACGCTCGAACAACGACCCCCGACTGAACCGGATTCGGGCTAGGGGGTCAATGGTTGCGGCTGTGGGGTTTATACTGCGCGGCATAAAGCCATTATGTGATTCACTAAGGTTGATTCAATGTCCATGCGAAACGATGCCAACGACGACTTCGATGATGTACCGAGCCTGCGTGCAGACGTTCTCGATGACGACTTTGCGCCCCCCGCCCGCACGGTCGTGCATTCGCGCACGACGCCGGTGGTGAAGGTCAAGGCGGCGAGTACCGGTGCCTTGTGGGCGTTGATCGGGGCGTTGTTCTTTGCGTTCACGGGCCTGGCCTGGTGGAGCTTTCAGCAGATCTCCCTGATGGAACAGCAACTGGTGGCGACCCAGGAAAGCTTCGCGCGAATCAGTGAGGAAGCGGCAGGGCGCCTGCAGGATATTTCCGGAAAGGTTGTTGCCAGCCAGACCAGTGTCAACACCGACAGCGAGGCCTTGAAGCTGCAAATCCGCCAGCTGGAAAGCAAGCTCCAGGACCAGAACGCCCAGCAGCAAGGTGTTGCCGGCCAGGCCTCGGACCTGGACAAGCGACTGGCACAAATGACCGCGCAAACCACCGAGCTGGACAAGCGCCTGGCGCAATTGAATGCCCAGAACACCGAACATCAGACGGCCAATACGCAGTTGCAGGCCCAGGTCAAAGCCTTGAGTGCTGAATTGGCCACCCTGAAAAGTGCCCCGTCGGACGCTGAAAAACTCGATGCACAACTGAAGAACCTGGGCGCCGATATCACAGCGCTGAAGAAACAAGGCAACCCAAGCGCTGCTATCGAGCGTCTCGAGCAAGACATGATCGTGCTCAAGAGCGAGCAGGACAACCGTCCAGCGGTCACGCAGGGCTCGACCAATACCGCCGAGTTCGATGCATTCCGCAGCCAGGTCACCCGCAACATCAATACCCTTCAGGCGCAGATCCAGAACCTTCAGCAGCAACTGCGCGCCCGGCAGTAATCCGAACAGTTGTGGCGAGGGGGCTTGCCCCCGATGGGTGGCGAAGCCGCCCCAAATCCATTCGCCGCGGTTCACCAGATCAACCGCGGTGCCTGATTTACGACTGCTGCGCAGCCGAACGGGGGCAAGCCCCCTCGCCACAAAAGCCTATGACCCTGTTCTGGCGAATATTCGTACATATCCCATTGCCGTCTACGCTCTTGAAACACCATCAGGAACGAGGGATGCGCAATGGGGTTTCTGCATAGGTTTACCTTGCTGTGCGGCATGTTTTTGTTGTGCCTGGGCCAGGCGCAAGCCGCCGGGACGGAAAAGGACGACAGCAAGGCGGCCATTGCCCTACTGGAAAAAGCCCTAGCCTACTACCACCAGAATGGCGACAAGGCGCTGGCGGCATTCAGCCGCCAGGGTGAGTTTGTCGACAAGGACCGTTATGTCTTTGTGCTCGACACCAAGGGCGTGATGCTCGCCAGTGGCGGGCCGTCGTCGGCGCTGATTGGCCGGGACGTGTCGCAAGTGCTCGGGCCGGATCTGCAGAAAGCTTTCAAGGACGCCCTGAAAGTGCCGGAAGGCAATGGCATTCAGCAGGCGGAATATCGCTGGCAGAACTGGAATGACGGCAAGGTCGAGCGCAAGCATGTCTACTACCAGCGCGTTGGGCAGCGGATTCTGGCGGTCGGTTATTACCTGTCACGGGCCTCCGCCGAACAGGCCATGACCTTGCTGAACAAAGCGGCAACCGATCTGGCCAAGGACGAAAAGGGCACCCTGACGGCGATCAATTCCCTCAAGGGCGGCTACCTGCAGGATGATCTGTATGTGTTTGTCGTCGACCTGGATACCCAGCGTTACGTGGCCCACGGCACCAACCTACGGCTGATCAATACCGACTTCAGCAAGATCGTGGACCCGGAAGGCAAACCGGTGGGCGAGCCGATTCTGGCGTTGATGGCCCAGCAGGATTACGGCGAATACGAATACCGCTGGAAAAACCCGGTGACGGGCAAAGTCGAGAACAAGCATGCCTACCTGAAGAAGGTCGGACATTTTCTGGTGGCTGTCGGGTATTACAGCCCTTGATAGCCTTCGCGATGTAGGAGCGAGCTTGCTCGCGAAGGTCGTAAACGATAACGCGTAAAACCAGATGCCCAGCGGCGCCCTTGGATTTTTTCGCGAGCAAGCTCGCTCCTGCAGATATCTAGCGAACCTTGTCCTCGCGCCCGCGCAACAACATGTTCGGCATGGCAATCGCCGCCGCCAGCCCAAGCAATGAAACGGCCGCGCTGACCGTCAGCAAATGCCGGAACGTCAGTAACAATTCGGCACGCAGGGTGTTCTGCGCGTCACCCGGCGCGGCATTCAAACCGTCCAGCAACACATTCCCCGAGCTGCCTTCGGCAATCAGCGACGAACCGGCCAGGTGCGCGAAACTCGAATCCTGCAACAACGCCAACAGCAGCGCCGACATCAATGCCACACCCACGGCACCACCCAGCGAACGGAACAGGTTGGTGGTGCTGGTGGCTACACCGATGTCCCGCTGGTCCACCGAGTTCTGCGTGCCGACCAATGACGTCGGGAACTGCATGCCCGAGGATATCCCGCAGAGCAGCATGAACAGACTGCTCACAACGAACGCCTGCGGCGGGCTGAACGCCATGCCGATAATCGAGACAGGCATCAGCGCCGCACCAGTAAGGATCATCGGTTTGTAGCGTCCGGTGACCGAGGTGCGGCGGCCTGCGAAATACGCGCCAATCGGCAAACCCATGGCCAGGGGCAGCAGGTGCAGGGCGGCGCTGTCGGCACCGGCGCCGGTGACGCTCTGAAAGCGCAGCGGCATCAACACAATCAGCGAGATGGCCTGGAAACTGGTGAAGAAAATCGTGCACCAGCACAGGATCGCATTGCGGTTGGCGAACAGATGCATGGGCAACAACGGTTCTCGCGCCCGTCGCTCGTGGACGACGAACAGCCCCAGCACCAGCACCGCACAAGCGAGCAGCGCCAACACCTCGGCACTGCGCCACGAATGGCCCTGGCCGACCTGGGTGATGCCCAGCAACAATGCTGTCAGCCCGATGATCATCAACACGGTGCCCAGGTAGTCGATGATCGGTTTGCGTTGCGGAATCGGCAGGCCCACCAGCGTGCGATAGGCGACCAGCCAGGCGCCCAGGCCCAGTGGCAGGTTGATCAGGAACACCCAGCGCCAGGACAGGTATTCGGTCATGTAACCGCCGAGCACCGGGCCGGCCACGCTGGCCACTGCATACATGCTGCTGAAATAGCCCTGATACCGGCCGCGCTCCCGTGGCGGCACGATGTCACCGATGATCGCCTGGCTCACCGAAATCATCCCGCCGGCCCCGATGCCCTGGAAGATTCGCGCCAGCACCAGTTGCTCCATGCTCTGGGCCATGCCGCAGAACACCGACGCCAGGGTGAACAGGCCCATGCCGAACAGCATCAGCTTGCGCCGCCCGTACAAGTCGCCCAGTTTGCCGTAGATCGGCACCGCCACGGTCATGGCCACCATGTAGCCGGAAATCACCCAGGCCAGCAGGCTGACGTCCTTGAATTGCGCGGAAATGGCCGGCATCGAAACGGCGACGATGGTCTGGTCCAACGCACCGAGAAAGATCGCCAGCATCAGGGCGATCAGCACGCTGCGAATGGCCGGTTTGGGCGTTTCAGGCTGATGGAGATTGGTCACGGGAAAACCTGCGGGCAGTGATTGACCCGCAAGAGGCAAGGCGAGCAGGGATGCTCGCCAGTGTAAGTCGATAGGAAGCTATTCGATAGCCTCATAAGGAAGCCCGACGTAGTTTTCTGCAATGGTTTTGCGACCCGCCTGCGAATCGACAAAATAGTCCAGTTCCGACTCGGCAATGCGCTGGCTAAAGGCATCGTGATCATCAAAGCGGTGCAGCATCGAGGTCATCCACCAGGAAAAACGCTCGGCTTTCCACACCCGGCGCAGGCAGATTTCCGAGTATTTCTCCAGCAGATCAAGGCGATCGTCGCGGTAAACCTTGACCAGGATGTTGAACAGCGTGCTGACGTCACTGGCCGCCAGGTTCAGGCCCTTGGCCCCGGTGGGCGGGACAATGTGCGCGGCATCACCGACGAGGAACATCCGCCCGTACTGCATGGGTTCGACGACGAAGCTGCGCAGCGGCGCGATGCTTTTCTCGATGGACGGGCCGGTCACCAGTTTTTGCGCAAGATCGACCGGCAGGCGGTTTTTGAGTTCGTCCCAGAAGCGTTGATCGGACCAATCCTCGACATTTTCCTCTGCGGGCACTTGCAGGTAATAACGGGTGCGCGTCGGCGAGCGCATGCTGCACAGGGCGAAACCGCGCTCATGGCGGGCATAGACCAGCTCATCGTGGACCGGTGGGGTATCGGCCAGAATCCCCAGCCAGCCGAAGGGATAGATCCGTTCGAAGATTTTCAGGCTGTCGGCGGGAATCGATTGCCGCGCCACACCGTGGAAGCCGTCGCAACCGGCGATGTAGTCGCAGTCGAGTCGATATGGCTCGCCGTCCTTCTCAAAAGTGACAAACGCTTCATCGGTTTTCATGCCGTGGGGAACGACGTTGCTGGCCTGGTAAATCGTCTGCGCGCCCACCTCCCGACGAGCGGCCATCAGGTCACGGGTGACCTCGGTCTGGCCGTAGATCATCACCGTCTTGCCGCCGGTCAACGCTTGCAGATCGATGTGTACCTGGCGCCCGTCGAGGGCCAGTTCGAAGCCACCATGGACCAGTCCCTCGGCGTCCATGCGCTGACTCACGCCGGCCTGACGCAACAGCTCTACCATGCCTTGTTCAAGCACGCCGGCGCGGATTCGACCGAGTACGTAATCGGGGGTTTGACGTTCGAGAACGATGTTGTCGATGCCGGCGTTGTGCAGCAATTGGCCGAGCAGCAAGCCTGAGGGGCCAGCACCGATAATGGCAACTTGGGTTTTCAGTGTTTTCATTGTTCTTATGACTCGCAAGCTCCACACGACCTGGGCCGGTGAATGATTTTTATGGATCGAGTGCTTGCATTTTTCCCTTGCGAGTCTGTCAATTGAAGGTGAAAACTGAGCCGATAGCTGTACATTCTGCCAATCGGTGCGATTATCGCCCCAGATCAACCCCGAGGCCTGGATTGAAGTGATGAACAAGCCTGACCTGCCTTCGATTCCGGTGTTCAAGCTCTACGGTGAAAGCCTGGATTGGCCGACCCCGGACTTGCTGCACTGTGAAACCATTTCCAAACGCAGTCGCGAACATCATTGGGAAATCAAACCTCACCGCCACGCTGACTTGTGCCAGTTGCTCTTCGTATTCAAAGGTCAGGCCGAGCTTGAAATCGAAGGCAAGCGAACGCAACTGGTGGAGCCGGCAATTCAGATCCTGCCACCGCTGTCGGTGCACGGCTTTCGTTTTTCCGAGGACGTGGAAGGGTTTGTCGTAACCCTGGCTGCGCCGCTGATCGCCCACCTGCAGATGCAGTTGGGGCAATCGGTCAATGCCCTGGCCCAGTCCGAAAGCTACCCGGCAGGCAAGGACGCCGAGTACCTCAACAGCCTGTTCAGCGCCTTGCAGAACGAATACACCAGCCATCAACCGGCGCGGGAAATGCTCATGCATTCGCTGGTCAGCGTGATCGTGGTGTGGGTCAGCCGCCAGGTGATCCAGCGTCGCACCGCCATGGCGCGACCGCAGAGGGCCCGGGAATACCTCAACGGCTTTATTCAACTGGTGGAAGAGACGTATCGCCAGCACGTCAAGGTCGAGGATCTGGCACACCGGCTGGGGATTTCCGTGTCCCACCTCAACGGCACCTGTCGTGAGCTGGCGGGGCAACCGGCGTTGCAGATCATGCATGAGCGGCAATTGCTGGAGGCCAAGCGTTTGCTGACCTACACCAGCATGACCATTTATGAAATGTCCGACGTGTTGGGGTTTTCCGATCCGACCAACTTCACACGCCTGTTCCGACGTCGAGTGGGGATTTCGCCAAAGGCGTTCCGCGACCGCTTGAAGGCCGATCAGGACAACGAAGCCTGACCCCCTTCGTTACCGGAGGGCGTTGAGGGTGGCGTTGTGAGGAATGCAGCGCTCGAAGTTGCAGCTCGCGGCTTCACGGGGCAGGTTGCGCAGTTGCTCGACGCGCCAGGCCGCAGCGCCATAAAGCCCGAGCGTGACCGCACAGGTGATGAAAATCGCGAGGTATCTTCTTGTTCTGATGTTCATGGCGTTGACCTCTGAACGAATACCTTTCGGTATTACTTTGAGCATAGGTCAGCGCCGGTGAGTTACCAGCAATAGCGCGGTATTCAGAACACTGATCACCCCTGTGGGAGCGAGCTTGCTCGCGATAGCGGTGGATCAGTCGATATCATGGGTGAATGTTCGGCAGCCATCGCGAGCAAGCTCGCTCCCACAGGGCTTCCATTTACAACCCGATGTCCCATTCCGGTTCTTGCGGAAACCTCACCACCAGAAAATCCAGCAAGCTGCGCAACGCCGCCGGCATGTGCTTGCGCGAGGCATACACCGCATACACGTTCATTTGCCGGGGTTCGGCCGTCGGCAGCAGGCGAATCAACTCGCCGCTGTGGATGTGCACGCCGGCCTGGTAGGTGGGCAGCATCGCTACCCCGGCGCCGGCTATCGTTGCGCGCAGCAGTGTGCTGGCCTCGTTGGCGCTGATGTTGCCTTGCACCGGTACTGAAACCTGCTCGCCGTCCTGTTCGAAATGCCACAGGCTTTTGCCGAAGTAGGAGTGGGTCAGGCAATTGTGCAGGCTCAAGTCCTCGACCCGTTGCGGCGCCGGGTGCTCGCGCAAGTAAGCGGGGGACGCGCAGATCACCGAGCGGCAAACCGTCAGGCGGCGGGCGATCAGGTTCGGGTCCAGGTCGTTGCTGGTGCGGATCGCCAGGTCGATGCGCTCATCCACCAGGTTCACGGTGCGGTCGAGCATCTGCATGTCGATGCTGACGCCGGGGTAGCGTCGGACATAGGCGGCCATGGCGTCGGCCAATTGCGCCTGGCCGAAGGAGGTGCTGACGCTGATTCGCAGCAGGCCGCGGGGTGCGTCATCTGGTTCGCTGACGGCGGCTTGCATGTCGGTGGATAAATCGAGCATCTGCCGGCAGCGGGGCAGGATCTCGGTGCCGGCGGCGGTGAGGCTCAACTTGCGTGTGGTGCGATGCATCAGGCGCGCGCCGACCCAGTCTTCCAGCTCCGCCAGATACCGCGACACCACCGGCCGTGACAGCTCCAGATGATCGGCGGCGGCCGACTGGCTGCCGAGGTCGACCACCGTGACGAACACACGCATTGCTTGAAGACGATCCATGATTTGCCCGCTTTCAGAAACAAACTATGTTCAAGCATCGCATTTTTTGTACCGAGTCAGGCAACTAAGCTCTGTTCCTCTGTGTAGGAGCGAGCTTGCTCGCGATGGTCGTTAACGATAACGCGGGATACCGGTTATACGCGGCGCCTTCAAGTCCATCGCGAGCAGGCTCGCTCCTACAAAAGGCATCGCCAAACATGGCATCGGGATCACGGAGCAACAGATGATCGGTTTCACCTCACTTAAGCGAGTCTTGCTGGCCACCACCTTCGGTTTTGCCGCCCACGCCAGCGCCTCGACCCTGACGCTGGATGTCTACAACCCCGGCGAAAAAGCCATCTTCCCGGTGACCTCGGTGCTGGTCAGTGGCGAGAAAGAAGCGATCCTGGTGGATGCGCAATTCGGCAAATCCCAAGCCGAACAGGTAGTGGAAAAAATCCGTGCCAGCGGCAAGCAGTTGACCACCATCTACATCAGTCACGGTGACCCGGACTACTACTTCGGCCTCGATACCCTGACGGCCGCATTCCCCAAGGCCAAGGTCCTCGCCTCGCAGCCGACCGTCGACCACATCAAGCAAACCGTCGAGGGCAAACTGGCATTCTGGGGCCCGAAAATGGGGGCCGACGTGCCTGTAAAAACCATCGTGCCGGACGTGCTCAAGGGTGACAGCCTGATCCTCGAAGGGCAGAAGTTGCAGGTGGTGGGTCTTGAGGGCCCGCAGCCGGATCGCAGCTTTGTGTGGATTCCATCGATCAAGGCCGTGGTTGGTGGTGTCGTGGTGGCGCAAAACATCCACGTCTGGATGGCTGACACGCAAACTCCGCAGTCCCATGCCGATTGGCTGACTACGCTGCATGCCATTGAAACCCTGAAACCGCAGACCGTGGTGCCGGGTCATTACCTTGGCGAGAGCGATCGCTCACTGACGGCCGTGCAGTTCACCGCCGCCTACATCAAGGCCTTCGACGAAGAAACCGCCAAGGCCAAGGATGCTGCCGCGCTGATCGCCTCGATGAAAAAACGCTTCCCGACCCTGGGCGATGAAAGCTCCCTGGAGCTGAGTGCCAAGGTCGCCAAGGGCGAGATGAAGTGGTAACCGGAAGCACATGAAGCTGAAGCAAGTTTTGAGATGAAATTGATTACCTGTGGCGAGGGGGCAAGCCCCCTCGCCACAAAGGTCAGCGCAATTTGATACCGATACTTTCAAGCCAACTGGAGAACGTCATGAGCAAAATCGCAATCATCGGTGCCACCGGTCGTGCCGGTAGCCAAGTGCTGGAAGAAGCCCTGCGGCGCGGCCACAGCGTTACTGCCATTGCCCGCGACACATCGAAAATAGACGTGCGTGAAGGTGTGGTCAGCAAGGAAGTCGATGCCCTTGATGCCGCTGCGTTGCAAGCTGCGATTGCGGGCCATGACGTAGTCATCAGCGCCGCACATTTCGCGACCCTGCCTGCCAGTGCAGTCGTTGGCCCGGTGAAAAAAGCCGGGGTTAAACGTTTGCTGGTAGTGGGCGGGGCGGGTTCGCTGCTATTGCCCGATGGCGCTCGAGTGATCGATAGCGAAGGTTTCCCTGAGGCTTACAAGGCAGAGGCCAGCGCCGGTGCCGAATTCCTCGCAAACTTGCGTGAAGAGCGGGATCTGGACTGGACCTTCCTGTCGCCATCGGCCGAATTTGTCGAGGGCGAGCGCACCGGGAAATTCCGCACCGGCCAGGATGATTTGCTGGTGAGCAGCGAAGGGCGCAGCTGGATCACGTTTGCCGATTATGCGATTGCGATGCTCGACGAAGTGGAAACGCCGAAGCATTCGCGACAGCGGTTTACCGTCGGTTATTGAGTTCACTGACTTTCTGTAGGAGCGAGCTCGCTCGCGATGATCGCCAACGATAACGCTGGGAACCTGATACCCCGCGGCGTTCTCAGGTTCATCGCGAGCAAGCTCGCTCCCACAGGGTGGTGCACCAGGATTTTGCGGTTTTACCGCGATTGCGCCTGCTCCACCAACCACCCCATCAATTCACGCAACTTCGGCGAAGGCCCGGGTTTTTCCGGGAACACCAGGTAATAGGCCAGTCCCGTTGTCACTTTCAAATCGAATGGCATGACCAGCCGCCCGGCGTTCAGGTCATCGCCGATCAGCGACCAGTCGCCAATCGCCACACCCGTTCCCTGGGACGCCATCGACATCGCCAGGTCCAGTGTTTCGAAGTGCTGGCCCTTGCCGACATTGGTCAAATGCACATCCGCGGCTTTCAACCAGGCTTTCCAGTCCCGTTCATCGCGGGTCGGGTGCAGCAGCAGGTGTTGTTGCAGATCGGCCGGAGTCTGCAGGGGCATGGGGCCTTCGAGCATCGGTCTGGAACACACCGGCGTGAGTTGTTCATCGAAGAGTTTTTGCGACATCAATGAATCATCCGGCGGTGCGCCGTACATCACCGCCGCATCGAACTGCTCGCGATGAAAATCCACCCCGTGCTTGACCGTGGTGGTCAGTTCCACCGGCACGTCCGGGCGTTCCCTTTGCCATTGCAACAGACGCGGCAGCAACCAGCGCATCACGCAGGTCGGTGCCTTGAGTTGCAGGGTTTCACGCTTCTCGCCAATCTGTTCAACGGCCTCGTCGATCAGGCCGAAAATCTGCTGGACCCGTGGCAGCCATTCCCGTCCCTCGGCTGTCAGGTCCAGGCCTCGGGCCAGGCGGATGAACAGTTCATAACCCAGATGATCTTCCAGCCCGGCGATCTGCCGACTCACCGCGCCCTGGGTGATGTGCAGCTGTTCGGCGGCCCGGGTGAAATTGCAGCACTGCGCGGTAATCAGAAAAGTGTGCAGCGCCGGCAGGGGAGGCAGTCGTTTCATTGGGATCCAAGGTATGACGTGAGGTCATGGCTAGTATGACTTTTTATCCATTGTTGCGGCTACCTGTCGCCCGTTCCAATGAGGCCATTCCCGGGCCTGCGAATCCATCATAAACACAGCGCACGCCCGGCGTCTCAAACGAACAAAAAGGGCAAAGACATGGCGACGTGCGGCGAAGTATTGGTCAAGTTACTCGAAAACTACGGGGTCGAGCAGGTGTTCGGCATTCCAGGGGTGCATACCGTGGAGCTGTATCGCGGGCTGGCCCGTTCGAGCATCAACCACGTCACGCCGCGCCATGAACAGGGCGCCGGCTTCATGGCCGACGGCTACGCCCGTACCAGCGGCAAACCGGGTGTGTGCTTCATCATCACCGGCCCCGGCATGACCAACATCACCACCGCCATGGGCCAGGCCTACGCCGATTCGATCCCGATGCTGGTGATCTCCAGCGTGCAATCGCGCAGCCAGTTGGGCGGTGGTCGCGGCAAGCTGCACGAACTGCCGAACCAGGGCGCGCTGTGTGCCGGTGTCGCGGCGTTCTCCCACACCCTGATGTCGGCGTCGGAATTGCCGGGTGTGCTGGCTCGCGCCTTTGCACTGTTCCAGGCTGGCCGTCCGCGTCCGGTGCACATTGAAATTCCGCTGGATGTTCTGGTTGAAGAAGCCGACGACTTGCTCGCCAGCCTGCCGGTCAATATCGACCGCGCCGGTGCTTCGCCGAGCGCCGTGTCGCGCATGGCCGAATTGCTGGCCGGCGCCAAGCGTCCGCTGATTCTCGCCGGTGGCGGCGCCATCGACGCGGCCGTCGAGCTGACTGAGCTGGCTGAACTGCTGGACGCGCCGGTCGCCCTGACCATCAATGCCAAGGGCATGCTCGCCTCCGGCCACCCGCTGCTGATCGGCTCGACCCAGAGCCTGGTCGCCACCCGAGCGCTGGTCGCCGAGGCCGACGTGGTACTGGCCATCGGCACTGAACTGGCCGAGACCGACTACGACGTGACCTTCGCCGGTGGCTTCGAAATTCCTGGCAAGTTGCTGCGCATCGATATCGACCCGGACCAGACCGTGCGCAACTACCCGCCGCACGTGGCGCTGGTGGCCGACTCGCGCAACGCCGCCCAGGCGTTGCTCAGTGCCCTGTCGCACAAATCCCTGGCCGAGCGTCGCAACGATTGGGGACAAGTACGTGCCGCCCGTCTGCGTGAAGACCTGGCCGCAACCTGGGACGCACCGACCCTGGCCCAGACCCGCTTCCTCGAAACCGTGCTGCAGGAACTGCCGGACGCGGTGTTCGTCGGCGATTCGACCCAGCCGGTGTACACCGGCAACCTGACGTTCAACCCGGAGCGTCCGCGTCGCTGGTTCAACTCGTCCACCGGTTACGGCACCCTCGGCTACGCCTTGCCGGCGGCGATTGGCGCCTGGCTGGGTGGCCGCATCGAAGGTGGCGCGCGTCCTCCGGTGGTGTGCCTGATCGGCGATGGTGGCCTGCAGTTCACCTTGCCGGAACTGGCCAGTGCCGTTGAAGCGCGCACCCCGGTCATCGTGCTGCTGTGGAATAACCAAGGCTACGAAGAGATCAAGAAATACATGGTCAACCGCGCCATCGAGCCGGTGGGCGTGGATATATACACCCCGGACTTCATCGGTGTGGCCAAGGCATTGGGTTGCGCCGCCGAAGCGGTCAGCAGTGTCGAGCAATTGCGCGGCGCATTGCGGGTGGCTACCGATCGCCAGGGCCCGACCCTGATTGAAATCGATCAGGCCGAATGGATGCAGGCGGTGTCGAAATGAGCTTCCCGACGACTCTGGATGGCCTGTACATCAACGGCCAATGGTCGGCCGGCAACGAACACCTGCGCGTGATCAACCCGGCGACCGAAGCTCTGTTGACCACCGTCAATGGCGGCGACGAGCGCGCGGTTGATCAAGCCGTGAACGCAGCGACCCAGGCGTTCGCCGACTGGTCGAAAACCACGGGCGCCGAACGCGGTGCGATCCTGCGCAAAATCGCCACGGGCGTGCAGGCCAACCGTGAAAAACTGATGCACTTGCAGTCGAGCAACAACGGCAAACCGCAGTTCGAAGCCGCGATCGACGTCGATGACGTGATCGCCACGTTCGAGTATTACGCCGGTCTGGCCGAAGGCCTGGATGCCAAACAAGACAGCGCGGTAGAGCTGCCGACCGACGACTTCAGCGCTCGCCTGCGCCGCGAGCCGTGCGGTGTGGTCGGCCTGATCGTGCCGTGGAATTTTCCGATGGTCACCACCGCGTGGAAACTCGCCCCGGCCCTGGCCGCCGGTTGCTGCGTGGTGCTCAAGCCTTCGGAAGTGACGCCGCTGCCGGAACTGGAACTGGCCGCGATCATCGCTCAAGCCGGTGTGCCGGCGGGTGTCTTTAACCTTGTGTGCGGCACCGGCCTTGCCGTTGGCGCTCCGCTGTCGGCAGACCCGCGCATCGCCAAGGTGTCGTTCACCGGCAGCAATGCCGTTGGCGTGCAGGTCATGCAACGGGCGGCGGAAACCGTCAAAGGCGTGAGCCTGGAGCTGGGCGGCAAATCTTCGCTGTTGGTGCTGGCCGATGCCGATCTCGAACTGGCGGTGGAAGTGGCCTGTGGCGGTGGTTTCTTCAACGCCGGGCAGATGTGCTCTGCCACCAGCCGCGTGCTGGTCGCCGATGAACTGGCCGATGAATTCCTGAGCCGAGTGAAGGCCCGTGCCGAAGCCATTCGCGTGGCCGACCCGTTCGACCCGAACGTGGAAATGGGCGCGCTGGTCAATCAGGCGCAATACCAGCGCGTGCTCGGTCACATCGATCGCGGTTTGAGTGCCGGTGCCAAGCTGGTTTGCGGTGGCAATCGCCCGGCCGACCTGCCGCGCGGATATTTTTTGCAGCCGACGGTGTTCACCGACGTGCCCCTCAACAGTGCGTTGTGGAATGAAGAGATTTTCGGCCCGGTGATCTGCGTGCGCCGTTTCGCCTCCGAGGCCGAAGCGATTGCCCTGGCCAACGACAGCCAGTTTGGCCTGGTCGCCAGTGTGGTGACGCGCAATGCACAGACCGCTGACCGCGTTGCCAATGCTTTGCAGGCGGGGCTTGTGTGGATCAACGCGCCGCAGGTGATCTTCCCGCAGACCGCCTGGGGCGGCTACAAGCAGAGCAGCATCGGCCGCGAATTGGGGCCATGGGGCTTGCAGGCTTTCCAGGAAATCAAACACGTGATCCGGGCCGTCTGACGCCTGGCACTGTGTAGGAGCGAGCTTGCTCGCGATGGACGCATGGACGACACGGGCTGTCTGATGCCCCGCATTATCGTTGACGTCCATCGCGAGCAAGCTCGCTCCCACAAGGAAAAGGAGGCATGCGCTGGCGTCATGGCTTCAATGAGTTTTTATCGATAGTCAGGTGTTTTACGCGACCTCAGGATGAACTTGCCGGCTCAGCCAAGCCCCCGAAAATACGAGGGCTAACGCTGGTCCGGTCGCGCGGATGCAACAGTTTCGACCTGCCTTATACCTACAAAAACAAAGGGAGTCCGTAATGGGCGAGCATGATCTGAACAGACGTCAATTCATCAAGACCGTGGGCGTAGCCTCGGTTGCAGCGGCAGCCATGAGCATGCCGTTCATCAAGGCCAATGCCAGCGACACACGCTTTGCCGGCAAGACCCTTCGTCTGCTGACCTGGTCCGATGACACCGGCCTGGCCGCACTGCGCAACATCGCCGCGACGTTCGAAGACAAGTACGGCTGCAAGGTCATCGCTGACCGCACCGGCAGTACCTCGGAAATGGTCGCCAAACTCAAGGCCGGCGGTGATCGTCCGCAGTACGACATCATCACCCTGGCAGGCGTTGGCGCCGAAGGTCTGGCCGCCGCCAACCTGCTGGAAAAACCCGACCTCAACCGCATTCCCAACCTCGTCGATGTACCGGAGAAATACCGCACCGGCGCCAATGGCCACGGTATCGGTTACCTGCTGTGGTGCAACAGCCTGGTCTACAGCACCCGCACCCAGAAAGAAGCCCCGACCAGCTACGCCTCCCTGTGGGATGCCGACGCGGCGCCGAACATCTTCCTGCCGCCGCCGAACTGGACCGAGGCCATGGACCTGATCATCATCGCCGCCAAACTGGCCGGTGGTGACGAACACAACATCGAGCCTGGCTTCAAGAAGCTCGCCGAGCTGAAGGATCGTGTGGTGACCCTGGGTGAAAACCCTAACCAGATCGCCGAACTGTTCCGCACCGGTTCCCTGGACATGGGCGGCCTGTACGCGCCAGCCTTCTTCCCGAAACAGATCCGCGATCCGAACTACGGCCTGGGCGCCACATTCGGCATGAAGGAAGGTTTCTACACCGACCTGATGCTGTCGGTGATGCCGAAGAACCGTCCGGGCGATACCGACATGGCCTACGCCTTCATCAACCACTCTCTGGACCCGCTGGTGCAGGGCAAGATGGCTGAAGACATCTACAACGGCCCGGTCAACGCCAAGGCGATCATTTCCGCCGAAGCACGCAAGAGCCCGTACATCCTCACGCCGGAGCAGATTGCCGAGAAGGCGATCATGCACGACAACGCCTTCCTGGCCAGCGTGCATGACCAATGGATTCGTCGTTACACGGAAATCTTTTCTTCCTGATCTGTAGGAGCGAGCTTGCTCGCGATGGACGTTAACGATGACGAGGGTTGCCTGAATGAACGTGGCGCCCTCACTTCCTTCGCGAGCGAGCTCGCTCCTACAGGGGATCGGGGTTCACACCCCGAGTCCGTGTGCCATTGATCCTCCATTGACGAGACCCTTTGCTATGGAACACCAACCTCTGACTCATCCGCTGAGTGCCGCCCCCGTGCGCGCCGCTCGGGGTGTTTCGCCGACCGCGCGCGCCTGGCTTTTCCTCACGCCGTCGATGCTGTTTCTCGGCGTTTTGATTGCCGCGAGCCTGCTGGTACTGCGCATGAGCGTGGGCACCAAAGGCGCGGAATGGTCCGGGTTCAGCCTGGCCAGTTACGCCCAGTTGCTGGAACCCTATTACCTCAAGTCGCTGATGCTGACCCTGCGCCTGGCGCTGATCAGCGCGGTGATCGCAGTGATTCTGGCGATCCCGGTGGCCTACACCATGTCGCGCCTGACCTCGCCGTTCGTGCGACGGATCTTCCTGGCGGCGGTGTTGCTGCCATTGCTGGTCAACCTGCTGCTGCAAAGCTACGGCTGGCTGGTGATCCTCGGTCCCGGTGGCATGCTCAACCAGACCCTGATGGGCCTGGGCCTGATCAAGCGCCCGATCATGCTGTTGTACAACCAGAACGGCGTGTTGATGGGCCTGGTGCAAACCGCCTTCCCGCTGGCCGTGTTGCCGATTGCCAGCGCCATGCGCGGTGTCGCCCGCAGCTACGAAGAAGCTGCCGCCACCCTGGGCGCCAGTCGCTTCCAGGTGTTCCGCCAGGTGGTATTGCCGATGAGTCTGCCGGGGATCATTACCGGTGCGACCCTGGTGTTCGCCTACAACGCCAGCAGTTTCGTGGTGCCCTTGCTGCTCGGAGGTCGGCGCGTGCCCATGCTGGCGGTGATGGTGCATGACCAGATCGCCCCGCTGATGAACTGGCCCGCCGCATCCGCTGCCGGCGTGGTGCTGATCGTCACCACCCTCGCGATCATGACCTTGTCCGAATACATCACTGGCCGTCGTCGGCGCATGCTGGAGGCTTCCCAATGAGCACCCTGACCAAAAAGCGTTATGGGCTGTTGCCCGGCGAGACCGGCAAGTTTGCCGGCATCCTTTCCGGTTTCATCCTGCTGCTGGCGGTACTGCCGATCCTGACCATGATCGTCATGTCGTTCAGCGGCGCGTCGAACCTCGACTTCCCGCCGAGCAGCTACAGCCTGCAATGGTACAAGGCCGCCTGGCACACCTTCGTGTCGCCGGATGCCAGTGACGTCCTGAGCCTCGGCCAAGCCATGAGCACCAGCCTGCTGGTGTCGTGCCTGACCATGATTTTCGCCACGATCATCGCGGTGCCGGCGGCCTACGCGCTGACCCGTTGCGAGTTCCGCGGCAAGGCCGTGGCGCTGCAGCTGATGTCGTTGCCGCTGGTGTTTCCGATGGTGGTGTTGGGCCTGGCGTTGCTGCTGGTGTTCGACAGCCTGCCGTTCCACATGACCACCTCGCGCCTGGTGATTGCCCACGTGATCCTCGCGTTGCCATTCGTGGTGAAGAACTGCACGGCGGCGATGCTCTCCATCGGCAGCGAAGTCGAAGAGGCCGCGCAAATGCTCGGTGCTTCACCGCTGCGGGCGATTGTCGATGTGGTGGTGCCGTTGATGAAGTCGGGGATCCTGGCGGGCATGCTGCTGGCGTTCATCGTCTCGTTCAACGAATTCACCGTGACCTATTTCCTCTACACCATCGACGTCATGACCGTGCCGATCTGGATGTACAGCCGCACCGTGTCTTCGCTCGACCCAACCGTATTTTCGTTTGCCGTGCTGATCGTGCTGATCGACTTCGTCCTCATCTGGGCGCTGGAGAAGCTGGTTGGTGAAGGTGGCGTTTCGTTCTGATTTCTTGAGGTGATTCTTATGTCTGGTCTGATTCTGGAAAACGTCGAGAAACATTACGGCTCGGCCTGCGCGGTAAAGGATGTAAACCTGCATTTGCCCGAGGGCAAACTGGTGTGTTTCCTCGGTCCTTCGGGCTGTGGCAAAACCACCTTGCTGCGCATGATTGCCGGGCTGGAAACCCTGAGCGGTGGCGAGATTCGCCTGGACGGTGAGGACATCGGCCACACCCCGGCGCACCTGCGTAATTTCGGCATGGTGTTCCAGTCGCTGGCGCTGTTCCCGCACATGACGGTGGGGGAGAACATCGCCTATCCGCTGAAACTGCGTGGCGTCAGCAAGGCTGACCAGCAGGCGCGGGTGGTGGAATTGCTGGAACTGATCCAGCTGCAAGCGATGATCAATCGTCCGGTGGCCAAGCTGTCCGGCGGCCAACGCCAGCGCGTGGCGATTGCCCGGGCGATTGCCAATCACCCGAAAATCCTCCTGCTCGACGAACCTCTGTCAGCGCTGGATGCCAAGCTGCGTGAGTCGATGCAGGTGGAGATCCGCCAACTGCAACAACGCCTGAACATCACCACCATCATGGTGACCCACGACCAGCGCGAGGCCATGACCATGGCCGATATCGTGGTCGTGTTGGGTGAGCACAAGGTGCAGCAGGTGGGCACGCCGATCGAGATCTATCGTCACCCGGCCAACGAGTTCGTCGCGGACTTCATCGGCTCGGGCAACATCTTCCCGGCCACGGTGCTGGGTAACGGCAAGGTCAGTTTGCCGGGCGGCGATGCGCTGCAAGTACCGATCTGCAGCAGCATCGTGGTCGGTGAAAAGGTGAAGATGCTGATTCGCCCGGAAGACCTGCAACTGTCCGCACCCCAGGCGACCGCGGGCAACCGCTTGCTGGGCAAGGTGACGTTCGTGCGCGATATCGGCGCGACCATCGAGACCACGGTGGAGTGTTCCGGGGTGTCGTTTACCGCGCTGAGCACGCCATGTCAGGGCTTTGGCCTGAGCGTTGGTCATCCGGTGTCGGTGACCTTGCCGGTGGAGGCATGCCGGGTACTGGGCGCCTGATCCGGATTTGATATTGGCCTCGCTGGCCTCATCGCGAGCAAGCTCGCTCCCACACTATCGGTGTACACCGGACCCTGTGGGAGCGAGCTTGCTCGCGATGGGGTCGGCACAACCAACACAAATTCTGGATCAGACTGACAACCGCAATCGCGCCAGATCCCGCAATGGCGGCGCCCCGAACAACCGGCTGTACTCCCGGCTGAACTGCGACGGACTCTCATACCCGACCCGATACCCCGCCGCCGAAGCCTCCAGCCCTTCGGCGAGCATCAGCCGCCGTGCTTCCTGCAGGCGCAACTGCTTCTGATACTGCAACGGACTCATCGCCGTCATCGCCTTGAAGCGGTGATGCAGCGTCGACACGCTCAGGTTCACTTCCTTGGCCAATTCATCAATGCGCAACGGCTGTTCGAAATTGCCGTTGAGCCATTTGATCGCCTGGCTGATGCGATGGCTCTGACTGTTGGCGATGGCGATTTCGTACAGCCGATGCCCCTGTTTACTGCGCAACAGGCGATAGAGGATCTCCCGGCGAATCAGCGGCGCGAGCATGGCGATGTCTTTTGGCGTGTCCAGTAACCGTGCCAGGCGCAGCACGGCGTCGAGCATCGCGGTGTCGAGTTTTTCGACATAGAGCCCGCGCCCGGTCGGCCGGGTGGGCACGCCGAGGGGGCCGGCGTCGGCGATCAGTGCGGTGATTTCCGTCGGGTCGATGTCCAGGCGCAAGGCCAGGATCGGTTCCTCAGGCGAGACATCCACCACTCGTCCACTGAGCGGCATCGAGACCGAGACCACCAGGTAGTTCAGCGGGTCGTAGTTGAAGTATTCGTTGGCCAGCTGAACTTCCTTGCGCCCCTGGGCCATGATGCACAGCGCCGGTTGCGCGAGCACCGGGGCGAACTCGTGGGACTGGCTGTGGCGGGACATGAACAGCGAGCCGATGGCCGTGGCATAACTGCCATCTTCGGCGGTGTTGCGGCGGATGATGGCCGCCAGTTCCGCGCGCTGCTTTTCCATGTCGGTGTCCAGCGGGGCTTGAAAGTGATCGAGCGACGACATGCGAGGCATCCTCGGCAAGGCATGAAGGGAGTGGTGCAGAGCATAAGTTTGTGCAAGCGACAGCGGTAGACACATCCTGCCGGATGCTTGCCTGATTCTGCCTGGGGGCGACCGGCGGTGTAGCCAATAGAGCCTTGTGCCGCAAGAACTTGCTTGAAACTCGTATGGCAGAACCGTGACAGGGTTTTACAGCTTGTTACAGGCTGGCGATGAAGTTTCGCAGGATTGTGCAACGCGCCGGCAGGAATCGACTAACGAGACAGGCGTCGCGGCCCTTAACCTTTGATCCTGTCGCAGCCCGTCCCCCGGCTGCCACGCGACTCCCCGGGAGGGTTGAACATGTCCACGCAGATCCCCGTCAGTCATATGGCCTTCGTTCGAGCGCGCGCCGGGCGCTCGGAGGAACTCGGTGTGCGCCTCAGCGCCCTGATCGAACCGTCCCGCGCAGCGCCAGGCTGCCTGAGCTTTGCCTTGCAGCATTCGCAATGCGATCCGGAGCTGTGGCTGGTGTCCGGTTTCTGGAGCAATCAACAGGCCATGACCGCGTACTTCAGCACGTCGGCGATGGAGATTTTTGCCGAGCTGGTGCAGGAGCTGGTGGTCAACAGTCTGGATTTCCACACCTTCAAGGATGTCTCGGCGGCGCAGGCCCTGGGGCAGTCCGCAGTGGCGGTACACAAACTGGCCGGTTGAGGGTTTAATGACGGCATTCTCAACCAGCCAGGATTCGCGACATGGCACGTAAAGCCTTTGAACACTTCGAAGCTGTTTCCGCTGTAGTACCGGGCGAGGGTGGTTACCACGCCGCTATCGCCGTCAAAGCGCTGGGTGGTTCCGGCGCCCCGCGTTTTCACAAGGTGCTGGAAGGTCAGATCTTCAAGACCGCCCATGACGCCGACCTGGCAGCGGCCAAAGAGCTGACCCACCTCAGGGACGTCAAAGAAGACGCCGACCTGCTCTGGTGATCACTTCACCGCCCCCGGGCGGTACATCTTGAACAACGCCTCAGGCCCCAGCTGGAAGTAATCCGCCGGCCCGCCGCCGCGCAGAATCGGTTCTGCCGCGGCGGTGTCGTATACCCCGTCCTTCAATAGCCATTTGGCGATATGTACGGCGACCACTTCGCCGAGGATCAGCCAGCTCGGCACCACGTTGCCGTCCGCCCGTTGCAACTGAATGATCTGCGTGACCTTGCACTCGAAGGACACCGGGCTCTCTGCCACCCGTGGCACCTGAATGACCTTCGAGGCAGCGGTCGTCAGCCCGGCCAGTTCGAATTCGTTGACCTCAGGCCCGACCATGGCGCAGCTCTGGTTCATCTGCTCGGCCAGCGGCCGCGTGGCCAGGTTCCAGGCGAATTCGCCGGTCTGTTCGATGTTGTTCAGGCTGTCTTTGCGCCCGACGCTGGAAAACCCAATGATCGGCGGAATATAGTTGAAGGCGTTGAAGAAACTGTAGGGCGCCAGGTTCAGGTGGCCCTCGGCATCCTGTGAAGAGATCCAGCCAATGGGGCGCGGGCCGACGATAGCGTTGAACGGATCGTGGGGTAGGCCGTGGCCGTTGGCGGGTTCGTAGAAGTGGATGTCGTCAGGCATTGGAGAGAATTTCCGGAGCGGGCTGGAGGCGCTCATGGTGCAAGCACGCGCCGCAGATTTCCAGCCCGACCTCACCCCCTTTAGGAGCGAGCTTGCTCGCGATGGTCGTTAACGATTACGCGTGTTCCCTGGCTGAACGCGGCGGGCTTGAGTCCATCGCGAGCAAGCTCGCTCCTACAGGTTTTGAAGCCGGATCAGCCGATAGCTTCAGCGCTACCGGTTTTGTCGAAACCGTCGGCAGCAATAGCGTCCGCGGTGCCGGTTTTATCGAAGCCGTCAGAAGCATAGGTGCCCGAGTGGCTGCGTTCGATGGCGGCGCTGGCGCCGGAGCCGTAAGAGGCCGAGCCGGTTTTGTCGTAGCCATCGGCGGCGAACGTGTTGGCGGCCAGTACGGAAAGGGCCAGGGCAAGGATCAGTTTGGTCTTCATGGTAGTGACTCCCGTCTCGTTGGCGTTTAGTGGAAAAAAGCCAAGACGCCAGATATATCGATTAATTTTCGCAATTAAATCCTGCTACTTATCGATTAATTGGATGTTAAGGCCGTCAGGCTTTTTCGCTTTCAAGGACTGAGTGAGCGCATCGCAATGAATCGATCAGGCCGTTAAAGGTTGGGCGGCGAGCATTAACGCGTGATTAATCGGCTCTTTTACCTGGGTGACGGATTTTTCATGAAGCCTGTGGAGAACAGGTTCGGCAAGCGCGAGGGTGCGCAGTTGCCTTGATAGACCGAGTTGCGCCTATCGCGAGCAGGCTCGCTCCCACATTGGACCGCATTCCTCCCGGGGTACGCGGTCAACCTGTGGGAGCGAGCCTGCTCGCGAAGGGGCCTTGGCAGTCACCCTTGCGGTAACTGCCTGACGTCTGTCAGTCAGTGACGATCCGCGAATGCTTGCGGGTGTCTTTCATGGTGATGTACACCAGCAACGACACGGCAATACACGCGGTGACATACCAGTAGTAACCCGTCTCCATGCCAATGCTCTTGAACCACAGCGCGATGTATTCGGCGGTGCCGCCGAAGATCGATACGGTCAGTGCGTACGGCAGGCCCACGCCCAGGGCGCGGATTTCGGTCGGGAACAGTTCGGCTTTCACCACGGCGTTGATCGAGGTGTAGCCGCTGACGATGATCAGCGCCGCCATGATCAGGAAGAACGCGCCCCACCAGGTCGTAATGGTGTGCAGGGTGGTCAGGATCGGTACGGTGAACAGCGTGCCCAGGATGCCGAAGGCAATCAGGATCGGCCGACGACCGATTTTATCCGACAGCCCGCCGATGATCGGTTGCAGGCACATGAACAGGAACAACGTGGCAGCGGAAATGGTGGTGGAGTCGGAAATGCTCATGCCGACGGTATTCACCAGGTATTTCTGCATGTAGGTGGTGTAGGTGTAGAACGCCAGCGTACCGCCCATGGTCAGGCCGACCACGGTCATCAGTTCCTTGGGGTGGCGCATCAAGGTGCGCATCGCGCTTTCCTTGGCTTTTTCTTTCTTGGTGAAAGACTCGGTTTCTTCCATGCCACGACGCAGGTACAGCGCAACCACGGCACACAGCGCGCCGATGGCGAACGGGATGCGCCAGCCCCAGGCGTAGAGCTCCTCGGTGGTCAGGAAGTTCTGCAGGACAATCAGCACCGCCAAAGCGATGAGCTGGCCGGAGATCAGGGTCACGTACTGGAAGCTGGAGTAGAAGCCGCGACGCTCCTTGGTCGCCATCTCGCTGAGGTAAGTGGCGGAGGTGCCGTATTCGCCACCCACCGACAGGCCTTGCAGCAAGCGCGCGAACACCAGCAGGATCGGCGCGCCGATGCCGATGACTTCATAACTCGGGCTCAGGGCGATCAGCAGCGAGCCGAAGCACATCAGGTACACCGAGGCCATCAGGGCCTTTTTGCGCCCGACCTTGTCGGCATACAGACCCATCAGCCAGCCACCGATCGGACGCATCAGGAAGCCCACGGCGAAGATCGCGGCGGTGTTGAGCAGTTGGGCGGTGGTGTCGCCTTTGGGGAAGAAGGTCTTGGCGAAGTACAGGGAGAAGGCGGCGTAGACGTACCAGTCGTACCACTCGACCATATTGCCAACGGAGCCGCTGAAGATCGACTTGATGCGGCTGGAAGTGGTTCTTTCTTTGGCCGGCGCGGCAGCCGACCCAAGCGGCAGGGAGTTGGAGTTATCCATTGAAGGATCCTTCATTTAATTGTTTTTGTGGAGCGCGATGAAACGCAGCCTGCCAGGGCTATAGCAGGAGCTGTGCCAACGGGGAGAGGGCCGGTTTAGAGGGGGTAGAGTGTTTCGGTGAGCGGAAATCCGCTTATTCGTGGCGGGTGATGGGCGGAAAATTGCTTACGGTTCTGTTGGTTGCTTTGCCTGTACAGGTCTCATCGCGAGCAAGCTCGCTCCCACAATGTTTGGCGTACACAGATCCACTGTGGGAGCGAGCTTGCTCGCGATGGGGCCAGGGCAGACACCATAAAAATCAGGCCTCGGGCAAAAACATCTCCCGGCTCAACCCATGCCGCTGCATCTTTTCATTGAAGGTCCGGCGCGGCAGTTGCAGTTCTTCGAGCACCGCTTTCACATCGCCCTTGTGCCGGGTCAATGCCGCACGCAGGCATTGCGCTTCGAACGCCTCCTGCTGAGCCGCCAGTGACTGGCCGGGCTCGATGCCCAAGGGCTCCGGCTCACCGAGCCCCAATACCTGACGCTCGGCGACATTCGCCAATTCGCGCACGTTGCCTGGCCAGTCGTGGCTCAGCAGGTGACTCAACTGGGCGCCGCTCAACGGTGGAAATTTACGTCCCAGGCGTTCGGCGGCGTTTTGGGCAAAGGATTCGAACAGCAGGGGGATGTCTTCACGGCGTTCGCGCAAGGGCGGCAGGCGTAGTTCAGCGACGTTCAAGCGATAGGCCAGGTCTTCGCGAAAACGTCCGGCCCGCGCTTCGTCGAGCAGGTCCGGCTTGGTCGCGGCAATGATGCGCAAATCCACGCGGATGCTCTGGTTCGAGCCCAGCCGTTCAAGTTTTTGCTCCTGCAACACCCGCAGCAGTTTCACTTGCTGGGCCAACGGCATGCTTTCGATTTCATCGAGAAACAGTGTGCCGCCGTCGGCGTACTCGAGCTTGCCGATGCGCTTGCCGGACGCCCCGGTGAACGCGCCGCTCTCGTGGCCGAACAGCTCGGCCTCGAACAATTGCTCGGGGATGGCCGCGCAGTTGAGTGCGACAAAGGGCTTGTCGGCCCGCGGCCCGAAGTCGTGCAGGCAACGCGCGACCAGTTCCTTGCCGCTACCGGTTTCGCCGCGAATCAGCACGTTGACCGGCAGTGCTGCCAGGTCCAAAACTTGCCGACGCAGGGTCTGCAGACCCCGGGACACGCCGAGCAGCGTGGCATCCAGTTTGGCGCGGTTGTCCGCCTGCTCGTGCAGTGCGCGGTTTTCCAGCACCAGCCGGCGTTTGTCGAGGGCGCGGCGCAGGCTGCCGAGCAGGGTTTCCGGGCTGAAGGGTTTTTCGAGGAAATCGTAGGCACCGTCGCGCATGGCTTCGACGGCCATCGGTACATCGCCGTGACCGGTCAGCAGGATCACCGGCAAATCGGCATCCCGGCGCTGCACCTCGGCCAGCAGTTCGAGGCCGGTCATGCCGGGCATGCGCACATCGCTGAGAATCACCCCGGCAAAATGCCTGGGCAATTGCGCCAGGCATTCATCGGCGCGACTGAACAACTGCACCTCGAAACCCGACAGACTCAACCATTGCTCGACGGCACTGCGGATGCTGCTTTCGTCATCGACCACGATCACTGAGTTCAGCATGGTTCATGCACCTCCAGGTCGATGGGCAAGGTCACGGTGAACACGGCACCTTTGTCATGATTGTCGGCACTCAAGCGCCCGCCGGATTCGTGAACGATGGCAAACGATACGGCCAAACCGATCCCCAGGCCATCGCCCACCGGTTTGGTGGTGAAGAACGGATCGAAGACCTTGGACAGGTTCTCTTCGGCGATACCGCCGCCGTTGTCGATCACACTCAGGCGCCATAGTTGTTCGTCGGCTTCGAGGCGGATTTCCAGGCGTTTGCAGGGCTTGTCCTGCATTGCATCGAGGGCATTGCGCAGCAGATTGATCAGCACCTGTTCCAGGCGAATCGCATCGCCACGCACCCAGGCCGGGCGGGTCAGATGCAGCACGGTGCTGACCTGTTCGTCGCGCAGCCGGGTGTCGAGCAGTTGCAGCGACTGATCCACCACCGCCGCCAGGTCCAGGCGTTCGCGCAAACCGCTGGGGCTCTTGCGGGCGAAGGTTTTCAGGTGGCCGGTGAGGGCCGCCATGCGGGTGAGCATTTCATCCACCGGCTTGAGCGCCTTGTAGGCGTCGTCGACGCGGCCGTTGTCGAGCAGCAGGCGCAAGGTCGCCAGCTGCATGCGCTGGGCGGTGAGCGGCTGGTTGATCTCATGGGCCAGGGCGGCGGACATCTGCCCCAGCGCCGCGAGTTTGGCCGACTGCACCAGGCCTTCCTGGGCGGTGCGCAGGTCGCGGGTACGCTCTTCTACAAGCTGTTCGAGTTCTTCGCGACTGCGCTGACGCAGTTTGGCCAAGCGCCAGCGCTGGTTCAGAAACAGCAGCAGGAACACCAGGGTCAGCCATAGCCCGGCCGCGGCGAGGGCAGCATTGCGGCTGTCTTCGAAGGCGACTTGTGGGCGCCGCAGCAGGTGCAGGGTCCAGCCCTCGGTATTCAGCGGCAGGGATTCCCACAGGTAATCCGCCTTGCCGTCGGGGCCGTCGACCCGAGCCAGGTCGCTGTTATCGTCGAAGCGCCGCAACGATTGAAACTCAAGCGGCGTCAGCGGCTGCTTGTCGTACTGGCGGGTGGTCTTGAGTTCGGCATGATCGCTGTCGCTCAGCGGCTTGAGCAGGCGA
The DNA here is from genome assembly GCF_058794995.1 of Pseudomonas sp. GW823-FHT06E10. Classification (NCBI taxonomy): domain Bacteria; kingdom Pseudomonadati; phylum Pseudomonadota; class Gammaproteobacteria; order Pseudomonadales; family Pseudomonadaceae; genus Pseudomonas; species Pseudomonas sp. GW823-FHT06E10. The sequence goes on along the minus strand of NZ_JBXAHJ010000002.1, from coordinate 271,175 downwards.
TAGCGCCAGCCCGGCTGGTTGGCGATGAAGATTATTCCACGTGCGTCGCTGACCAGCAGTGTGTCGCTGCCCTGGCGCCACTCGCGTTCCAGTTCGGGGAACTCCAGTTTCACCACCATGGCGCCGAGGAACTGGCCATCGTCATCGCTGACCGCGCTGGAGAGGAAGTAGCCGGGAATTCCGCTGGTCACCCCCACGGCGTAAAAGCGCCCGGTGCCCTGGGTGCGGGTCTGGTTGAAATAGGGACGGAAACCGTAGTTGTGGCCGACATAACTGCTGGGCAAACGCCAGTTGCTCGCCGCCACGGCGAGGCCGGTGTGATCGAGCAGTTCCAGGGTCGATGATTGGGCGGCGCCGTTGATTTTTTCCAGTTTGCGGTTCAATGCGTCCTGCTGTTCGGGGCTCACCGCCCCCTTGAGCGCCGAGCGCAGCTCCGGGTCCAGCGCCAGCACCGCGGGCAGGGCGCGGTAACGTTCGATCAGGGTATGCAGGGACGTGGCATACAGCGCCAGTTGCTGATTGGCGCGAGCCGCGTCTTCGACCATTGACTGGCGCACGGTGTGGCGCATAGCCAGGGTGGCCGCGATGGCAGCACCGGCAATGATCAATACGGTATAGAGCGCCAGGCGCAGGGATCGAGATGACTCAAACATGCAGGGCTTACACAAGGAATACGGAGGGGTCGCACGATAACATGAGCGACTTGGCCCTTGCAGGAGCGAGCCTGCTCGCGATGGAAGTCAACGATAACGCGGGGCACCATTCAGCCCGTGTCGTCCATGCGTCCTTCGCGAGCGGGCTCGCTCCTGCAGGGGTATGGCTTGGCAATAAAAAAGGCGACAGGGATAACCCTGTCGCCTTTTCTGGAGCAGTCCAAGCGCTTACTGCACTTCTACCGCCAGGCTTTCACTGATCTTTTTCTGCCAGATGGCAGGACCGGTGATGTGTACCGACTCACCTTTGCTGTCGACGGCAACAGTCACAGGCATGTCTTTCACGTCGAACTCGTAGATCGCTTCCATGCCCAGTTCGGCGAAAGCCACCACGCGGGACTTCTTGATCGCTTGCGCTACAAGGTAAGCCGCGCCGCCGACTGCCATCAGGTAGACAGCCTTGTGGTCCTTGATCGCGTCGATTGCGGTCGGGCCGCGCTCGGATTTGCCGATCATGCCCAGCAGGCCGGTTTGCTCGAGGATCTGACGGGTGAACTTGTCCATCCGCGTGGCGGTGGTAGGACCGGCCGGGCCAACCACTTCGTCACCGACCGGATCGACCGGGCCGACGTAGTAGATGAAGCGACCCTTGAGGTCCACCGGCAGGGTTTCTCCCTTGTTCAGCATCTCGACCATGCGCTTGTGCGCAGCGTCGCGGCCGGTGAGCATCTTGCCGTTGAGCAGAACGGTTTCGCCCGGCTTCCAGCTCTGCACTTCTTCCGGGGTCAGGGTGTCGAGGTTGACACGACGGGCCGACGGACCTGCTTCCCAGACGATTTCCGGGTAGGCGTCCAGCGGTGGCGCTTCCAGCGAAGCAGGGCCGGAACCGTCGAGCACAAAGTGTGCGTGACGGGTGGCGGCGCAGTTCGGGATCATGCACACCGGCAGCGAAGCGGCGTGAGTCGGGTAGTCCATGATCTTCACGTCGAGCACGGTGGTCAGGCCACCCAGGCCCTGGGCGCCGATGCCCAGTTGGTTGACCTTCTCGAACAGCTCCAGGCGCATTTCTTCAATGCGGTTCTGTGGGCCACGGGCCTTCAGCTCGTGAATGTCGATGGATTCCATCAACACTTCCTTGGCCATGACGGCAGCTTTCTCGGCGGTGCCGCCGATGCCGATGCCGAGCATGCCCGGTGGGCACCAGCCGGCGCCCATTTCCGGAACTGTCTTGAGCACCCAGTCGACGATCGAGTCGGACGGGTTGAGCATGGCCATCTTCGACTTGTTCTCGGAGCCGCCGCCCTTGGCTGCCACGTCCACTTCCACGGTGTTACCCGGAACGATGGAGTAGTGGATGACCGCCGGGGTGTTGTCCTTGGTGTTCTTGCGAGCGCCCGCCGGGTCGGCGAGGATCGAAGCACGCAGGACGTTTTCCGGCAGGTTGTAGGCGCGACGTACGCCTTCGTTGATCATGTCGTCCAGGCCCATGGTGGCGCCATCCCAGCGCACGTCCATGCCGACACGCACGAACACGGTGACGATACCGGTGTCCTGGCAGATCGGGCGGTGGCCGGTGGCGCACATGCGCGAGTTGATCAGGATCTGTGCCATCGAGTCGCGGGCCGCTGGCGATTCTTCGCGCAGGTAGGCCTCGTGCATCGCCTGGATGAAATCCACGGGGTGGTAGTAGGAAATGAACTGCAGGGCGTCGGCAACGCTCTGAATCAGGTCGTCTTGCTTGATCACGGTCATGAGTCGCGCTCCTCTAAAAGACGGGAACATTCAATAAGGTGCTTGCAGCTTGGGTGCATCGGTCGGTTGCAAGCACCTTTCAAGGCACGCCGGGCAAGCTGGCGCGACGCTAAAAAGGCGCGGCAGTATACCGCGCCTCGCGGACAGGCACACGCGCCGGCAGTCAATCGTTGGTCGCATAAGCTCCTGCAACCGGGACGACCTTGCCCATCCCGAAAATTGAATGGTCATTTATCGGCCACGCCACTAAAGTGACATTCGGTCTGTAGAGTAGGACGCTCTGTCAGTCTCCTTTCATTTGGTGAATCAACGATTGACCCAAAACGCCATCCAGCGCCTGTTGCTCAAACGTTTCGCCCTCGCGGCCGGCACCTATGCCCTGGCATTGCTGTTGCTGTGGCTGGCGTTTTTTACCGGTCACTACAACGCGCCGCTTTCCAGTGTCGCCATTGGCAGCGCACTGGTAGTGATCAGTCAGGCCATCCTGTTCGCGGTGTTCTACAGCGGCTGCAACCTGCGTTTCGCCGACCCCAGCCTGACCGAGGCACAAGTGTTGCTGGGGCTGGGTTGGCAAACCTGGCTGATTGCCCATCTGGATGAAGCCCGGGGCGCGTTTCTGGTGTTTTACGTGCTGATCCTGCTGTTCGGCCTTTTCCATCTGTCTCGCCGGTCTTTAGTACGATGCGCGCTGCTGGTGTTTTTGAGTTTCAGTGCGATCACGCTGTGGGAGGGCTACCACTTCCAGCTGCCTGACCCGGCCATGGCGGTGTTGCAGGTCTGTGTGCTGTTCATCGTGCTGGTGTGGCTGGTGCTGTATGCCCGCTATGTCCAGGCCTCGCGACAACGCATGCGCCAGCGGCGTTTTGCCTTGCAGGCGCACCAGGACACGTTGCGCGGGATGATGCGCCAGCTCGAAGACCTGGTGGCCACCGACGAGCTCACGGGCCTGTTCAATCGTCGGCATTTCCTGCGCCTGGCGTCACGCGAGCTGAACGCCATGGACGCCGGTGTCGTGCATGGCCTGGCGCTGATAGACCTCGACCATTTCAAACGCATCAACGACCTGCACGGTCATGCCGCCGGCGATCAGGTGCTGCAAGCCTTTGCCGGCGTTGCCAGCGCGTGCCTGCGTGACGGTGACGTACTGGCTCGCTACGGTGGCGAAGAGTTCGTGGTGCTGCTGCCCGATTGCGATGCCGACAGTCTGACTTCGTGCTGCGAACGGCTGCGCATCGCGTTCACCGATGTCGAGCTGATTGGTCTGAATGTACGCAACCTCAGCCTGTCCGCCGGCATGACCCTGCTGGAATTGGGTGACGACCTCGATGATGCGTTGCAGCAGGCCGATCAGGCGCTCTATCGCGCCAAGCGTGACGGCCGCAACCGATGCGCGGCAGCGTGGGAGAACGTCGATGCCTGAGCTGCGGGTCGGCGAGCGCCATTGGTCGGTGGCGGCGGGCAGCAATCTGCTCGATGCACTGAATCAGAACGGTGTGCCAGTGCCTTACAGTTGCCGCGCCGGCAGTTGTCATGCGTGCCTGGTGCAGTGTGTGCGGGGCCTGCCGAACGACAGCCGCCCCGATGCCTTGAGTGCACAGCAGCGTGAACAAGGCTGGCGGCTTGCGTGCCAGTGCCAGGTGGTCGAGGACTTGCAGGTGCACGCCTTCGACCCGCAAACCGATGGTCATCCGGCCGAAGTCGCGGCGGTCGATTGGCTGACTACCACGGTGCTGCGCTTGCGGGTAATCCCCCAGCGACCGTTGCGTTATAGCGCCGGGCAGCACCTGGTGTTGTGGGCGGGCAGCGTGGCGCGGCCGTATTCCCTCGCCAGCCTGCCGCAGGAAGACCGTTTTCTGGAGTTTCATCTCGATTGCCGCACGCCCGGGGAATTCAGCGATGCCGCCAGGCAAATGCGCATCGGCGATCCGATCCGTCTCGGTGAACTGCGCGGCGGTGCCTTGCATTATGACCCTGACTGGCACGCCCGGCCGTTGTGGTTGATGGCGGCCGGCACCGGATTGGGGCCATTGTTTGGTGTCTTGCGCGAAGCATTGCGCCAGGATCATCAAGGCAGCATCCGCGTCATCCACCTGGCCCATGATGCCGATGAGCACTACCTGGCCAAACCCCTGCAAGCCATGGCAACCAGCCGTCCGAACCTGAGTGTCGAACTGTGGACCCCGGCCGAGTTGCCAGCGGCTTTGGCGCAACTGCGGCTTGTTTCCCGGCAAACCCTGGCCTTACTCTGCGGAGGCCCCGACAGTGTCGACGCCTTTGCCCGGCGCCTGTACCTGGCGGGATTGCCGCGCAATCAACTGCTGGCCGATGTGTTCCTGCCCCGTGGTTGAGCGCTGACTTTTCAGACGCGAGACCTGCCATGACCGATGCCATCCAAGTTGAACGCGAACGCGGCCTGTTGACCCTGCGCCTGAATCGCCCGGACAAGAAAAACGCCCTGACCCGCGCCATGTACAGCCACTTGGCCGAGGCGCTGAAACAGGCCGACAGCGACCCGAATGTCAACGCCGTGTTGATCACCGGCTCTGCCGAATGCTTCACCGCCGGCAACGACATCGCCGATTTCATCCAGCAACCGCCGAACAGTCTCGACAGCCCGGTGTTCCATTTCATGCTCAACTTGCTCGAATGCCGCAAACCGGTGATCGCCGCCGTGGCCGGAGCGGCGGTGGGCATTGGTACGACCATGTTGCTGCATTGCGACCTGGTCTACGTCAGCCGCGACGCCCGGCTGCGCATGCCGTTCGTCAACCTTGGTCTTTGCCCGGAGTTCGGCTCCAGCCTGATCCTGCCGCGTCTGCTCGGGCAGGCCAAGGCGGCGGAGTTGTTGCTGCTCGGTGAAGGTTTCAATGGGGAGCAGGCTGCCGCGTGGGGTATTGCGTCCGAAGCCTTGGGCAGTGGCGAAGAAACCTTGGCCAGGGCGCGGGAGATGGCGTTGCGATTCGAGTCGCTGCCGCCGGAAGCAGTGCGTATCAGCAAGCAATTGATGAAAGCGCCGGACCGGGAGCTGTTGCGCAAGGTGATTGAAGAGGAGGGTGCGTTGTTTACCCAGCGGCTGCGGTCGCCGGAGGCGTTGGCGGCGTTGACGGGGTTCATCAAGCGGCATTGAATCTTTCGCTGACTGGGCCGGCCCCATCGCGAGCAAGCTCGCTCCCACAGTAGATTTGTGTACACCAAACCATTGTGGGAGCGAGCTTGCTCGCGATGAGGCCAGCCTGAACAACACAACTATCGGATCCGAATGCAAAAAGCCCCGCCATTCACATGGCGGGGCTTTTGTTTTTCAGCAGCCGGTCACTCAGACCATCGGATCGCCAACGTGCAGGATCTTCATGCCGTTGGTGCCACCGGTAGTGTGGTAGCTGTCGCCTTTGGTCAGGATGACCCAGTCGCCTTTCTGTACCACGCCGCGCTTGACCAGCTCGTCGATAGCCTTCTGGCTGACTTCGTTCGGCGCCAGCGAAGCCGGGTCGAACGGGATGGTGTACACGCCACGGAACATTGCCGCGCGAGCCTGGGCTTCGCGGTGTGGGGTGAACGCGTAGATCGGCACCGAGGAGCGGATGCGCGACATGATCAGCGGGGTGTAGCCACTTTCGGTCAAGGCGATGATCGCCTTCACGCCCGGGAAGTGGTTGGCGGTGTACATGGTCGCCAGCGCGATGCTTTCGTCGCAGCGCTGGAATTCCTTGCCGATGCGGTGGCTGGAGGTCTTGCTGGTCGGGTGCTTTTCGGCACCGACGCAGATACGCGCCATGGCCTGAACGGCTTCCAGCGGGTACAGGCCAGCGGCGCTTTCGGCCGAGAGCATCACGGCATCGGTGTAGTCGAGCACGGCGTTGGCTACGTCGGACACTTCGGCGCGGGTCGGCATCGGGTTCTGGATCATCGACTCCATCATCTGGGTCGCCACGATCACCGCCTTGTTGTGGCGGCGTGCGTGCAGAATGATTTTCTTCTGGATGCCCACCAGCTCGGCATCGCCGATTTCCACACCCAGGTCACCACGGGCAACCATCACCGCATCGGACGCCTTGATCAGGCCGTCGAGGGTTTCGTCGTCGGCCACGGCTTCGGCGCGTTCGATCTTCGCCACCAGCCAGGCAGTGCCGCCGGCTTCGTCGCGCAGTTGACGGGCGTACTCCATGTCGGCGGCGTCACGCGGGAAGGATACCGCGAGGTAGTCGACTTCCATTTCCGCGGCGAGCTTGATGTCGGCCTTGTCTTTTTCAGTCAGGGCCGGAGCGGTCAGGCCGCCACCGCGACGGTTGATGCCTTTGTGGTCGGACAGCGGGCCGCCGATGGTCACGGTGCAGTTCAGCTCGGTGGCGGTGGCGGTATCGACGCGCATCACCACGCGACCGTCGTCGAGCAGCAGCTCGTCGCCCACACCGCAGTCCTTGACCAGGTCCGGGTAGTCGATGCCGACCACTTGCTGGTTGCCTTCGGTCAGAGGATGGCTGGTGGAGAAGGTGAATTGATCACCGATCTTCAGCTCGATCTTCTTGTTGGCGAATTTGGCGATACGGATTTTCGGGCCTTGCAGGTCACCCAGCAGGGCGACGAAGCGGCCGTGCTTGGCAGCGAGGTCACGCACCAGCTTCGCGCGAGCCTTGTGCTCGTCGGGGGTGCCGTGGGAGAAGTTCAGGCGGGCGACGTCCAGGCCAGCCAGAATCAGCTGTTCGAGAACTTCCGGCGAGTTACTGGCCGGGCCAAGGGTGGCGACGATTTTGGTACGACGGACGGACATGCAAAGACTCCTGAGTTCAAGCGCTGAGTGAGGCTACTATGCTCCGAAGGTGTAGTCATTGTTCGTATGCACTACTTTTCGTGAAGAGCTTGGTTTTTTCGAAGAACCTGGTTATTGCCTTCTTTATAGAACCGCGCAACTTTGCATCCGGCAGCCTGAAGATTTCCGACCATGGGTCGATACAGCGTTCATGACAGGAGATTTTCCCATGCGTTGCGTACTCATTGCCGCCCTTGCCATCAGCGCCCTCAGCGTCACGGGCTGCACCCGTTGGTCGATGAACCATCATTTGAACAATGCCTACAAAGCCTATGACCGGGGCAATTGCGAGCAAGTCATGCTTGAACTGTCCAAGGTCGAGCGCGAAAGCCGGGCGCGACCTTATGTGTGGCCGGAAGCATCGATGATGCGCGGCCTTTGCCTGGAACGGCAGAAGATGTTTGTCGATGCGGCGCAGACGTATCAGTTCATCATCGCGTCGTACCCACAGAGCGAATACGCCTACCGCGCCCGAGCTCGTCTGGAAACCCTGCAAAGCCTGGGTCACTACCCGTTGCGCAGTGCCGCCGCGACAAAATCCACGCAGTTCTGACGGCCGTAACCCTCTGATCGCTGGCTCCCCGGCGGTGGTGAGCTATAGTCCAGGGAACCGGTTTTAGAGCGTTGTCTCTGATGAACCGGGGCAACACCTGTGACCGGTACAAGCAAGACTCTGCGCTACAAGGACTGGCGCACCGGAAGCGGGGAGAGCGGGCAAAGACTTATGCATACCCGTTCCGAAGCAGTAGTGCGGCTCTGCTTAAGAGCCTTGCATAGCGAAATTGCACATGTTCACTGACCGCCGAATCGAGCGGCATCAACTGCCGTACTTCCTGAAAGTGTTCAACGGCATCACCGGCAAACCCATCGGCTACCTGGGCAATGTCTCCGAAGACGGGCTGATGTTGATCAGCCAGCTGCCGATGATGATCGGCGCGGACTTCAGCCTGCGCCTGAAAATTCCCGCCAGCGAAGGTGGTCTGCGAATCATCGACCTGCAGGCCTGTTGCCTGTGGTGCCACGAAGACGCGACCCCCCAACATTTCGACGCCGGGTTCAGCCTGCAACGGGCACCGCCGGAGTATGGGCAACTGGTAGAGGCGTTGAAGCAGTATTTCAGTTTTCTGCCGCTGCCGGCTTCGGCGTGAGATCAATGGGAACTTGGCTGTGAGTGATTGCCCAGGCTCAGAGTCCGGTTCTCTTCCAGCCCAGGTACCGAGTCACCAACTCTGCTCCCAACTCACCAGGCCGCGCATCCATCACCAATACGCCATGAGCGTTCAAGCGCTCATGGAGTTCGGCGCGTGCATTCAGGTAGTCCACGGTCCCGCAATAGGCCAGCGCTTCGGGCAAAGTCTGCACCGGTGACTGACGCAGGGAGTCGAGCACGTCTTCGCGCAGGCTCGCGACCAGCACCTGATGCTGCTGGCTCAGGCGGTGGACGGCCGGCAGCAATTCATCGTCGTCCTCTTCGCGCAGGTTGGTCACCAGCACCACCAGTGCCCGGCGTTTTTGCCGTGCCAGCAGTTGCGTGGCCGCGGCTTGATAGTCGGCGCTGCGTTGGGTGCTGTTCAAGTCATAGACGGTGTTGAGCAGGGTGTTGAGATGGCTGGTGCCTTTTACCGGCGCGAGGTAGCGCGCCTGTTCGCTGGCAAAAGTACTCAGGCCCACGGCGTCGCCCTGACGTAGAGCGACGTAGCTGAGCAACAAACAGGCGTTGAGGGCGTGATCGAAGTGCGACAGCTCATCATCCTGGCTGCGCATGTGCCGGCCGCAGTCGAGCATGAAAATGATTTGCTGATCGCGTTCGTCCTGATATTCCCGGGCAATCGGCGTGCGCTGGCGCGCGGTGGCTTTCCAGTCGATCTGGCGCAGGCTGTCGCCCTCGCGAAATTCGCGCAATTGATGGAATTCCAGGCCCAGGCCCCGCCGTTGTTTCTGGCGGACGCCAAGCTGGCTGAGCCAGTTGTCCACCGCCAGTAATTGCCCTTCATAGAGACGGGCGAAGTCGGGGTAGACGCGGGTGGCGTCGGGCAGGTCGAGCAAGCGTCTTTGCGACCAGAGTCCCAAGGGGCTTGGCAGGTTGATTTCGCAGTGTTCGAAGCTGAAGTGGCCGCGCTTGAGCGGGCGCAGGTGATAACCGGCCAGGCTGTGCTGGCCGGGTTGCAGCTCGACCGTCAGCGGCAGGTTTTCGAAACTCAGGCCCGGTGGCACATGGTCGAAGACTTGTACCTTCAGCGGTTGCGCAAAGTCGTGTTCGACCGTCAGTTGCACCTCGCTCCATCGACCCAGCGCCAGGCTGCCGGGTATCTGGCGTTTCAGCCGGGGCGACGGCAGGCGCTTCACGCACACCGCATCCAGCAGTGCCAGGGCCAGCAGCGCCAGGAGCAACCCCCAGTTGATCGCCATGAGATTCGTCGGAACCGAGACCTCCAATGCCACCAAAGTGCCCGACACAATGGTGCAGGCCAGCAGGATCAACAGCCAGACGAGCACCAGGCGCGAGGGTTTCACAGGCGCGGCGCCGGCACTTGGTCGAGCAACTGCTGGAGCACCTGATCGACATCCAGACCCTCGATATCCAGCTCCGGCGCGATGCGCACACGATGGCGCAGCACGGCCAGGGCGCAGCCTTTGATGTCATCCGGAATCACGAACTCACCGCCGCGCAGCAGCGCCCGGGCCCGGGCACATCGCACCAGCGCGATGGATGCGCGTGGGCCGGCGCCGAGGATCAAGCCAGGCCAGTTGCGGGTGGAGCGGGCCAGGCGCACGGCGTAATCGAGCACCTGGTCGTCCAGTGCCAGGTCGCTGGCGATGCGTTGCAGGGCCAGTACATCCCTGGCCTGCAATAACGTGCGCATCGGTTGGACATCAAGCATGTCGGCCCGGGTCGAGCGGCTGACCTGACGCACCATGTCCAGCTCCTGCTCGGCGTCGGGGTAATCCATGCGGACCTTGAGCATGAAGCGGTCCAGTTCAGCCTCCGGCAGGGGGTAAGTGCCTTCCTGTTCGATCGGGTTCTGCGTGGCAAGCACCATGAACGGTTGCGCAATCGGCAATGGACGGCCTTCGAGGGTGACTTGCCGTTCCTGCATGGCTTCGAGCAGCGCCGCCTGGGTTTTCGCCGGGGCGCGGTTGATTTCGTCGGCCAGTAGCAAGTTGGTGAACAATGGCCCTTTGCGCAGTTTGAATTGTTCAGTCTGCAAGTCATACACGGCATGCCCGGTGACATCGCTGGGCATCAGGTCCGGGGTGAACTGGATGCGTGCGAACTCGCCGCCGAAGCAGCGGGCGAGGGCGCGCACCAACAGGGTCTTGCCCAAACCGGGCACGCCTTCGAGCAGCACGTGGCCGCCGGCGATCAGTGCCGTCAGGACGTCGTCGATCACGCTGTCCTGGCCAATCACCGCTTTTTGCAGTTCTTTGCGTACGGCCTGGGCCAGATGGCCGGCACGCTGACGCTGTTGAGCGGCATGGCTCGGTGCGTCGGGCTCGATCGGTTGACTCACGACTTCCGGAGCCTTGTTAACAGTTACATTTGTTTTATCTTCCATAAGTCAGTCACTTATCTAATCTAACTTTTTTCACGTATTTTCTTACGCGTGGAACGAGTGAGTGACTGCCAATCTGCCTCATTGCAAACCCATGGCAACCCTTCATTTGAGCGTTCGTCAGAGGTGGAGGTTAGTCTATGACGGTCAACTGCCGACATTACCTGCCTTGCTTGGGAGAATTTGGTTCGATGAGTGAATCAAACGCTGCTGTCAGGTCTGCACGATAAGGTGCAGTAAAGCCTTGCCGTGTCGCGGCAGTCATTCGGCCATCCCGGAACCAAGGGTGATGCGAGCGAAAAGCATGGCTGGAGCTGCTTGAAACGTATCTGCCGCACCGGTATCAGGCGGCAACGGCGCATGTCGTAGATAGCAGGGACGGGTTCAGCCAGTGACAATTTCACAGCAGAGCAAGCCTGCAACACTCCTTCTGCCTACACAGAATTTAGCTGTGTTGCATCGACCGGTTGAATCCACAGCCGAAAGCTGCCGACCATCAAGGGCTGCTACCGACCTGGAGCAGTCGGCGAACAGAATAATGGCAAATTAGTGGCTATGCTTGGTCTGCTGTCGAAGCTGATCAGGCAGTCCGGCAGGCTGCGCGGAAATGACCCGCAACGTGCCCTGTGTAACCCGACTATTCTGCATGAAGCATCCAGTTCAGGGGCGCAAATGCGCAACGACACTCGGGAGCTTCGCTCACGAAAACCAGCGTGAATCCAGAACAGAGAAAAAATTTGGCTAATGCTACGTGCGGTGTGTTCTCAGGTTCAGGTGGCGGCACAAAAGGTCAATTGGTTTCCGAATACCGCTTCTATTGGTCAATTTAGAAGGATTATGTTTGGAGATTGTGAAATGGATTTTTTCAGGAATAAAACCGCCGCAAAGCAAGCCATACCCACCAGTTCAAATAAGCCGCGCTCGACCAAATGGCACCGCATGTACTTTTTTCTTGCGGGATTCGACGTGCTGGTTGTTGTGCTGAGCGTGCTATTGAACCACCTGATCGTCGATACCTATCACCGCTCCATCAAGGCAAACCAGTCGTGGGTCCAACAGCTGTCGAGCTATTCAACGCTGGGCAGCCTGGCTTCCACAGTCAATGCGCCGGGCAATAATGTGTTCGATACACATAATGTTGAAGCCGAATCGCGGAACATGAATGAAGCCTTGCGCGCCTTCAACGAGCATTTGGCAATGGCCAAAAAACAGTTGGAAGTACGGATCGCCAATGAGGCTGAACACAGTGCAGATATACAGGCCTTTACCCTTGCATTGAAGGATGAGGTGGGTGCAGTTGATGCCGCGATGGTCGAAATGGTGAACGAGGCCTTGCTGATCTTTTCCTACTTCAGGGAGGGGCAGTCGGATAATGCCGGCAAACGCATGGCAACGATGGACAGGAAGTTTGCCCTGTTGCTCGCCTCACTCAGTACCGTGCGGGATCGCGTTGGCCTGATTCAAAGCAAGCTCCTGGAGGAGGAGCTTGAGTCGGTCGAAGAACTGCGCCGGGTCGAATACGCGATCATGGTGTTCGTGCTACTGATGGTCAGTGCGGCCGTTATCTACGGGGGCAAGATCAGGCGCGAAATGGAGTCGCAAGCAGCCGAAAGGGAAGGTTATCTGGCAGTGCTGCGCGAAAGCGAGAAGCAGGCCCGCCAGCAAGCATCGCTGCTGGACAAGGCCCAGGACGCCATTGTCGTTCACGGGATGGATAACCGCATCCTGTACTGGAACAAAAGTGCCGAGCGTCTCTACGGTCTGTCAAAGGAAGAGGCACTCGGCAAATCGGCACAGGAGTTGATCTACCAGGGTAGCGCCGCTTTCAATGCGGCCACTGACAGCCTGATAGAAACGGGTGACTGGGCGGACGAAGTTACACTTCGACGCCGGGATGGCTGCACCATCACGCTCGAAAGTCATCGAACCCTGGTGCGAGACGATGATGGCCAGCCGCAATCCGTTCTGTCGATCAATACTGACATCACCCACCGTAAGACCGCTGAGCAAGAGGTCCAGCGTTTGGCCTTCTACGATCAGTTGACCGGGCTGGCCAACAGGCGGCTCATGTTGGACCGGTTACAGCATCTGCTGGCGGGCAGCGCCCGTAGCCTGCATACGAACGGGATAATTCTCATTGACCTGGATAACTTCAAGGCACTGAACGACACGCTGGGGCATGACAGAGGCGACATGTTGCTGCAGCAAGTTGCTCTGCGCCTTTGCGGCTGCATACGCGAGAGCGACACCGTGGCTCGCCTGGGCGGAGACGAATTCGTCGTCCTGCTGGATGGCCTTAATGAGAATCCTCCAGACGCAGCTATCCAGGCCAAGGCTATTGGCGAAAAGATTCTCAACTCTCTGAACATTTCCTACCAGTTGGATGGATATGAGCACCACAGCACCCCCAGCCTCGGCATTGCGCTGTTCCAGGGGCAACTGAGCACAGCGGACGATATTCTGAAGCGCGCTGACCTGGCGATGTATCGCGCCAAGGCAGCGGGCCGCAATACCATGCGCTTCTTCGATCCGGAAATGCAGGCGGTTGCCACGGCACGCGCCAGACTGGAAGTAGACTTGCGCCAAGGCTTGCAGGACAACGAATTCCTTCTTCATTACCAGCCGCAGGTGAATAGTGAGGGCCGTATCATTGGCGCAGAGGCACTGATGAGATGGCGGAATCCTGAGCGCGGAGTCGTGTTTCCAGGCGAGTTCATTCCATTGGCAGAGGAAACAGGGTTGATTCTGCCATTAGGCCGTTGGGCGCTGCAGGCAGCCTGCACTCAGCTGGTTGCCTGGGCAAAGCGTTCGGAAACCGCCCGACTGGGTATGGCTGTGAATGTCAGCGCCCGCCAGTTTCACCATCCGGACTTCGTCGAGGAGGTACTGCAAGTACTGAAATACACGGGGGCCGATCCGAAGAAATTGAAACTGGAACTGACCGAAGGCCTGCTGATAGAGGATATGGAAGGTACTGTCGCCAAAATGATCGAGTTGAAAGAGATCGGCATAGGCCTTTCGCTGGATGATTTCGGAACCGGCTACTCGTCACTGTCATACCTGAAGAGCCTTCCGCTGGATCAACTCAAGATCGATCAGTCCTTCATCAGAGATGTGCTGGTTGATCCCAACGACGCCGCCATCGCCTGCGCGATTGTGAGCCTGAGCCAGATATTGGGGCTTTCGGTGATTGCAGAAGGTGTGGAGACAGAAGCTCAGCGCATCTTTTTAGTCAAGCATGGCTGCCAGACCTATCAGGGCTTCCTGTTTTCCCCGCCACTGCCAGCCGAACAATTTGAGGAGTATGTTCACGAAAGATTAATGGCGAGCACTGATTTCCCACGGACCAAGACTAAATCGCCATAACTTCGTAGGTGCCTGGGAACGTCCGCTTTCGACTATGGATTCAACCCAATGCGGACGATGAGAGGTCGACTCAAATGTGGCTCGCACCCGCAACTGCCGGAGGTAGCCTCGAACAGCTCGTAAGGGGCTGTCTTCTAATCCAATGGGAATCCAACACTTGTCAGGTGCCAGATCATAAGGCGTTCCTCAAAGTTTGCAGGTGGGCGACCTGGCGGCTGAATTCAACGCTGGAAAGCCGTTGTTTCGGCCGCGGGCTCATGGCCTGGCTGATGGCGCGTGTGGGTTGGCCGGTCAGGCGCGCGAGCACCAGCCATTGTTCGGCAACACCGAGCTGTTCAAAACCGGGGTGACGACGCCGTACACGCCGCAGGATGTCTTGCTGCAAGGCTTGCAACAGGCCGGCCTGACCGTTGCGGCGCAACAGGAAGTCGGCACTGGCGCGCAGGTGCTCCTGCAATTGCCGGCGTGCTTTCGGAGCCGCTTCCAGCAACGGTCCCTGGCGCACGCCAAAGTGCCAGAAACTCAGGCCGATCAAGGCGAACAACGCGACCAGCGCCTGGGGGAAATAACGCAGCAGTAACGTCAGCAGGCTGTCGTGATCGGTGTTGAAGATCAGCGTCACGCGGGTGTCGGCGGTCAGGTACCAGAGCAGCCAGGCGTTGTCGTACCGGTCGATGGCCGGGGTTTTCCACAGGTCGGCATCGGTGACCACGATGATCGAACCGAGCCCGTGGTTGAGTTGCATCATGTGCGTGGCCCTGGCGCTGTTGGCCCAGGCCAGGGCGAGGTTTTTCGGGTCTTCGAGATGGAACGCGGTATCGAAACCGGCATAGGCCGGGGCGTCTTCGTCTTCCAGGTAGAGCTTGGTCAGTTGCGGGTACGGATCGTCACCGATATCCGGCGGTGGGTCCTTGAGGTCTTTGCTCAAGGACTGGTGCAGTTGCACCCGGTCGAGCAGCAGGTCATTGCTATGGCCGAGTTTTTCATCCCACAGCGCCTCGGCGACGAACAGAAGCCGCCCGCCGGCCCGGGTCCAGTTCATCACCTGGTCGATCTGCCGTGGGGTCATGTTGTAGCGTTCCCCGAGCAACAGCAGGCTGTGTTGATGCGGGTCGAGGCTGGGCAGGATATCGAGGCCATTGGCGTGGCCGACCTTCAGGCCTTGCTTGCGCAGGAACAACTCGGCCGCCAGATAAGGGTTGGCATTGGCTTCGGGGGAGGGGCCGTGATCGATTTCGGTCCGGTAGGGAGTCGCCTTGAGGTACAGATAAACACTCAACGCAGCCAGCAACACGGCCATCAACGCACCGGCTATCGAACCCCGGCGCCGACTCAACGGACAGCCTCCGGACCGAACAGAACACGCCAGCCGTTACACAGTTCCTGTTGCACTTGAGCGGGCGGCAGGCGATGCCCGTAGGCCATGTTTTGCCAGTGCCCGGTAAGGTTTTGGCTGTAGGCCAGCAAGGCCGGCTGCTGCAGTAGCTCGACACGCCGAAGCACCTGACCTTCGGTGTCGGCGGCCTTGAGCACGATATTGAAGTCGTGCAGCAGGCGGCTGAGCAGAGCGCGATAGAGCAAGCCAAGCGCTTCGCGTGGGTGGGCTTGCCAGAGGCTTTCGGCGTGGGCGGCGATGTCGGCGGGCAGGGATTCGGGCTTGAGGTCCAGGCCGAACGCCTGCTGCGGTAACGGTCGCGTGGCTTTGACATTGAGGGGCGGTCGTCGGCTGACGAACGCCTGCAGCCAGTCGCGATAGCGCCAGATCAACAGGCCGACGGCGCCAATGACGATGCCCCACAGTACGATTTCGATCAGTGTCGCCAATGCCCCGAAGCGTTGCCCCTCGAGCAGCTTCAACAGCGCCTTCAACCATTGTGGTGTCTTGCCGTCGTCCAAAGCTTCAGCATTCGGTTGCTCTTCGCCAAAGCGGTAGCGCGTGACCGATTCCCGGTTCTTGAAGGGCGCCTGTTCGAGGATCGCCTTGATGCTGTCCCTGGAGGCCTGACTGGTCAGGGGCTGGCCCAGCAGGCGCGGGCTGTCGGGTGAGAGGGTCGGTTCTGTGGCCCATGCGTTGTGGGTGGTTGGCATCAGCATAATCACGGCCATCAACAGGACAGCGCCTGCACTGACCAGACGTTGGCGCATCCGGCGAAACACCAGTTCGATATCCCAGGCCTCCAGCACGGTGCGCCGGTTCAGGTACAGGCTGAAACCGCAGGCGACATAGATCGGTTCCCAGACCACCAGCACCAGTGCATAAAAGGCATTAGTCAGGTGTTCCAGCCAACGCCAGTCCTGGGTGGCCGCCGAGATCAGCGACTGCCAGCTCCAGTCGAGCGCGACCTGTTGTGGCAGCAGCAGATAGAACAACACCATCAAGCCGACCCACAATGCGCCTTCCAGGTGCGCGCCGATGATCGTCAGCCAGCGTGCGGTGCCGGCGTCTCGCTGCAACAGCACCTGTAGGCGTTGTTGCCGTTGCTGCCCGTCCAGTCCTTCGAGTTGCACCACCGGCATCACGAAACTGCGGGGCAAACTCAGGCGTCGCCAGGTCAGGCTGGCCAGCAATTGCGGCTTGAGCAGACGTGGCCATTGGCGCAGGGCCTGTTTGAGAGTGGGCGTTTCACCGAACATGGCTTTGGACAGGATGTATAGGGGAAGGCGTTCGAACGCCGGCTTCAGCCACCAGAAAATGAACACGGCGAGATCGGGCGAATCCCAGAGCCCCCAACTGAGCAGCGCGAAAACCGGCAAGGTGACCAAGGCCCAACTGGTCATCAACAGACGTCGGTGGCGTTGGCTCAGCAGCACCCCCAGGTCCATGGCTTCCCAGGTCGAGCGCGGGCGAATCACCACCGTGGCGTCACTCAGGCGCATGGCGCTGACGTCCGGCAAACACGAGATAAACCACCACCGACAGCCAGAGCGCCGCGCCGACCAGATATTTGGTCTGGTGCGAAGGGCCGGTCATTGACGACCAATAGGCTTCGATAAACGCAGCGATCAACAGAAACAGCATGACCCCGCAGATCAGCAGCACGCTCTTGCGCGCAGCCAATCGCAAGGCCTCGGCCCGTGGCAGACGCCCCGGGGCGACCAAGGCCCAGCCCAGCTTCAGACCGGCGGCACCGGCCAGGGCGATGGCGCTGAGTTCGAAAGCGCCATGGCCGATCACGAATGACCAAAAGGTTTGCCCGTAGCCGACGTAGGTCAGGTGCCCGGCCACCGCACCGATCATCAGGCCGTTGAAAATCAGGAAAAACACGCTGCCCAGACCGAACAGCAAACCACTGGCGAAGGTCTGAAAGGCAATGCCGATGTTGTGCATGATGTAGTAGCCGAACATCGCCCAGTCCTCGCTGGCGGCTCGTTCCGCCGTGCGCCCGAGGTGACCGGCAACGGGGTCGTACATGCTTTGCATCTCGCTGACCTGCTCGGCGGGGATCAGGTTGTAGACCAGCGCAGGGTACAGGTACACCAGCAGCGCGAAACCGGCCAGGCTGCCAAAAAACATCAGGCTGGCGGCGAGGACAAAACGCCACTGTTCGCGCACCAGTCGCGGAAAGTCGGCCAGGACGAACGCCAGCACATTGGCCCCCAAATGGCTGCGATGACGGTAAAGCTGTTGGTGTCCGCGCAGCACCTGTTGCTGCAAGGAGTCGATCAGAAAACTGCTGTAGCCACGCTCCCGTGCCAGTGCCAGGTGTTGGCAGAGGCGTCGGTAGTCCTTCGGGAAACTGCCGGCGTCGGTAGCCTTGCCGTCCCGTTCCAACTGCTCGAGCAGATGGGCGAAATGGTCCCATTCGGCCTTGTGCCGGCTTTCAAAAAGGCTTTGCTTCATGTCGGCCCCAACAAGCCGCGGGCGATGCCGTTGAGCTCGGTCAATGCCTGCGGGGGTTGGACTTGCAAGGGGTGGGCGAGAATCGAAGCCAGTTCATCGACCCGCGCTTCGGAGAGTTCACCCTGGCGCTCGGCAAACCCGAGGATGGCCCGTTGCTCGGTGAGTGTCAGGACAAAGGCCGGGCGGCGGGGCCGGGCTTCGGGGAGCTGGGGGCGGGTGTGCGGTCGTTCGCGGTAGATCACCAGGGTCCCGGCGGCGATATCGCCGAGGCGCTTGAAGTGGGGATGTTGCAGGCAACTGATGGCCCCGAGGAAGTAACCGAACGGCAGCAGGTCGACAACGCGCAGCAGGTTGCGCAACAGCGACGCCGACCAGCCGACCGGGGTGCCATCGTCGTGCACCACCTGCAGGCCCATCCATTGCTTGCCCGGCGAGCGACCGTGATTCAGCACCTCGAACAGCACCATGTACCACCAGCTCACCACGAACAGCAGGATCGAGCCGAGCCCGGCTCCGAGTTTGCCGAGCATCGCCAGCACAATGAACAGCACGCCCAGGACCAGGCCGCGTAAACCAAGATCAATGGAGAATGCCAGCGCACGGACCATCAACCCGGCCGGGCGCAGTGGCAGGTCGACGCCCTCCGGCGTTTCGACCTGGTACCGCGTATCCAGCGGCGGTGACAGCGGCGCATTCCGTGGCTGTGCTGTGGTCTCGAGCATGGGCAACCTGATGATGTGGCCTTATTCGGGATTGTGTATCCAGTCGATGCTAGCAGCCTATTCGAGGGGCGGGGGCTGGGGGAAACGACATAACTATGTATTGCATGGTGAGTCGCGCAAGGTGCTTGAATGACAAGACTACTGGCCGGGGCGGGCGGTGAACGCCTAGACTTTGCCGATCTTCAGTTCAGGAATCGCCCGTGACCTCCATTTTCTGGTACGACTACGAAACCACTGGCATCAATCCCCGTAGTGACCGTCCGTTGCAAATGGCCGGCCTGCGCACCGACTTCGATCTCAATGAAATCGACGAGCCGGTCAATCTTTACTGCCAGCCCAGTGACGACATCCTGCCGCATCCTGCCGCCTGCGCGATCACGGGAATCACCCCCGGGCAACTGCAAGAGCACGGCTTGAGCGAAGCCGATTTCATGACCCGGGTGCATGCCCAACTCGCGGCGCCCGGTACCTGTGGTGCGGGGTATAACACCTTGCGTTTCGATGACGAGATGACCCGCTACAGCCTGTACCGAAACTTTTTCGACCCCTATGCGCGGGAGTGGCAGGGCGGCAATAGCCGCTGGGACCTGATCGATGTGGTGCGCGCCGCCTATGCCTTGCGCCCAGATGGCCTGGTTTGGCCGACCGATGACGAGGGGCGGGTCACGCTCAAGCTCGAACGCCTGACCGCTGCCAATGGCATCGATCATGGCAATGCCCACGAAGCACTGTCGGACGTTCGCGCGACGATCGCCCTGGCGCGCCTGATACGGGAAAAACAGCCAAAGCTGTACGACTGGTTATTTCAACTGCGCAGCAAGCAAAAAGTCATGGACCAGATACGCCTGCTGCAACCGCTGGTGCATGTTTCCGGACGTTTTTCGGCCGCTCGCAACTATGTGGGGGTGGTGTTGCCGCTGGCCTGGCACCCGCGCAACAAGAACGCCCTGATTGTCTGTGATCTGCACCTGGATCCCCAGGGCCTGCTCGACCTGGATGCCGAAAGCTTGCGCCAGCGCTTGTATACCCGCCGCGACGAACTGGCCGAAGGCGAGTTGCCGGTGCCGTTGAAGCTGATTCACATCAACAAGTGCCCGGTGGTGGCACCGTTGTCAGTACTTCGCCAGGAAGATCAGCAGCGTCTGGGGCTGGATATGGCGCTGTATCAGCAGAGGGTGTCGCAGCTCAATGACGCCCGGAAAGTTTGGCTGGATAAAATCCTGGCGATTTATGCCCGCGAAGACTTTTCCCAGAGCCAGGATCCGGAGCAACAGTTATACGATGGATTTATCGGTGATCGGGATCGACGATTGTGTGAACAAGTCAGGGCCGTTGACCCGATGCAATTGGCACAAGAGCAGTGGCCTTTCGATGACGAACGTTTGCCTGAATTGCTGTTTCGATATCGCGCACGCAACTTTCCCGACACGCTGAATTCCGAAGAGCAAGAGCGCTGGCGAATATTCTGTCAGAAACGTTTGTCAGACCCTGAATGGGGTGCGCCAAATACCCTTGAAAGTTTTGTAGAAGCCGCGGCCCAATTGAGCGTTAGTGCTACTGCGTTTCAGCAGGGGGTGCTCGGTGAGTGGCAGGATTATGTCCAGGGACTGCGCCAGCGTTTGAGTCTTTGAAATCGAACATGCCAGGGCTTAAACGCCGGGCATAAATAACGCCAGCATTTGCTGGC
Organism: Pseudomonas sp. GW823-FHT06E10; assembly: GCF_058794995.1. NCBI lineage: Bacteria > Pseudomonadati > Pseudomonadota > Gammaproteobacteria > Pseudomonadales > Pseudomonadaceae > Pseudomonas > Pseudomonas sp. GW823-FHT06E10. The sequence continues at coordinate 250,793 of NZ_JBXAHJ010000002.1, read as the reverse complement.
GTTATTTTTTGTCACGGATCCATCTGCGACAAGCTCTGAGGCTTAGCCCAGCAGGGTAGCCCAGCCTTCCACCACGTCACCGCCCCACTTGGCTTTCCACTCTTTCAGAGTCTTGTGGTTGCCACCTTTGGTTTCGATGACTTCACCATTGTGCGGGTTTTTGTATTGTTTAACTTTGCGAGCACGCTTGGTGCCGGTAGTTTTCACTGCACCGCCGCGTGGTGCCTTGGTTTTGGATTCTGGATCCAGCAGCGCGATGATGTCACGCAGGGACTTGGAGTATTCACCCATCAGGGTGCGCAGTTTGCCTTCGAATTCCAGCTCGGTTTGCAGTTTGTCGTCTTGGGACAGGTTCTTCAAACGGGCTTGCAGCTCTTTGATAGCTTCTTCGGTGGCGCGATATTCGTTGATCAAGGACATGTGGACTACCTTATGTTGTGCGCTGGATGGCAGGTGACAGTGCGGCAATAATAGTCACGGTGTTTCATCAAGTAAACATTTAAGGCAAGTTTATTCAATTTAATTGCCGGGGTTCTGGCGCGCATTGGTAGTGCGATTATTAGTGTGGTCCCGGTCTGTCAGATATACATAAATTAACAATTGGCCGGCACCGCAAGAGCATCTGTGCAAGCAGGCACTGCTGGTGTCCGCCCTGCCGCACTGACCTTCCGGCAGGGCGAAACGTCAACAATACTGCAGTTTTGTTGCGCAATCGCTAGAATGGCGGCCTTTGCGAAGTTCTGGAGTTCCCCCCTCATGCGCACTTTTCGTCTGGTGATTTCTTGCCCGGACCGTGTTGGCATCGTTGCCAAAGTCAGTAACTTTCTGGCATCACACAACGGCTGGATCACTGAAGCGAGCCATCACTCGGACAATCTCAGTGGCTGGTTCTTCATGCGTCACGAAATCCGTGCCGACTCCCTGCCATTTGGTATAGAAGCGTTTCGTGAAGCCTTTGCCCCGATCGCCGAAGAGTTCTCGATGGACTGGCGCATCACCGATACCGAGCAAAAGAAGCGCGTGGTCCTGATGGCCAGCCGCGAGTCGCACTGCCTGGCCGACTTGCTGCACCGCTGGCACAGCGATGAACTGGACTGCGAAATTTCCTGTGTGATTTCCAACCATGATGACTTGCGCAGCATGGTGGAGTGGCACGGTATTCCGTACTACCACGTCCCGGTCAATCCGCAGGACAAGCAGCCAGCCTTCACCGAGGTTTCGCGCCTGGTCAAGCAACACGATGCCGAAGTGGTGGTACTTGCCCGCTACATGCAGATCCTGCCGCCTGAGTTGTGCAGCGAATACGCGCACAAGGTCATCAACATTCACCACAGTTTCCTGCCGTCGTTCGTCGGTGCCAAGCCGTACCACCAGGCCTCCCTGCGCGGCGTGAAGCTGATTGGCGCGACTTGCCACTATGTGACCGAAGAGCTGGATGCCGGCCCGATCATCGAGCAGGACGTGGTGCGCGTCAACCACAGCGACAGCATCGAAGACATGGTGCGTTTCGGCCGCGATGTCGAGAAAATGGTGCTGGCCCGTGGCTTGCGTTATCACCTGGAAGACCGCGTGCTGGTGCACGGCAACAAGACCGTCGTCTTCTGACAGACGTACGTCACAGTTGAAATTCGAAGGGCCTGGGCGTTCAATCGCTTCAGGCCCTTCGCCGTTTTTGCACCGAGGACATGACCATGGCCGATCCACTGGACAAAGCCACCTCCAAGGCTCCCGCCACGCTGGGCGAGGGTTGCCTGAGCCGCTACGACCCGGATGACATGGGGCCTGAAACCGGTACGGAGTTTCCCGACGCCGCGCAGTTGTGGGAACAGTTGCAGCAAGAGCCCGAGGACAAACCTAAGCCTGCCTGAGTTTCATCAACTTCTTCAGCAGCGGCCGACCCAGCATCAGCAGAAACACCGGCCCACCGACCAGTAAATAGAAGTAATAGGTTACCGCCCGCCAAATCAGAATCGCCGCGGCTGCCGTGGACTTCCCGACCATGGGCGCCAGCAGCGCGGCGGACGTCAACTCAGCCGCCCCGGCTCCGCCCGGCAGCAGGCTGAATTGCCCGGCGCTCAGTGCCAGCATCTGGATCAGAAAACTCCAGGCCCACTGCAAATCCGCGCCGAGCCCACGCAACGCTAGGTACAGCACGCTGTAGCGCAGGCCCCAATGCACACAGGTCAGGGCGAATACCTTGATCAAGGTCTGCACGGGCAACTTCAACGTGTCGGTAAACGCCGCCAGAAACTGCAGGAGTTTGCGCGCCCAGCGCATTCGAGTGGCCGCTTTGACATTGAGTCGGGCGAGCCAACGACCACTCAGGCGAATCAATAATCGGTGATAGCGCGCCACCATGACGCAACTGATCAGGCCGCCGAACAGCGAAACGGCGCTGACCATCAGCATCCATTCCATACGCTGGCTGAGGTGCTGGAACAGGGCGTAAATCAGAATCCCGCTCAGGGCACAGAGAAAAAACAGCAAGTCGCTCAGTTGATCCATGGCAAACACCGCACTGCCCCTGGCCGGACGCACGCCGTGACGCGCCAGCAAAGCCATGATCGTCAGAGGCCCGCCACTGCCGCCGGGCGTGGCGCAGTAGGCGAATTCGGCGGCCATCACCACGCCGAGGCTCCTGAGCCGGCTGACTTTGTTGCATTGATCCCCCAGCAATAGGCGCAAACGCAGGGTGTTCACCCCCCAGCACAACAGGATCATGCCGAACATGATCAGCAACCACGGCAGCGGAAAGGCGGTCAGCCGAGACCAGATTTCACCGCCGCCCAACAGTAATGGAATCAGCACTGCCGCGAGCAGACCGACGAGCAACAGCAGTGCGCGACTCATGCGGCACGGCCCAGTCGGTCGTTTTGCTTCGCCAGCCAGTGTGCCTTGGTCATTGGCACCCGTCCGTTGTCGAGTAGGCGCTCAAGGGTTTTTAGCCAGTATCGGCGCGAGAACTCATGGCGCATGTCCACCGGGTGCAGGCCCAGGCGAATCACCGGAGCGTGCTGCCAGCGCTGTTCACGCCGGTCGCTGACGAGCTTCGACACACCCCGGCGCCAGGCGCTGCGCGCACTCCAGACCAGCCCCGGCGCCTCGAGCGCGGTGAAATCCGGTAGCCGGTATAAATGTTGCGAGTCGCTGGTGTAACTCAGCGGCAATTGGCGCAATGCCTGGCGAGTGCCTTGGCTCATCAGCCAGGCCGGGGCGACGAACCCTTCCAGCGGCCAGTCATGGCGGTGGAACATCTCGATGCCCGAACGCAGGCGGGCGAGGGCGTCTTCCTGCGACAAACGGTAAAACTCGCCTTCGTGGGTGTAGACCCGACGCATGAACCAGTCGCTGGGATTGATGGTCATCGGCCCGTCGTCGTAATGGAAATAGCCATGCAGTGCCAGTTCGTCGCCCCGGGCGACCCTGGCACTGAGCTGGCGGCAAAACTGCGGATGGGCGTCCAGGTTGTTGTGTTTGTGCAAATCCGGCACCACCAGCCAGGTGATCGGTACGCCACCCAAAGCGTCGACGGCTTTGACGAACGACTGGTAATCGGCCCAGGTGGGCGGCGCCACGTCGTGCAGTACCAGCAGTAAAGCGGGACTGTTCATGGGCTCAACCATTGGCTGTCAGCGGCCATTGGCTGCCGAGCACGGCGTGATAGTGGCGCAGCAAACTGGTGACCACCGTGTCCCAGGCATAATGTCGTTCGACATGTAATCGCGCCTGTTGGCCCAGCGCTACGCTGCCCGAGCCGAACAGTTCTCGAACAGCGGTGGCCATCGCGGCGGGATTGTTCGGCGCACAGAGCAGGCCGCAGTCCTCGGTGACGATTTCTTCGAACGCCCCGGCCGCCACGGCTACCACCGGAATACCGCTGGCCATGGCTTCGAGTATCACCAGGCCGAAGGTTTCCTGATCGCCAGCGTGGAGCAAGGCGTCGGCGCTGGCCATCAGGCGGGCCACCTGCGCCGCCGGGCAGAACTCGTCGATCACCGTCACGTTGGAGGGCACGGCCGTGGGCATCGACGACCCAACCAGCAGCAGGTGATAGCGTCGGCCCAGGCGTTTCATGCAGTCGAGCAGCACCGGCAGGTTTTTTTCCTTGGAACCGCGCCCGGCAAAGATCAAGAGGTGGGTGTTTTCGTCCAGACCCAGTTCGGCCCGCAGTCCGGGGTCTCTGGCATCGGGATTGAAGGTTTGCAGGTCAACGCCGAGCGGCTGCACGAAGACATTCCTGACCCCAAGCCCGGTGAGTTTGTCGGCCATGACCCGGCTGGGCGCCAGGACCCGGTCGAAGTTGCCGTAGAGCTTGCTGACATAGGCCTCGACGTTGTTGGTCACCCAGTTGCCCATGCGGTTGCTGACCAGCAGGGGCAGGTCCGAGTGATAAAAACCGATGATCGGCACATCGAGTTGGCGCCGCGCATCCAGCGCCGCCCAAGCGGTGAGGTAGGGGTCGCCAACTTCGATCAGGTCGGGTTGCAAGTCTTGCAGGACATTGCGCCAGGGCGCCAGACGCAGAGGAAAGCGATAGCCCTTGGCGAAGGGCAGGGCAGGGGCGGGAACTGTGAAGATGCCATCCTGCTCTCCAAAGGACGATCCGGGGATCAGCAAACTGTGGCGAATGCCTGGCTTGATGCCCAGGCGACGGTGCTTGGCATCCAGATAAGTGCGCACGCCTCCGCTGGCAGGGGCGTAGAACATGGTGATGTCCGCGATATGCACGATGAACGATCCTCCGGTCCTGTTACTCCTTTGGTTGACCTATATGAAGGATAGATGTTCGGTTGGGGTTGTGCGGGGGGGGGGGATGTCGGCGGGGGAAGTATCGTTTGGCAGGCCGCTATCGCGAGCAGGCTCGCTCCCACAGGAATCTTTGTCGCACTATAGATCTACTGTGGGAGCGAGCTTGCTCGCGATGAGGCCGGTGAGGTCGCCTTAGATCCTGAAGCTACCTACCAACTGCTTCAACCGCGCCGCCTGCTGCTCAAGGTCCGAGCACGCGCGCAATGTCGATTGCAGGT